>JBBRER010000064.1:0-12990 GCA_038202745.1 Sphingomonadales bacterium
CGGGTCGACACCGTCCCATTCGCCGAGGAATGCTTGTGCGGTGCGGTCGCGCTCGGCGAGGAGGATCGTGGTTGGGCCGGGGAAGCCCGCGAGTCCCGTGGCCATCTCGGCGGCGAGCGGGTTGGCGGGCGGCGGCGCAGCGGCCTGGCGCAAGCTGCCGAGCAGGCCCCGCGGCGAAACTCTGCCGGTAAGCAGGCGGATGATTGCTCCGGGGTTACGCAGCCGCGCCCGGTAATGCGCGCGCACGGCGGCGGGCGGGGGAGCTGCCTCGTTCTCAATCGTCCACGGGTTCGCCAGCACGAGTGCGTCGCAACCCGAGCCGCTCCCCAGCATCAGTGCGCTCGCCGCATCACAGTTGCCGAAGCCGACGATGCGCCGGACTTGCCGTGCAGCAGCGCGAAACGCGGCCAGCGCGGCGGCGACGTCGGGCGCGCTGTGCCTAAAGCCGAAGTTGACGCCTTCGCTGTCGCCCACCCCGCGGCGATCGAAGCGGAACACCGGGAAGCCCGCGGCGGCAATCCGCGCGGCGAGCAGCGCCTGACTGCCCCATGGCCCACTGCGCACCTCGTTGCCGCCGCTGACGATCAGCAATCCCGCCGCGCCCGGCGCGGCATCGAGCGAGCCCCACACCTCGGCACCCTCGCACTCGAAGCTCAGATGGCGGCGCGTCATTGCGCCAGCCCCACCGCGACGATCGCGGCGAGCGCGTCGGCTTGCGCGGCTTCGTAATCGGGTTCTGCGCGCAGCCACAGCGGGCTCCCTCCGAGCAAGTCCTGCGCAATTACGGTCGCTGTGCCGGTTGGCACCGCCGCTTGCAGCCCGGCGAGCATCGCGGGACCGAGCATATAGCCCGACAGCTCGAGCCCATGCTGCGCGCCCTGGGTCAGCAACGCGTCCTTGGTTTCCTCGCGCCCGGCTTCACGCGTGGCGAGGATGCGCGCGCGCAACAGGCCTTTGAGGAGGATAGCCCCGCGGGGAGGCGCGAGTTGCCAGCCCGGCAAATCCGGCGCGATCAGGGCACCACCGCGGATCGCCAGGCAATGTGTCGCCGCGAAATGTGCGGTGGCGGCCGTGGCGGCAGCGCGCCAGTCATTCAGCGCGACGTCGCGCAGTTCGGTCGCGCTTTCGTTGCAGCCGGGCAGATCGGACAGGAAGCAGTCGATCCCTGCCGCATCGAGCCGGCGCATGACTTCGACGGTCAGCCGCCGCAGCTTGTTGGCCTCCTCGAACAGCGCGGGAACGATCAGCAGCCGCCGTGGGCGGGCTTGATCGGCGACGAGCGCGAATTCGGCTGCGGTTTCGCCGCCGGGCTGCGGGCAGGGCCAGCTCGCGGCCTTCACGCGGCGCGCTTGGCCTCGGCGAAAGCGAGCAGCGCGCCGTAAGTTTCGAGCAGCTCTCCATCGACCTCGTCGTCCTCGACGACGATGTCGAGCCGGTCCTCCATCTCGGTCAGCAGCCCCGCCACCGCCATCGAATCGAGCTCGGGCAAGTGGCCGAACAGTCCGGTGGACGATTCGAACCTGTCGGCCTGGCCCGGTTTCAGCCCGAGCACATCGGTAAGGATTCCGCGAAGCTTGCGGTCGGTATCGCTGCGCATTGCCCCCGAAAGCTCCCCTGCTGCGGTGCAGCACACTCTAAACACGCGCGTTGCCCCGAGCAAGTCGGCGCAGCGCGGCGCGCGCCAGATGCGGCCAGGCGCGCGGGCTCGCGGGATCGAACAGGTCGAGCCGGTAACGCGGGCGGACGGCGTCCATCCAGTCGCGCTTGTAAGCGTCGTCGCCCGTGCCGAAATCGACGAGTTCGACGCGCTCGCGATCGATCACGCGCTCCATCAGCGCGGCGGTAAGCGTGGTGCCGGGCGAAAGCGACTTGGCCTCCTCGATATGCGCGAGTTTGTGGATCCAGGCGGTGCCCCCCTCGACGGTCCACAATTGCGCGGCGACAGGGCGGCCGTCCGAATAGGCGATCGCCAGCCGTAGCCGTCCGGCCGCGCCCTCGGCCTCGGCAAACCGGCGCAGGAACGCGGGCGAGCCTTCCTCGGGCTTCCAGCTCGCGGCATAGACCGCCTCGTAGTCGGCCCAAGCGGTAACGTCGAAGCTGTCGTGAAGCGCGACTCTCACTTTGCCCGCCTTGCGCTTGAGCGTGGTTCTGAGCTGGCCCGGGCGAGAAGCGAGGTATTCGGCGTAGCCGCGCCCGGCGACCAGCAATACGTGATTGACGTCCGACTGCTCGAGCGCGCCTCGCCAGCCGGCCGCGCGGAACGCGGTTGCGAGCAACGTCGCGCTGCCGTCCTCGGCGGGAAGCGGGGCCAGCGTCACGCGCCATGCCCGCTTCTTAAGGTCAACTGCGAGCGCGGTGAGCAGCGCCAGATCGTCGCCGAGCGGGCGCCAGCGAAACGTGTACCAGTTGGTAAGCGCGCGCGGGTGTCCGCCAGCGGCGGTCAACGCCAGTGCCGCGGCGGCATGCTCCGCGCGCGCAACCGCAAACAACGGCGTCATGGCGCACTCTTCGGCCATCCCGGTAAACCATTCGAGCCGGTCGAACGGCGCGGTTTGGCGCGCGAACAGCGCGGCCAGCGCGGGGTCGCCTTGCACTTCGTTAAGATCGTCGTGATAGGTGACGGCGATCACTTGTCGGTCCCCCTGCCGGAGCCATCGCCCCCGTGTCCGCCGTCCGCCCAGCCACGATCCGGCCGCTCGACCATCTCGCGCTGATCGGCGCGGACGGCGATCCCGCGCTGATTCTGCGCGAGCGTACGCTTAGCTTCAAGGACTTAAGGGAAAGTGTCGCGCGGCTCGCGGGCTGGCTCAAGGAACAAGTCCCCGAACCCGGCGCGCGGATCGCGAGCTGGGCGGCAAAGGGCAAGCTGACCTGCCTGGTCCCGCTCGCCGCGGCGCGCGCCGGACTGGCCCACGTTCCCGTCAACCCGCTGCTCAAGCGTGCGCAAGTCGCCCATATCCTTGCGGACAGCGACGCCAGCTTGCTGGTCGCGACTCCAGCCCGATTGGCGACGTTGGAGATGGGGGACGTGCCCGGCACTTGCGCGGTCGTCGCCGAAGGTGAGGCGCTAGAGCAGGCGCAACGTGCCGATCCGCTCGCGCCGTCCAACGCCGATCCGGACGCGCTTGCCGCGATCCTTTACACCAGCGGCTCCACGGGGCTGCCCAAAGGTGTGATGCTCAGCCACGCCAATCTCTGGCTGGGTGCTGAGAGCGTCGCACAATATCTTGAAATGCGGGCAGATGACCGCACTTTGGCGGTGCTCCCGCTGGCGTTCGACTACGGCCAGAACCAGCTTTTTTCGACGTGGCTCGCGGGCGGGGCGGTGATCCCGCTCGATTACCTTACCCCGCGCGATGTCATGAAGGCGGTCGAGCGCCATGGCGTCACCACGCTCGCCGCGGTGCCCCCGCTGTGGGTCCAGCTGACCGAACTCGAATGGCCCCGCGAAACCGCTGGCAAGCTGCGGCGGCTGACCAATAGCGGCGGGGCATTGACCGTCGATCTGGTGCGCAAGCTGCGCGCGCTGTTCCCGAACGCGCGGCTGTTCCCGATGTACGGGCTGACCGAAGCATTCCGCTCGACTTATCTCGACCCGGCGCTGGTCGATTCCCGCCCGACGTCGATGGGCAAGGCGATACCGCACGCCGAAATCCTGGTGATCGGCGACGACGGCGCGGTCGCCAGCGACGGCGAGGAAGGCGAACTCGTTCACTGCGGCCCGCTGGTTGCGCAAGGCTATTGGCGCGACGCCGCGCGCACCGCCGAGCGTTTCCGCGCGGCGCCAGCAGCATCGCGCCGCGGCGGGACCGCGGTGTGGTCGGGCGACCGGGTGCGGCGCGACGGCGACGGGCTGCTCTATTTTGCCGGGCGGCGCGATGCGATGATCAAGAGCGCGGGCAACCGGATCAGCCCGCAGGAGATCGAGAACGCCGCGCTGGCGACCGGGCTGGTGGTCGAGGCCGCGGCGGTGGGCGTTGCGGACGTACGCTTGGGGCAAGCGGTGCATTTGTTCGTTCGGGCGGCGCCGGGTATCGCTAACGCCGCGGAAGAACTTCCCCGCAAGCTGTTGCAGGATTTGCCCAATTTTATGCAGCCCAAAGCCATTCACTGGCGCGATGCGATGCCGCTCGGTCCGAACGGCAAGCTCGATCGCACCGGCCTCGCGCGCGAGTTGGCGGCGTGAAGCCGCTCGGGCCTATCCCAGTGGGTTTCGAAACCCTCGACGGCGAACTGGCGGTCGGCGGGCGCACCGCCTCGCAAATCGTCGCGGAGGCAGGCGACACGCCGCTGTTCGTCTATTCGGGCGCGATGATTCGCCGCCGCGTCAGCGATCTGCGCGCCGCGATGCCGAAATGTATTGACCTGCATTATGCTTTGAAAGCAAATCCATATCAGCCACTTCTTGATGTTATGTCTCAGCTCGCTGACGGGTTCGACGTCGCCTCGGGCGGGGAACTGGGGATCGCTCAGGCGGCGGGCGTGGATGCCGCGCGGATCAGTTTCGCCGGGCCAGGCAAGCGCGACGACGAGCTTGAAGCAGCGATTGCCGCCGGGGCGACGCTCAATCTCGAATCCGAGCGCGAGGCGGATCGGGCGCTCGCTATCGGCGCGCGACTGGGCAAGACCCCGTGCCTCGCGATCCGGGTCAATCCCGATTTCGACCTCAAGGGCTCGGGGATGAAGATGGGCGGGGGGGCAAAGCCGTTCGGAATCGATGCCGCGCGCGTCCCCGCGCTGGTCAAGCGGATTGCCGCCGAAGGCGCGGAATGGCGCGGGTTTCACATATTCGCGGGCAGCCAGGCCCTCGACGCCAGCGCCATCGCGGAGACGCAGGCGCAGACGCTGGCGCTGGCCGCGCGGCTCGCCGAGGCGAGCGGATTGGCGCTGCCGCGTTGCAATCTCGGCGGCGGGTTCGGCATACCGTACTTTCCGGGCGACGCGCCTTTGGACCTGAACCACATCGGCACTGCACTGGCCGAGCAAATGGTTTGCTTGCCGAGCGTCCTCACCGAAACCCAATTCTGCCTCGAACTCGGCCGCTATCTGGTCGGCGAGGCGGGGGTTTACCTGACCCGGATCGTCGATCGCAAGGAAAGCCACGGCGAGGTTTTCCTGATCGTCGATGGGGGACTGCACCACCAGCTCGCCGCCTCGGGCAACTTCGGCACCGTCGTTCGGCGCAATTACCCGGTGGCGATCGCGAACCGCTTCGGCGCGGCAGTCGAGGAAGTGGCGAGCGTTGTCGGCTGCTTGTGCACCCCGCTCGACCGGCTCGCGGACAAGGCAGGATTTCCCCGCGCCGAAGTCGGCGATCTGGTCGCGGTGTTCTGCGCCGGGGCTTATGGCGCGAGCGCCAGCCCGGCGGCGTTCCTCGGCCACGGCCCGGCGCGCGAAATGCTGGTTTAACGAACCCGCGGCACCTCGTCCCGCATCGGGACCGGGGCCGAAAAACTCCCCGAAAACCGCGAAATGCCTGCCAAGGCTAACGCAATGTTCACCCTTTTGGCGGACAACCGCCGCATCTGGCCGGGCGGCCGGCGAGGACGGGCATCCTCGCGCGGCGGCTGGGCCGACAGCGAAGGACGATGCCCGATGTCTTACCGCCGCGCTTCCCGCCTGCTCGCCGCATGCGCGCTTGCCAGCCTGGCCCTTTCCGGCTGCGTCACCACGTCGAGCGGCCCGCAGCTTCCCCCGGCCACCTTTGTGGCCACCCAGGAAGGGCCGAGCGAGGACTACGTGATCGGCCCGCTCGACCAGCTGTCGATCTTCGTGTGGCGCAATCCCGAGCTCAGCGCCAAAGTCCAGGTCCGCCCCGACGGGCGGATCACCACGCCGCTGATCACCGACATGCCCGCGGTCGGCAAGACCCCGTCGATGCTCCAGGAAGACATCAAGCTCCAGCTTTCGCAATATATCCAGGAACCGCTGGTCTCGGTCATCGTCGACAAGTTCTCGGGTACGTTCAGCCAGCAGGTCCGCGTCGTCGGCGCGACCGACAAGCCCAGCTCGCTGCCCTACCGCGCCAACATGACGCTGCTCGATGCGATGATCGCGGTCGGGGGCCTGAGCGAATACGCGGCCGGCAACCGCGCCAAGCTGATCCGCTACGACAAGGCCAGCGGCGCGCAAAAGGAATACGCGATCCGGCTGGGCGATCTGCTCAGGAAGGGCCAGAGCAAGGCCAACGTCCTGCTCGCCCCGGGCGACGTCATCATCATCCCCGAAAGCTCGTTCTGAGGCGCGTGGGGCGGGGCGATGAACCAGATCTACGAAGAGCTGCGCGCGGCGCTGCACACCGTCTGGCACCGGCGCTGGCTGGCGCTCGGGGTTGCGTGGGCCGTGTGCCTCGCGGGCTGGCTGGTGCTCGCGCTGGTCCCCAACAAGTACGAATCCAAAGCGCGCATCCTCGTCCAGGTTTACGATCCGGTGGCCGAGCAGATCGGGATGGGCGAAGGCGACCGCAAGCGCGAGGTCGACCGCGTCCAGCAGACGCTGACGAGCGCGCAGAACCTCGAAAAAGTGATCCGCGCGACCCGGCTTGTCGACGGCGTCCAAACCCCCAAGGACATGGAAACCGCGGTGCTCGCGCTGGCAAAGCGGATTTCGGTCAAGAGCGAGCAGCCGAACCTGTTCGCGATCAGCGCGACCTCGGGTGAGGGCTCGCTGTCCGATGCCGAGAACGCCCGGCTGGCGCAGGATGTCGTCCAGAAGATGATCGACATTTTCCGCGAGGAAAACCTCGGCAGCAGCCGCGGCGAAGTCACTGGCACGCTCGAGTTCATGAATCAACAGCTCGTCCAGCGGCAAAAGGAACTGGAAAGCGCCGAGCAGAAACGGCTCCAGTTCGATGCCCAGAACCCGATGCTGGCGAGCGGCGGGCTCGGCGTGATCCAGCGGCTCGAGGCGAGCCGGGCCGAACTGCGCGGAATCGACGCCGATCTTGCCGCCGCGCAAAGCGCGCTCGCCGCGATCAACGGTCAGCTCGCGGGAACCCCGGCGACGCTTGCCGCAAGCGGCCCGCAAGGCGGCGCGCGCGGCGCGCTTGCTCAGGCCCAGTCCGACCTCAACGCGATGCGCGCGCGCGGATTGACCGAGAACCATCCCGACGTGATCGCCGCGCGCAACCAGGTCGCCGCGCTCAAGTCCGCGGCCGCGGCCGAAGGCGGCGCGGGCGGGATGCCCAACCCGGCCTACAGCTCGCTCCAGTCGATCAAGGCCGAGCGCCAAGCCAACGTCCAGGCGCTTTCTAGCCGCCGCGGCTCGGTCCAGACCGATATCGCACAAGTCACCGCGCAGCAGATTTCGAACCCCGAGGTCGCCGCCGAGCAGGCGCGGATCAACCGCGATTACGACGTGCTCAAGCAGCAATACGACAAGCTTCTCGCCGATCGCGAGGCGCTTCGCTTGCGCGGTTCGGTCGAGACCGAGCGCAGCGGCGCGCGGTTCGATGTGATCGAACCGCCCGCGCTGCCGCGCACCCCGGACGCGCCCAATCGCCCGATCCTGCTGCTCGCGATCCTGATCCTCGGGCTCGGCGCGGGCGCGGGCACGGCGTTCGCGATCGGCCAGCTGCGCTCGACTTTCGCGACCGCGGCCAAGCTCGAGCGCGCGATCCGCCTGCCCGTGCTCGGAACGATCTCGCATACGCTGACCGAAGCCGCGCGCGTCCATCGCAAGCGGCGGATGAAGTGGTTCTACGCCGGATCGAGCGCGCTTGCCGGGCTGTTCGTGCTGCTGCTGGCGGTCGAATTCATCCAGCGCGGCATGGTCGCGTGAGGGGCGTTGGCATGACCCAACAGACAAAAATCCCGCTGCCCGAAGGCGACCGCGAGCCGACCCAGCCGTCGCTGATCGAACGGGTCGTGCGCAACCACGATCTGGTGCGGATGGCGCCCCCGCCGATCCCCGAGGAACTGTTGCGCGCACCGCGCGGGCGCGGACAGCGCCGGACCGCCGAGCCCGTCGTCGAGGTTCAGGCCCCCGAAGTCGTCATTCCCGAAGTCGTCGAACAAGCGCCGGCGTCCGTCCCCGTACCGATCGCGCGTCCGCTCCAGTTCAGCGGCGTCCGCCATCCCGTCAGCCGCGAGCATCTGCGCGCGCAAGGCCTGATCCAGCCCGAGGGCAGCGTCACCGCGCTGCTCGAGGAGTTCCGCATCGTCAAACGCCAGCTGCTCCAGCACGCGGCCGAACTGGCGCGCCAAGGCATGGGCTCCAAGGCGCAGCGCGTGCTGATCTGCTCGCCGCATTCGGGCGAGGGCAAGACGTACACCGCGCTCAATCTCGCGCTGGCGATCGCCGCCGAGAAGGAAACCTAAGTCCTGCTGGTCGATGCCGATTTCGCCAAGCCGTCGGTGCTTTCGGCGCTCGGGCTGCCGGGCGGTCCGGGGTTGATGGACGCGCTCGCCGATCCGTCGCGCGATGTCGCCGATTGCGTGATCGGGACCGATATCGCCGGGCTGTGGGTGCTGCCCGCGGGCGAAATGACCAATTCGGACAGCGAATACCTGTCGAGCTCGCGCACCCGCACGGTGCTCGATCGGCTGGTCGAGGGCGCGCCCCACCGCTTCGTGATTTTCGATTCGCCGCCCGCGCTCGCCGCATCGCCCGCCGCCGAGCTCGCCAAGCACGCCGCCCAAGCGGTGCTCGTCGCGCGCTGCGACCAGACCGGCCAGGGCGCGCTCGAAGACGCGGTCTCGCTGCTTTCGGGCTGCTCCGAGATCCAGCTCCTGCTCAACGCGGCGACTTTCAGCCCGAGCGGGCGGCGCTTCGGCGCCTATTACGGATACGGGGGATGACCATGGCGAACCGCTTTCCTGGCCGCGCGGCCGCGCTCGCTGCGGTGCTGCTCGCGTGTGCGCCGCACAGCGCGTTGGCGCAGCGGCTCGACTACGACAGCGGCAATGCCGAAGCGGGCGCCGATGACGCCGCGCCTGCCGACGGCGACGCCCCGCACCGTGCGGCGCGCAAGCCGCACGTCGCGGTCGCGCCGTACCTCGAGTTTCAACAGATCGCGCAAGTCGAACTCGCGCCCGGCAACGACGCAGTGACGTATTCGGTCGTCGCGGCGGGGGTCGACACCGCGGTCGCCGGGCGCAACAACACCGGATCGCTGTCGCTGCGCTACGAGCGCCGCTTCGGCTATGGCGGCACGCGGATCGCCGACTCCGATACGGTCAGCGGGATCGCGCGCTACACCGGCGCAATCGTTCCGCACACACTGACCTTTGATGCAGGCGCGCTCGCTACCCGCACCCGGGTGGAGGCGGGTGGCGCGGGCGTGCTTTCGCCGCTCGCGGTGGGCGACAGCGTGACCCAGGTCTATTCGGCTTACGCCGGACCCAATGTCGCGGCCAATTTCGGCGCGGTCGCGGTCAACGGCAGCTACCGGCTCGGTTACACTCGCGTCGATTCGCCGAACGCCCCGGTCGGTGCGCGCGCCGATCTGTTCGACGACAGCGTCAGCCACATGGCGGCGGTTCGCGCCGCGACGCGCGCGGGTGACGTGCTCCCGGTCGGGCTCGCCGCCGAGGCGGGCGCGACGCGCGAAGATATCTCCAATCTCGATCAGCGCGTGAGCGACGTTCACGTTCGCGGCGACGTGACGCTGCCGGTCGGGCGCGATCTCGCTCTCGTCGGCGGAGTCGGCTGGGAGAAGGTCCAGGTTTCGAGCCGCGACGCGGTGCGCGACGCTTCGGGCAACGCGGTGATCGGCCCCGACGGCCGCTTCGTCACCGACAAGTCCGCGCCGCGCGTGCTTGCCTACGATGTCGAGGGCCTGATCTGGGACGCCGGCGTGCTGTGGCGCCCCAGCCGCCGCACTGCCTTGGAAGCCCATGTCGGACGCCGCTATGGCAGCACGACCTATTTCGGCAGCTTCGCATACGCGCCCGACCATCGCAGCAGCCTCAACGTATCGGTTTACGATGCGGTCTCGGGCTTCGGGAGCACGCTCAACACCGCGCTCGCCGGGCTTTCGAGCGACTTCACCGCGCTGCGCAATCCGCTCACCGGAGATATCGGCGGCTGCGTCGCCGCGGCGACGGGCAACGGCTGCTTGTCGGGCGCGATCGGATCGCTGCGCTCCGCCGTGTTCCGCGACCGCGGGGTGATGGCGAGCTATTCGGTCAACCTGCGCCGGATTCAGATGGGTATCGGCGCAGGTTACGACCAGCACAAGTTCATCGCCGCGCCGGGCACGGTGCTCGCGCTCGCCAACGGCACCATCGACGAGAACACCTGGGTCTCGGCTTATCTCGACGGGCGGATAGACCGCCAGTCGAGCTTTGCCACCAATGTGCGCGCCAACTGGTTCCAAAGCGGAGACGCCTTGGCTGGCGATGTAACCGCGATCGGCGCAAGCGCGGCCTACTTGCGCAACTTCGGCCACCGCCTGACCGGCACCGCCGCGGTGGGCATCGATGGAGTGAGCCGCGACACAATCGACGACCAGTGGGTGGCCTCGGCGCTGCTTGGCCTCAGGTACACCTTCTGAGCCGGATGGAGACGAACGATGTTCGACGATTTCTATGGACTGACCGGCCGGCCGTTCCAGCTGACCCCCGACCCGGCGTTCTATTTCGAGAGCCTCACGCACCGCAAGGCGCTGTCCTACCTCTCGTACGGGCTCGCCCAGGGCGAAGGCTTCGTGGTCATTACCGGCGAGGTCGGCGCGGGCAAATCGACGCTCGTCGCGCACCTGATGGCGACGATCGACCCGGCGCGGCTGACCGCGGCGCAAGTCGTCACCAGCGCATTGGACAGCGAGGAACTGGTCCATGTCGTCGCGCAGGCCTTCGGGCTGATCGTCGAGGGGCACGACAAGGCCAGCGCGCTGGGCGCAATCGAGGCGTTCCTTCACGACGAAGCGCGCGCCGGGCGGCGCTGCCTGCTGGTGGTCGATGAATCGCAGAACCTCCAGATCGGCGCGCTCGAAGAGCTGCGGATGCTGTCGAACTTCCAATTGGGCGCGCATCCGCTGCTCCAGACGCTGCTGCTCGGACAGCCCGAGTTTCGCACGATGATCCAGGATCATCCCGAGCTCGAACAGCTGCGCCAGCGGGTGATCGCCGCGCACCACCTCGAGGCGATGGACGCCGCCGAAGTCCAGCCGTACGTCGAGCACCGGCTCGGGTTGGTCGGATGGACCGGCAATCCGGCATTCGACCAACGTGTGTTTTCGGGGCTTTACGAAGCCTCGGGCGGGGTCCCGCGGCGGATCAACCAGATTTGCAACCGGTTGCTGCTGCTGGGTTCGGTCGATAAACGCTCGCGGATCGACGGGGCGATGCTCGCCGCGGTGCTCGACGAGCTGGCGGTCGACGGCACGCTTCAACTGAAGCCGCTCGAAACCAAGCCTGAACCTGTTGCGCGCGCCGAAGCGCCGGTCGCGGCCGTGCCCGAGGTCGCGCTCGACCAGGTCCAGGCGCTGCTCGCCGAGCGCGACGCGCAGATCTGCGAGCTTCAGCACGCGGTGATCGAGCTTGCCAACGAGCGCGATGCGGCGGCGCCCCCCGAGCAGCCACATTCAGCGCTGCTCGAGCTTGAAGCCAAGTTCGCCGCGCTCGAGGCGCGCGCGCTCGAACAGGAGCGCACGATTCGCCACACGCTGACGATGCTGATCGAGTGGATCGAGGCCGAAGACGGCCAGCGCGTCGCCGCCTGAGCCGAGGCGGCAAGCGGTGGCTCAACGCATCGTCAACGGCCTGTCGGTCGACGTCGAGGACTGGTTCCAGGTCGGCGCGTTCGAGGGCGTGATCGACCGCGCGGACTGGGATTCGTTGTCCGACCGGGTCGAGCGCAATTGCGACGCGATTCTCGCGATGTTCGCCGACGCCGAGGTCAAGGCGACGTTCTTCACGCTTGGCTGGGTGGCGCAGCGTCATCCCGCGTTGCTGCGCCGGATCGCGGCGCAGGGCCACGAGCTCGCCAGCCACGGCTGGGACCATGCGCGCGTGTTCACGCTCGGACGTGACGCCTTCGCCGCCGATCTCGACAAGGCCCGCAAGGCGATCGAGGACGCGGCGGGGGTCGCGATCACCGGCTACCGCGCGCCGAGTTTCTCGATCGATCGGCGCACCCCGTGGGCGTACATGGTGCTCGCCGAGCAAGGCTATGCGTACAGCTCGAGCGTCGCTCCGGTCACGCACGACCACTACGGCTGGCGTGACGCGCCGCGTTTCGCATTCCGCCCGCTCGCTTGGTCGCCGCTGATCGAGTTGCCGGTGACCACCGCCGAATTTGCAGGGAAACGGCTCGCGGCGGGCGGCGGTGGTTTTTTCCGCGTGCTGCCCTACGCGTTCTCGCGCTGGGCGATCCGCCAGGTCAACCGCCGCGATTGCCGCCCGGCGGTGTTCTATTTCCACCCGTGGGAGATCGATCCGGCGCAGCCGCGGGTGCCGGGCGCCTCGTTGCGCTCGCGTCTGCGACATTACACCAACTTGGAAGCAATGGCGGGCAAGTTGCGTGAATTGCTCGATGAATTCGAATGGGGCCGGATCGACGTGCTGGCACTTCGCGAAAGCGCGCTGGCGACCGAACTCGCCGCGGCATGAACGCGCCCTTCGCCATCACACGCAGCGCGGTGCGCCGCGCCGATCTGAATGATCCGGACGAGGTGCGCCGGATCGAGGCGTTCATTGCGCGTGTCCCCGAGGCGACGGCGTTCCACCGCCTCGACTGGCTCCGCGCCACCGCCCGCGCCACGGGCAACGCCGCGCATGTCCTGCTGAGCGAGTGCGGCGGCGAGATCGCGGCCCTGCTGCCGCTGACCGAAGCGCACTCACCGCTGTTCGGACGAGTGCTGTCGGCAAGCGGTTTCGGGGTCGGCGGGGGCGTGCTGGGCACGCCGACCGATTCGCTGTGGGCCGGGCTCGAAGAACTCGCCGAGCGCCTGAGCTGCCCGGCAATCGAACTCAAAGGCGGGGCGCTGCCCCAAAATCGCACCGACTGGCGCGTTGAACGCGACGCACACTGCGGCTTCGTTCGAAG
>JBBRER010000065.1:0-12982 GCA_038202745.1 Sphingomonadales bacterium
GGCGATGCTCGAGGCCGCGCTCGCGGAAGCGGGCGCGGCGTCGAGCGAAGCTGCAATGATCGGCGATACCCACTACGACATGGCGATGGCGCGCGCCGCCGGAGTGCGCGCGATCGGGGTTGCGTGGGGCTATCACGACGCCGCCGAACTGATCGCGGCGGGGGCCGATGCGGTCGCCGCCACCCCCGCCGACTTGCTGGAGTTGCTGCAATGACGAACGATCCCGCGGTCCCGCGCTATTTCGCGATCCAGCTCGTCCGGCTCGGCGGCGCGGTGATGATCGCCGCGGGGCTCGGCGCGATCGCGGGCAAGCTTGCGCTGCCCGGCACGATCGGCATCGCGCTGGTGCTGATCGGATTGCTCGCCTTCGCGTGGGTGCCGGTGCTGCTCGCGCGGCGTTGGAAGAGTCCGCCCGAGTGAAACGCTTCTGGCGCGACGCTTCGGTCGCTCCCGTCGGTGAAGGCTGGCAAGTCATGCTCGACGGCCGCGCGGTCAAGACGCAGGGCGGCGCGGCGCAAGTCCTGCCCAGCGCCGCTCTCGCCGATGCCCTTGCAGCCGAATGGGCCGCACAAGGCGAACGAGTCGACGCTTCGGCATTCATGCTGCGCGATCTTGCCGACTACGCGATCGATAGCGTCGCCCCCGCGCGCGCTGCTGCGATTGCCACGCTGCTCGCGTACGCCGAGACCGACACGCTGCTTTATCGCGCGCCACCGCACGATCCACTCCACCCGCGCCAGCTTGCGGCGTGGGAGCCGCTGGTCGCCGCCGCCGAGGCGCGCTGGGACATCGCCTTCGAACGCGTCTCCGGCGTCGTCCACCGGCCCCAGCCCGCCGCCGCGCTTGCGCGGCTCGGAGCCGCGCTGGAGCCGCTCGATCCATTCCATCTCGCCGCGCTGACCACGTTGACCACGCTCACCGCCTCGCTCCTCGCCGGGCTGGCCGCGCTCGATCCGGACGCGGACATCGACGCGCTGTGGTTCGCAACTGAACTCGAGGAGACATTCCAGGCCGAGCAATGGGGCCAGGACGCCGAAGCCGCCGCGCGGAGCGCTCGCCGCCGCGCCGCGTTCGAGGCTGCCGCGCGGTTCGCGCGATTGCTCTGACGCCGCCGGAACGCTTGACCGGCGCGCGGCGTTGCAGGGCGGAAGGAGACCGGCCATGCCCCGCGGCGACAAGAGCAGCTACACCGACAAGCAGAAGCGCCAGGCCGAGCATATCGAGCAAGGCTACGAAAAGCGCGGCGTCTCGAAAAGCGAAGCCGAAGGCCGCGCGTGGGCGACGGTCAACAAGGAAAGCGGCGGCGGCAAGCAATCGGGATCGGGACGGAGCCCTTCCGATCGCTCGGCGGCCGCCAAAAAGGGCTGGGCCACGCGGCGGAAACGTAGCGGCAGTTAGTTCCTAGGAAATCCAGTCCGCGACCTGCCCCGCGACTTGGTTGGCGGCGCGGTTGAGCGCGGCGCCGACGAGGGCCGCATCGGCTTTGGCGACCGGCTCGCTGGCTTCGAAGCGGCGCGTCGTAATCTGGTTGCCCGCGGTTTCGCGGACCGCGTCGTAGCGCACGATCACCGCGCCGGTGCGCGCATCGTACCCGGCGTCGAGCAGCCGCCCGGCAAGCCGCACGGCGCCCGAGGTCGAGGCTTCGGCGTCGGTGAACACCAGCCGGCCCGATTTGGCGCGGATCGTCTCGGCGAGCAGGTTCTGGAACAGCCGCGAGGGCCGCGCCGACCACATCGCCTTTTTCACGTAGGCGACGTTGGAGGCATCGACCTGAACCGCGACGCGAGTCACGGCGAGCCGCTGGTCGGTCTCGGGTTCGAGCACGACGATCGCGCTGCCCGCGGTGCCGCTGGTGGTCTGTCCGGCAGGGGCGGCATGATCGGGAGTGAACGAAAACAGCGTCGGCGGCACTTTGGGGCCGAAGCTCAGGCAGCCCGAAAGCGCGAGCGCGGCGAGCGCGGGGACGGCGAAGCGGAAATGACGGCGCATCGGCAGGTCCTTCATGGCTTGTAATCGGGCAACTTGGGCCCGCCGATCAGGCCTCCGACGCCCTGGTCGTTCAGCTTTTCGGTGACTTCGCGCAGCGCGCGGGTGGTCGCGCGCAGATCGCGGATCGCGGCTTCGGTCGCGGGCAGCGTGGTTTCGGTGAGCTGGCGCGCGGCCGGGCGCGCGTCGCCGAGCGTCGCCTTGAGTTCGTCGGCCGCGCCTTGGGCCGAACGCAGCGTGCCGCGCAGTTGCTCGGCAAGCTGGTTGCCGTTCTGGCCGAGCACGTTGTTCGCCGACGCGCCGACTTTCTGGAACTCAGCCAGCGTGCCCTGCGCCTGACGCAGCGTGACTTGCAGTTCGAGCAGCGTGCGCTGCATCTGCGGGCTGGCGTCGGCGAGGCCCGCAGTGATCCGGTCGGTGTTGGCGAGGATCCCCTGAATCGACTTCTGGTTCTGGTCGTTGAGCGTCGCGGTCAATCGTTCGGTCAGCGCCGTCAACCGTTCGAGCAGCAGCGGCGCGTTCGAAAGGATCGCGCCAAGCCCGCCCTGACGCGTCGGGATCACCGGCACGCCCTCAGGGCACGAAGTGTTGTTGCAACTGATCGGCGGCGCGCCCTTGACCGCGCCATCCATCTGGATCGTCGAAACCCCGGTAAAGCTGCCTTGGATCGTCGCGGTGGTGCCTTGGAGGATCGGCACGTCGCCATCGACCTTGATCCGCACCCGCACGAAGCTGGGGTCGCGCTTCCACAGCTCGATGGTCTTGATCTGGCCGACCGGAACGCCCGAAAACGCCACTTCGGAGCCCTTGGCGAGGCCGTCGACCGATTGCTTGAAGAAAATATCGTAGTCATTCTGATCGGAGTTGCTGAGCCGCGCGATCCAGATGACGAACGCCGCCAGCGCCGCCAGCAGCGCCAGCGTGACGGCTCCGACCCAGACGTGATTGGCGCGCGTTTCCATGCCCTTACGATTCCCTATCTCTTGCGGCGAGCGGCTTGTCCATCGCCTTGGCGTCGTCGCCCCGCTGAATACGCTTTTCGGGCGTCTCGCCGAGCGCGGCAGTTTCGCGTTTGGTATGGTTGGGCGAGCCTTGCGCGGCGCGACCGCGCGGGCCGTTGAAATACTCCTGGATCCACGGATGGTCGAGCGCGAGCAGCTCGGGAATCGTACCGACCGCGATCACCTTGCCGTCGGCGATCACCGCCACGCGGTCGCAAATCTCGTAGAGCGTGTCGAGATCGTGGGTGATCAGGAACACCGTGAGCCCGAGCGTTTTCTGGAGCGCGCGGGTCAGCTCGTCGAACGCGGCGGCCCCGATCGGGTCAAGCCCGGCAGTAGGCTCGTCGAGGAACAGCAGTTCGGGATCGAGCGCCAGCGCGCGCGCCAGCCCGGCGCGCTTGCGCATCCCGCCCGAAAGCTCGGCCGGGTACTTGGCGACCGCGTCCTCGGGCAGTCCCGAGAGCATGATCTTGTAGCGCGCGATCTCGTGGCGCAGATCGTCGACAATCTCGGGATAGAACTCCCTGAGCGGCACCTCGACATTCTCGGCGACGGTCAGCGTCGAGAACAGCGCGCCACCCTGGAACAGCACGCCCCAACGGCTGCGGATATCGATGTCCTCGTCGTCCCGGGCGTCGGTGATCGACCGCCCTAGCACCTCGATCGTGCCTTCCTGCGGGATCTGCAGTCCGATGATCGAGCGCATCAGCACCGACTTGCCGGTGCCCGATCCGCCGACCACGCCGATGATCTCGCCGCGGTTGACGGTCAGATCGAGCCCGTCGTGGATGACCGCGTCGCCGAACGCGTTCTTGAGCCCCTTGATGACGATCGGATGATCGCCGGTGAACGGCTCGGGAATCGTGTCGAGCGAGGCGTTTTCGACCTCGACCAGCCGGGCGTCGGCTTCGGCTTCGGCGTTCTCGCTCATGCCCAGCCGACCTTGGTGAAGAACACCGCGAAGAACGCGTCGAGCACGATCACCATGAAGATCGCCTGGACCACCGCCATCGTCGTGCGCAGGCCGACTTCCTCGGCATTGGCCTTGACCTGCAGCCCCTGGTAGCAGCCGGCGACCGCGATGATCAGCCCGAACACCGGCGCCTTGACCAGGCCGACCCACAAATCGGTGACCGGGACGACCTCTTGGATGCGCGAAAGGAACGTGAAGAACGGGATGTCGAGCGCGAAATTGGCCAGAAACGCGCCGCCGATGATCGCCATCACCGAGGAGAAGAAACCGAGCAGCGGCATCATCGCGATCGCCGCGAGGATGCGCGGAACCACCAGCGCTTCCATCGGCGATACGCCAATGGTGCGCATCGCGTCGATTTCCTCGGTCAGCTT
This sequence comes from Sphingomonadales bacterium, assembly GCA_038202745.1. Lineage (GTDB taxonomy): Bacteria > Pseudomonadota > Alphaproteobacteria > Sphingomonadales > Sphingomonadaceae > Novosphingobium. The sequence goes on from JBBRER010000065.1 coordinate 4,335, forward strand.
CATCGTGCCGAGTTGGGCGGCGAAGGCCGAGCCCGAGCGCCCGGCGACCATGATCGCGGTCATCAGCGGACCCAGTTCGCGCAGCGAGAGCCGCCCGGTGAGGTTGATCGTATAGATTTCGGCGCCGAACTGCTGGAGCTGGACCGCGCCCTGCTGCGCGATCGTGATTCCGATCAAAAGACTCATCAGCCCGACGATACCGAGCGAGGAAACCCCGACGCTTTCGACCTGGCGAACGAACGCCTTCATCCGGAAGCGCGAGGGATGGCGGATCAGCTGGCCGAGCGCGATCAGCGTCGCGCCGAGAAAGCCGAGCACCCCAATCGAGCCATGGCCCAAGCCGACGACCATGTCACCGATCGCTTGGGGGACGCGCTCGGTCAAGCCGCCGCGCTCGGGCCGGACCGCACCCGCGCCTTTCGATTCCTTGACCGCGTCGATCAGCTGGCGCGCCTTGTCGCTACAGCCGACGATCTCGGCATCGTTGTCGCGCGCGATCCGCCACGCGGTCCACGCGCCGACGGTGTCGATGTCGGAGATTCCCGAGAGGTCGACTTTGGCGACCGCGTCGGTGAGTTCGCGCAGCCGCCGGTCGACCAGCCCGATCGAGGCGACGACGAGCGGCCCGGACAGCGCGAGCGTTTGCCCCGCCCCATCGCCGTCCTTCAGCGTGTAATCGGCCCATTCGCGCATGCCGCCCCCGTTTGCGGTAAAACGAACGCGGCGACAAGCCGTTCCCCAGATCAACCGGACAAGCCCAGGCGATGGCGGGCGGGCAGCGCTTGCGCGGGTGCGGGGGCGCTGGCAAAGGCGCGCACGATGACCGGCGAACCCTCCAGCGCGCTCGACAAGACATTCGATCCTGCGGGAATCGAGGCCAAGTGGTACGCCCATTGGGAAGCCCAGGGCCTGTTCCGCCCCGACCGCCCCGACGCGCCGCCGTTCACGATCGTCAACCCGCCGCCCAACGTCACCGGCTCGCTCCACATCGGCCACGCGCTCGACAACACGCTCCAGGACGTAGTCGTGCGCTACGAGCGGCTGCGCGGCAAGGACGCGCTGTGGGTGGTCGGCACCGACCACGCCGGGATCGCAACGCAGATGGTGGTCGAGCGCGAGCTCGAGAAAAGCCAGGACAAGCGCACCAACTACAGCCGCGAGGATTTCGTCGCCAAAGTGTGGGAGTGGAAGGCGGAGAGCGGCGGCGCGATCACCCGCCAGCTGCGCCGGCTCGGCTGCTCGATGGACTGGTCCAGAGAGCAGTTCACGATGGACCCGCACTTCACCCGCGCGGTGACCAAAGTGTTCGTCGATCTTTACAACCAGGGGCTGATTTACCGGGATAAACGCCTGGTCAACTGGGACCCCAAGCTCAAGACCGCGATCAGCGATCTCGAGGTCGAGACTCGCGAAGTGGCGGGGCATTTCTGGCGCTTTCGCTATCCGCTCGCAGACGGCTCGGGCGCGGTGGAGGTGGCCACCACGCGGCCCGAAACGATGCTCGCCGACATGGCGGTGGCGGTGCATCCGTCGGACGAGCGCTATGCCGCAATGGTCGGCAATGAGATCGAGCAGCCGTTGACCGGGCGGCGGTTCAAAGTCGTCGCCGACGAGCATGCCGACCCCGAGCTGGGCAGCGGCGTGGTCAAGATCACTCCGGGGCACGACTTCAACGACTTCGAAGTGGGCAAGCGCGCAGGGATGAAGCCGGGCGAGATGCTCAACATGTTCGATGCCGAGACCAAGGTGGTGCAGACCGCCGATGGGCTGGTGCCGGCGGAATTCGTCGGCATGGACCGGTTCGCAGCGCGGACGCTCGTCGTCGAGCGGATGAAGGAAGCCGGCTTCCTCATCCCGCACACCGACAAGGACGGCGCCCAGCACGACGCCGAACCGCGCACGATCCAGCAACCCTACGGCGACCGCGGCGGGGTGCCGATCGAACCGTGGCTGACCGACCAGTGGTATGTCGATGCGCATACTTTGGCGCAGCGGCCGATCGAAGCGGTGCGATCGGGCGCGATCGAGATCGTCCCCAAGACGTGGGAGAAAACGTTCTTCAACTGGATGGAGAACATCCAGCCATGGTGCGTGAGCCGCCAGTTGTGGTGGGGGCATAGGATCCCGGCTTGGTTCGGTCCGAAGAAGACGGAAAGCGGCCTAATTTACGATGGCAGTTCACCAGACGGGCACGAAATCTTCGTTGCTGAGAGGGATGAAGACGTGTTGGCACGCGCGCAGGAGTATTATGGGCCGAAATCCCAGCCTTACCTGTCAGCTACGCCGGCTTCAGAAGGCCGCACGGGGTGGAACGCAGAAGCAGCAATCGGATCTAACCGGCTCCCACTCCTTCAAGATTCTGACGTCCTCGACACTTGGTTCTCCTCCGCGCTGTGGCCTTTCGTCACGCTCGGCTGGCCTGAGCAGACAGACCTGCTCGCCAAGCACTATCCCAACGACCTGCTCGTCTCCGGCTTCGACATCCTGTTTTTCTGGGACGCGCGGATGGCGATGCAGGGGATGCATTTCATGGGTGAGCCGCCGTGGAAGCGGCTTTACTTGCACGGGCTGGTGCGCGCGGGCGACGGGCAGAAGATGTCCAAGTCCAAGGGCAATGTCGTCGATCCGCTGATCCTGATCGACAAATACGGGGCCGACGCGCTGCGCTTTTTCATGGCGGCGATGGAAAGCCAGGGGCGCGACATCAAGGTCGATGAAAAGCGCGTCGAAGGCTACCGCAACTTCGCCACCAAGCTGTGGAACGCCGCGCGGTTCTGCCAGGCCAACGGGATCGGCGCCTCGCAGGACGTCGCCGCCCCGCCCGCCACTAGCGCGATCAACAAGTGGATCGTCGGCGAGGTGGTCGAAACGCTCGCCGCGCTCGATCAGGCGATGACCGACTTGCGCTTCGACGCCGCGGCGAACGCGATTTACCACTTCGTGTGGGATACGTTCTGCGACTGGTATCTGGAACTGATCAAAGGCTCGATCGACGAAGAGACGCGCGCGGTGGCTGGGTGGGTGCTCGACCAGATTCTCGTCATCCTCCACCCCTTCATGCCGTTCGTCACCGAGGAGCTGTGGAGCAAGCTCGGCGCGCGACCTTACGAGCTGATCGTGGCCAGGTGGCCCAAGCCGGAAGCGGCGGTGGACGCAGCGGCGAAGCTGGAAGTGGATTGGCTTGTAGGCGTCGTGCAGCAAATCCGCGCTGGACGAGCGGACCTGAATATCTCTCCGTCTGCGAAACTCGATTTGACGATCACTCAAGCCAGCGATCAAGCACTCCGTACAGTGGATTCAACCCTGACGTCCCTGAAACGCATGGCACGGTTGGACAAAATCGCCCTTCGCTACATCTCAAAAGAAAGGTTCGAGCAGGACGAGATTGGTGGCCGCATCGACAAATTGTGGATGGAACGAGAGCGCGCTGAAGCCTCGATGCAGGTGATTGCCGACGGGCTGGTCGGATTCATCCCGCTCGAGAGCGTGATCGACATCGCCGCCGAGAAGGCGCGGCTGGAGAAGGCGCTGACCGCTTCGCACAAGGAGGCCAAGTCCCTCGAAGGCCGTCTTTCCAACCCCGCCTTCGTCGAAAAGGCCAAGCCCGAGGCCGTCGCCAAAGCGCGCGAGGATCATGCCGCGCACGCCGCCGAGGCCGAGCGGCTGGCGGCGGCGTTGGCGCGGTTGGGGTGACGGTGCGCTCCAGCACCTCCCCGGTAGGGGGAGGGGGACCGCCGCCGCAGGCGGGGGTGGAGGGGTTCTGCCCCGATACCGAAGCGTGGCTGGTTCGAGCGTCCGCGCCAAACCCCTCCACCATGCTGCGCATGGTCCCCCTCCCCGTTCCAGGGAGGTGCTGATGTCGCTCGTTTTAACCACCACCACTCCCGGCGAGCCCGAGATTTTCGCCTCGATCCAGGGCGAAGGGCCGTCCGCCGGGGAGGCTTGCGCGTTCGTGCGGCTGTCGCGGTGCAACCTCGCCTGCGTGTGGTGCGACACCGCTTACACGTGGCGCTTCACCGGCGCGGGCGCATTCGATCGGAAGGCCAATCAGGTCACGCTGAGCGAGGCCGATGTCGCCGCACGCGTCCTCGCGCTGGGGCAGGAGCGGCTGGTGATCACGGGGGGCGAGCCGCTGCTCCAGGGCGCGGCACTGGCGCGTTTGGCACCGTTGCTTGGGGGCATGCGGATCGAAGTCGAGACCAATGGCACGGTCGCCCCGCACCCTCAATTCGCACTTCACGTAGCGCAGTGGAACGTCAGCCCCAAGCTCAAGCATTCGGGCAATCGCGTTGATCTTGCACGGATTCCAGCGCGTCTCACCGAGTGGTCGAACGAACCTAAAGCATGGTTTAAGTTTGTCGTGGCGACGCCGGAAGACGCTGCCGAGGCGCTGGCGCTGGCGGACGAATACGCGGTCCCCCGCGCGCGCGTTTTCCTTATGCCCGAGGGCACCGACAGCGCCACGCTTCACGCCCGCGCCGACTGGCTCGGCGAGCTGTGCGCGCGCGAAAGCGTGCGAATGTCCGACCGCTTGCACATCCACCTTTACGGCGACACCAGAGGGACATGAGCGAAGCCGATTCTGTTCCTGACCCCGACCCCCTCGCGCCGAGCGGTGCCGCCGCCGTCCGTCGGGGCGACCTGACCAAAGGCCCGATCCGCAAGACGCTCGTGCTGTTCGCGTTGCCGACGCTGCTCGGCAACGTGCTTCAGTCGCTCAACGCCTCGATCAATTCGGTTTGGATCGGGCGGCTGATGGGCGAGGCCGCGCTGGCCGCGACCGCGAACGCCAACATCGTGCTGTTCCTGATCTTCTCGGCGGTGTTCGGGTTCAGCATGGCGGCGACGGTGCGCGTCGGGCAGCGCTTCGGCGCGCGCGATCTCGACGGCGCGCGCCGCAGTTTCGGGACCGGCGTCGGGCTCTGCCTGCTGGTCAGCCTCGCGGTCGCGCTTGCCGGGTGGCTGCTCGCCCCGCAGCTGCTCGCGCTGCTCAAGCTGCCGCTCGAATCGCGCCCGCTCGCGCTCGCCTACTTGCGGGTGATCTTCCTCGTCGTGCCGGGAATGACGCTGACGGTGATGGTCTCGATGGGGCTGCGCGGCACCGGCGACGCGCGCACCCCGCTGTATTTCCAGATTCTCGCCGCGGTGCTCGACGTCGGCCTCAACCCGCTGTTCATTCGCGGGATCGGCCCATTCCCGCAATTGGGCATCGCCGGGGCCGCGACCGCGACCGCGATCGCCACGCTGACCGGGCTGACCGCGATGATCGGGTGGATTTACGCGAAGGACCTCCCGCTGCGGCTGCGCGGGAGCGAACTCGGCTACCTGGTCCCGCGGCGCGAGGAATTGGGCTTCATCGTCGGCAAAGGCTTGCCGATGGGCGCGCAGATGCTGGTGATCTCGGGCGCGGGGCTGATCATGATCGGGCTGATCAACCGCGAAGGGCTGATGACCGCGGCGGCGTATGGCGCGCTGATCCAGCTGTGGAGCTATGTCCAGATGCCGAGCCTGGCGATGGGCGCGGCGGTGAGCGCGATGGTCGCGCAGCATATCGGCGCGCGGCGCGAGGATCGCGTCGACCGCGTCGGGTTCGACGGCGCGGCGGTCAATCTGGCGATGACCGCGGTGCTGATCGCGGTGCTGTTCGCGTTCGAGCGCCACGCGCTGGCGCTGTTCCTCGGCAGCGGCAGCGAGGCGATTCCGCTCGCTATGCACATCCAGTTGCTGGGGGTGTGGAGCTTCCTGCCCTTCGGCGTGACCATCGTGATCTTCGGGACGATGCGCGCCTATGGCGTGGTGTGGGCGCCGATCTTCGTGCTGCTCGCCTCGATGTACGTGGTCCGGCTCGGCATCTACTCGCTTGGCTACCCGCTGATCGGCACCGACGCACTGTGGCTGTCGTTCCCGATAAGCTCGGTGGTTTCGACGGTGCTCGCGCTCGCGGCTTATTGGCGCGGCGGGTGGCGGAAGAGTCCTTTGATGATGCGCCAGTCACATCCGTGACTGGCTTGCACCACCGGCCGGGGCCAGCCTTTGCTGGGCCCCGGTCAACGCACTCAGCGCCCCTGCGCGCGCCAGCGTTGGACGGTGCGCTGGACCATTTCCTCTTCGCCGCCCGAGGTGCGCCACAGTTCGCTGATCGACGGATCGGCCGAGGCCGGGCGCTGCATTTCCTCGAGCTCGTCGAAATTGACGCGGATCGGGATCGACACGCCCTCGCCGCAGATGATGCATTCGCGGTTGCGCAGCGCGGGGATCGAATCGAGGAAACCGCGCGCGCCTTCGGGCATCGCCGCCTTGACGAACGCCTGATCGCGGTCGTTGTTGAGCCGCATCGAGATGATCGTGCCGCATTGCGACAGCACCCCTTCGGCGAGGTCCGACGGGCGCTGCGTGATCAGCCCCAAGCTGACCCCGTACTTGCGCCCTTCCTTGGCGATCCGGCTGAGAATACGCCCGACCGAGCTGCCGTCGGAGTTTTTCTCGTTGGGGACGTAGCGGTGCGCTTCTTCGCAAATCAGCAGTACGGGGCGCGTTTTTTCGTCGCGCGACCAGATCGCGAAATCGAACACCAGCCGGCTCAGCACCGCGACCACGGTCGAAGTGACGTCCGACGGCACCCCCGAAACGTCGATGATCGAGATCGGCTTGCCGTCCGACGGCATCCGGAAAATCCGCGCGATGAACTCGGCCATCGTATCGCCGACGAGCATCCCCGAGAACATGAACTGGAAGCGCGGATCGGCCTTGATCTCGTCGATCTTGGTCTTGAGCCGCATGAACGGCGCCGAGCTGGTGGCCTTGTCGAGCTTGCCCATCTCGGTCTGAATAAGATTGGTCAGATCGGAGAGCAGGTAGGGAATCGGCGAATCGACGGTGATCTTGCCCATCGTCTCGGCGAGCCGGTTCTTCTGCCGCGCCGCGAGCAGGCACTTGGAGAGGATGTCGGCGTCGTCCTGGCGGTCGTTGCCGGTCGAGGTGAGGAACACCTCGCAGTGCTCCTCGAAGTTCATCAGCCAGTACGGCAGGTTGAGGTTGGAGACGTCGAAGATCATCCCCGTGGTGCGGAACGCGGCGGCATATTCGCCGTGCGGATCGACCATCACGATGTGGCCCTGCGGCGCGGATTCGCAGATCCGGTGGAGGATCAGCGCGGCGCTGGTCGATTTGCCGGTGCCGGTCGAGCCCAACAGCGCGAAGTGCTTGCCGAGCAGCGAATCGATGTAGAGCCCGGCGCGGATGTCCTTGGTCGGGAACACGGTGCCGATCTCGACGCTGGCGCGCCCGTCGCCGGCGTAGATTTGCCGCAGATCATTGCTGGTTGCGGGATAGACCAGTGCGCCCGGGATCGGATAGCGGGTGACGCCGCGGCGGAAAGCGTGGATGCGCCCGGTCAGACGTTCCTCGTCACCTTCGCCGAGGAAGTCGATTGCGGCGAGAATGCCGCCCGGGGTCTTGCTGTCCTGGCGCTGGGTGCGCACGCTGGCGAGCAACCAGCCATTGCCGACGCGAATCTTGATCTGGCTGCCGACCTGGCCCGCCAGCGCGATCGAAGGATCGCCGTCCCCGCCGCATTCCTGCAATCGCTGAAGGTCGAGCGCGATCGCGCTGCCCGATCCAGCGATCTCGAGCACCACGCCGATCGGTTCGCGCGCGTTGTCGGGTCCGGCGGCGGCAGCGGCAGGCGCTTCGCCCGGCTGGGCCGGACGAGCATCGGCAAATCCGTTGCTGCTGACGTGATCCATGCTCGCGCGTTCCCCATCGCGGGGACGCAAGAAAAGCGCCTCCGACACGGGGCAGGACTAGGCAAAGAGCGTTAAAATAAGGCTAAACCCGCGCGAACAGCCGCCCGGCGAGGAACCCCATGCCGACCGAAATAGTCACCGCGAGGAGCCCGTAAAGCAGGCCCTCGCGGTCCGCGAAGCGCGCCACCGCAAGCTCGAATCCCTGTTTGCGGACTTCGACCCGGCTGGTCGCCGAAGCGATCACCCGGCCGTGGGCGATCGCGAACGTTTCGGCGGTGTAAGTCCCGGTGAGGACTTGCGAGGGCAGCGCGATCCGCGCCTGGTAGAGCACTTGCTCGCTGACTTTCACGCCCGCGGCATCCTCCTTGTAGAGCCCCTGGCGGCGCATCATGTCCACCAGCCCGGCGGCGAAGCGCGTCTGCATCTTGGGGTCGTAAGCCCCGATCGGCGAGAGTTGAAGCCATTGCAGCCCGAGCTCGTAGATCGCCGCGGTCTTGTCATCGACGATTTGCGCGATCGGGCGCGACGAGGCGACCGCGTAGAAGCTCGGCGCCGAGCGGAACTCGGCGCTCGTCGCGTTGATCCAGATCCCCGCGATGCGCTGCTTTTCGCGCAGCACGATCGATTGGGTCGGCCCCTTGAGCACGACGACGATGTCGTAGTCCTGCCCCGCACGCGTGCCCTCGGGGGTGAGGATAGCGCCGAACAGCAGGAGCTCGGTGCCGGTGAAGCCCTGGCGAACCTGAACCTCGTGCTGCGAAACCTCGGGCACCAGGATCGGATCGCGCGCGCCGGTCAGCATAACCAGCGCAAACAGCGCCAAAAAGCCCCTCCCCTTCAGGGGAGGGGTTGGGGTGGGGTTTGTCCTCTTGGCGCCCCGCTTGGGGGAAAGGCCCCCCCCCC
>JBBRER010000066.1:0-12969 GCA_038202745.1 Sphingomonadales bacterium
ATCGTCGCGACCAAGCTCGCCAACCGGATCGTCAACCGGATGGGGCTGATCCATCCGTTCGAGCTGGTCGAGGAGGAAGGCGTGAGCCTCGCCGCGGTCGTCGCGGGGTTCGTCGCAGGCGAACGGCTGCTCGGGATGGATGCGATCTGGGAGGCGATCGAGACCGCGCCGATGATCGAATCAGCGCGGCTGCTGCTGTTCGAGAGCGCCGCCGCGGCGCTGCGCGTCCAGATCGCCGATCTGCTGCGCGCCGGAGCGGGATCGCTCCAGCCCTCCAAGCTCGTCGCCGACCTCGGCAAGGGCGTTCGCGAGTTGTCGCAAGCGACGACGCGCCTGCTGGTGGGCGAAGGACTCACCCAGTCGGACCGGATGCGCGCCGATTTCGCTGCTGCTGGCGCGCCCGAAGATGTCGCGGCGATGGTCGCGCACCTATACGATCTCGACGGCGCGGTCGGACTCGCCAAGCTGGCGCGCGATTGTGGGCTGGCGCCGACCGTGCTGACCCGAGCGTTCATCGACCTGGGTGCGCGGCTCGGGCTCGATTGGACCCAGCAGACCGCCGCGCGAATGAACCCCTCGGACCCGTGGGAACGGCTGCTGGTGGCGGGACTCGCGCGCGATTTCCAGCAAATGCGGCTCGATTTCCTGCGCCGCACTTCGGGCCGGCGGGGCAATCCCGAGGCGGTCGTCGCCGCCTGGGCCGACCGGCAAGCAAGCGCGATTCACCAGTTCCGCGCAATGGTCGCCCGCGCGCAGAGCGCCGCTCTGGTCGGCCCCGCCATGCTTGCGCAGATCGCCAGCCAGGCCCGCAATCTGCTTGCTAGGTAGGCGCGTGGCCCCTTCGGCGAAGCTCAGGACAGGCTTCGACAGGCTCAGGCTGAGCGGGTCTTGGTAAAAGATCCGCTCATGCTGAGCTTGTCGAAGCACACGCACCGCCGCCGCCCAACTCCTCCAACGCCCAATGCGCTGCCTCCGCGACGACAGGATCGAGATCGGCGGTCAGCGTCTTCACCTGCGGCAGAAGCGCCGCATCCCCGCTGTTGCCCGCCGCGATCAGGCAGTTGCGCACGAAGCGGTTCCTGCCGATGCGCTTGACCGGCGATCCCGCGAACAGCTTGCGAAACCCCGCGTCGTCGAGCGCGAGGAAATCGGCAAGGCGCGGCGCGGCGAGTTCAGCGCGGGGAAGGAACGCGCGGTTGGCGGCGGCGCTTTGCGCGAACTTGTTCCACGGGCACACCGCGAGGCAATCGTCGCAGCCATAGATGCGGTTGCCGATTGCTTTGCGGAACTCGTGCGGGATCGGCCCGGCGTGCTCGATCGTCAGGTACGAGATGCAGCGCCGCGCATCGAGCCGGTAAGGCGCGGGGAACGCGTCGGTCGGACAAGCGTCGAGGCATGCACGGCACGATCCGCAGGTGGTAACATGCGGCGCGTCCGGCTCGAGCGCGAGCGTCGTATAGATTGCGCCCAAGAACAGCCACGAGCCGTGCTGGCGGCTGACCAGATTGGTGTGCTTGCCCTGCCAGCCGAGCCCGGCAGCCTCGCCCAGCGGCTTTTCCATCACCGGCGCGGTATCGACGAAGACTTTGACCCCGATCTCGCCGAGTCCGCGCTTCGCCGTTTCGGCCACCATCCACCGCGCCAGCGCTTTGGCCGCCGACTTCATCACGTCGTGATAGTCGCGGCCTTGCGCATAGACCGAAATCCGCGCCCGGTTGGGATGCGCGGCGAGCGCAAGCGGATCGGCGGTGGGGGCGTAGCTCATCGCCAGCGCGATCACGCTCCCCGTCTCGGACCACAGCGCGGAAGGACTGCGGCGCTGGTGCGCGCGCGCCGCCATCCACGCCATCTCGCCGTGCATCCCGGCCTCGATCCACGCGTCGAGCCGCTCCGCCGCGGGCCAGTCCGCGCTGGCCGCGGTCACGCCTGCCGCGGCGAAGCCCAACCGCCGCGCCTCGGCGAGCAAATCGTCCCTGAAGACCGTCGTTTCCGCCGCGTTAACCAAGTTCGCTGTTGCTCCCGTTGACGCCCCGCCGATAAGGCCCGGCGATGATGAAGCTAGGCGAAGATCCGATGACGCACAACGCAGCCCCCGCCGGCGGTGCGCGGCCGCTGGCGATCGAAGCGATCGGGCTGGTCAAACGCTTCGAAGGCACGCTGGCGGTCGACGGGGTCGATCTGGCGGTGCCCGAAGGCTCGATTTACGGTATTCTCGGACCTAACGGCGCGGGCAAGACGACCACACTGCGGATGCTACTCGGGATCATCGATCCCGATGCCGGGGTTCGCCGCGTGCTCGGGCACGAGCGCCCGCACGATGTCGCCCACGCGATCGGCTACCTGCCCGAAGAGCGCGGGCTCTATCCCTCGATGAAAGCGTACGAGGCGATCGCCTTCGTCGGCGCGCTGCGCGGGCTGCCGCTCGCCGAAGGCCGCCGCCGCGGGCACGAACTGCTCGAGGAGCATGGCCTGGGCTACGCCGCCGAGCGCCAGATTCGCCAGCTCTCCAAAGGCATGGCGCAGCAGGTCCAGCTGCTCGGCACGCTCGTCCACAATCCCCGGCTGGTGGTGTTCGACGAGCCCTTCGCGGGGCTCGATGCGCTTAACCAAGGCAGGCTCGAGCAGATGATTCGCGGCCTCGCGGCGCGCGGCACCACGGTGATCTTCTCGACCCACGTCATCGCCCACGCCGAACGGCTGTGCGACGAAGTAGCGATCATCGCCGGGGGCAAGGTCCCGTTCGCGGGAGCGGTCGATGTGGCGCGCGACCGGATACGTCCGCAAGTTCGGCTGGAGACCGCGGCGAGCGAGGGCGCGTGGCGCGCTGCGCTTCCCGCCGACGCCCGGCACGAAGGCAGTTTCTGGTACTTCTCGCTTCCCGAACCCGGGATCGAGCCGTTGCTGCGCGCGCTGATCGAAGGTGAGGCGGGGATCCGCTCGCTGTCGATCGAGCGCGCCGGGCTCCACGACGCGTTCGTCGCGATCGCGGGCGAGGCGGCCGCGCGCGCGCTCGAAGATGCGCCCGAGGAGGCGAGGCGATGAGCATCCCCCAGCACACCGGCCGGCTCTCGATGCTCCAGGCCGCGTTCGTCGTGGCGCGGCGCGATTTCACCGCCATCCTGTTCAGCCGCAGCTTCTTTTTCTTTCTGCTCGGGCCACTGTTCCCGCTGCTGGTCGGCGGATTGGCCGGAGGTATCGGCAAGCAGGTTCACGAAAGCTCGCGGCCGGTGCTCGGCATCGCGATGACCGCGGCGGGCGCCGACGCGATGGTCAAGGCACGCGCCCAGCTGGGTGATCGGATCGGCGACACGCTCCCCGACCTTCTCGTGCTGCGGCGACTAAAGCCGGGCGAAAGCTTCGACGCGGCGGCTGAAATGCGCCGCAATCAAGCCAATCTCGCGGCAGTCCTGAGCGGTTCTCCCGCGCAGCCCAAGCTCACCGGATCGCCCGAGCGGATCGCCGAATGGCGAGGGCCGATCTCGCTCGTCGCCGCGCAAGCGCAGGGCAAAGGCGCGACCGATTATCCGGAGGTGGCGCTGTCCGCGCTCGCGGGGAGCAACGCCGACCAGAACAGCGACCGCGTCGGCACTGCGCAAGTCGGGCAGACGCTGTTGTTCCTGCTGACGATGCTGCTGGCGGGAATGGTGCTCTCCAACCTCGTCGAGGAAAAAGGCAACAAGATCATCGAAATCCTCGCCGCGGCGATCCCGATGGACGCGGTGTTCCTGGGCAAGCTGTTCGCGATGCTCGCCGTGAGTCTGGTCGGGATTACGGTGTGGGCGAGCGCCGGGGGGGTGATCGCCTTGGCGCTGGGCAAGTCGATGCCGGTGCTGACCGCTCCCGCGGTCGGCTGGCCCGCGTTCGTCGCGCTCGGGATCGTCTATTTCGCCATGGGCTATCTGCTGCTTGGCTCGCTGTTCCTCGCGATCGGATCGATGGCGACCACGGTGCGCGAGGTTCAGACGCTGTCGATGCCGGTGACGATGATGCAGCTCGTGGTGTTCTTCTTCGCCAGCTACGCGATGGCCAAGCCGGGGAGCCTGGTCGAGCTTGCGGCGATCGCGGTTCCGTTCAGCTCGCCCTTTGCGATGCTCGCGCGCGCCGCGCAGGACCCGCGATTGTGGATCCACTTCGCCGCAATCGTCTGGCAGGGGCTGTGCGTCGCGCTGTTCGTCCGCGCTGGCGCGAGCCTGTTCAAGCGCCGGGTGATGCAGAGCGGGCCAGCGCGGGGTAAGCGCAGCTGGACGCGGCGTGTTGTCGAGTCTCCCATCCCCGAACTTGCCTCCAATGCCGCCGAGGCGGCCGGAAATTTGCCCGTCTGAACCACATCCGTTCCGGTTCGGCTATTGACTCTCCGGTAAGCACGGCGGGATAAGTCTCGACAAGAAACGCATCGCCTCGCGCGCCCGCGAGCCCGAGTGCGGCGACAGAGGACCGACGATGGCCACGCAGGGAGCGCCCGAAGAAACGTTCGTGTACCGCACCTCGCCATCGGCGAGCGAATCGTTCGACAAGTGGCTGCGCGAGCACCCGCAGGCTCGTGCGGCGCACGAGCACAAGTGGGACGTCAGCCGCAGCGACATCTACGTTGAGGATCGCTGGCAGCCGATTTTCGCCGAGATGCGCAAGGAGGCGCCGATCAACAAGATCGATGCCTCGCCGTATGGGCCGTATTGGAACGTCACCACGATCAAGGCGATCCAGCACGTCGAATCGCTGCCCGAGCTTTATTCCTCGTCGTGGGAAGTCGGCGGGATCACGATCGGCGAGCGCCCCGAGGAAATCGAGGAAGATTTCCAGTTGCCGATGTTCATCGCGATGGACCGGCCGCAACACACCGGTCAGCGGCGCACAGTCGCGCCCGCCTTCACCCCCGCCGAGATGGAGCGGATGGCGACTGAGATTCGCGCGCGCACCGCCGCGACGCTCGATACTCTGCCGTTCGGCGAGGAATTCGACTGGGTCGAGAAAGTCTCGATCGAGCTGACCACAGGAATGCTCGCGCTGCTGTTCGGGTTTCCGTGGGAAGACCGCCACCTGCTGACGTTCTGGTCGGACTGGGCGGGCGATGTCGAGATCGGGCTCGCGCCCGAACTCATCACCATCCGCCACGGGCTGCTCCAGGAACTGGGGCACTATTTCCAGCGGCTGTGGGTCGAGCGCAGCGCCGCCGAGCCGACCCCCGACCTGATCTCGATGATGCTCCACTCCGAAGCGATGAGCCATATGAGCCCGCAGGAATTCATCGGCAACCTGGTGCTGCTGATCGTCGGCGGCAACGACACCACGCGCAACACGATGTCGGGGATCGTCCACGCGCTCGACCGCTTCCCCGATCAGCGCGCGATCTTCGAGGGCGATCCGTCGGTGATCCCGGGCGCGGTCCAGGAATGCATCCGCTACGTCACTCCGCTTGCGCACATGCGCCGCACCGCGACGCAGGACGCCGACCTGTTCGGCCACGCGATCAAGGCCGGCGACAAGCTGGTGCTGTGGTACATCGGCGCCAACCGCGACGAAAGCGTGTTCGAAAACCCCGACCAGCTCGACTTGCGGCGTGAGAATGCGCGGCGCCACCTGTCGTTCGGCTACGGCATCCACCGCTGCGTTGGGGCGCGGCTGGCCGAGCTTCAGCTCAGGATTCTGCTCGAGGAAATGCACGCGCGGCGGATGCGCCCAAAGGTGACGGGCAAAGTCGAGCGTGTGCGCGCCAACTTCGTCCACGGCTTCCGTCATCTGGGGGTCACGCTCGAAAAGTTCTGACGTTCAGCAACCGTTCGGCCGCTTTAACCGTATATACGGGCAAAGGAGCCGTCCCGATGTCCGATTTCGCCACCCCGACCCGCCGCCGCCTGCTCGGCCAGGTTTGCGCGACTCTGGCGCTCGCCGCGTGCGGCAGCGGTCGCGCCGACGCGATGGCTTTCCCTGTGCGCTTCACCGAAGCCGAATGGAAAAAGCGGCTGACCCCGCCCCAGTTCAACATCCTGCGCAAACAGGGGACCGAGCGCCCGTTCAGCTCGCCGCTCAATACCGAGCACCGCAAGGGCACGTTTCTGTGCGCGGCCGACGGCCATGCGCTTTATTCGTCGGCGACGAAGTTCGAGAGCCACACCGGCTGGCCGAGCTTCTGGGCGCCGCTTCCCGGCGGGGTCGCGACTTCGACCGACTTCGCGATCGGCTATCCGCGCACCGAGGTCCATTGCCCGCGCTGCGGCGGGCACTTGGGCCACGTCTTCAACGACGGACCAAAGCCGACCGGCAAGCGCTATTGCATGAACGGCGACGCGATGACGTTTCGCGCCGCGTAAGCCGTTAAACTATCCGCTGAGCGCCGCTTCGAGCGCGAGCAGCGGAAGCGCGGGCACTACCGCCAGCGCGGTCGCGGCGAAAGCCAGCACGCGGCGCGCGGGCAAGCGCAGCTTCTGCGCGGCGCGGCTCCACTGGCGGACTTGCCAAGCCAGTGGAATCAGCGCCGCGGCCTGAGCGAAGGCCGCGAACCGCAGATCGAACGCCGCGCAGACGAACAGGCCCGCGGCGATCAGCGCGTAGCTTCCCCAGAATCCACGCGTCCACGCTTGCGCGCGCGCGTGAAGATTGAACGCGGCGACAAGTCCGACGAGCGGCGGAAGCAGCGCCTGGACCAAGGCGGCGAGCGGCGCGCGCCAAGCCGGTGTTCCACCTCCGAGCGCCAATCCAGTGTGCGCTGCGCAAGTCGGCTCGATCGCCAGCCACGTCGCCCCCGCGCCCAGCGCGACCAGCACAAGTGCCCCCGCCAGCGGCACGCGGGGCAGCCGCGGAGCAAGCGCGACCGCGCTCGTCCCGGCCATCGCGATCGCTACTGCGCCGAGCCCGGCGGCCCCATCGAGCCCGCAGCCCGCGCCACTCAAGCTGAACCCGCGATGGAGCAGATAAACTCCGCCCGCGCTGACCGCGAGCCCGCGCAGCAAGCTGGGCAGCCAATCGCGCTCGTGTTCGTTCATCAGCCAGCGCAAGGCGAGCACCCCCGCGAACAGAACCGCCACGGGCGCGAGCAGCGGTCCGAAGGTCAAACCGCAACCGAGCGCGAGGCCGGCGATCCATCCTCCGAGCGCGGGGCTGCGCGCGGTCAGCCCATTGAGCGCGGCGAGCAACGCGACCGTCTGCCACGCCGCCGCCCCGACCCCCGAGGGCTCGAATTGCGCCGCCAGCGGGAACGCGAGCGCGAGCAGCAGCCCGGTATAGCCGATCAGCTCGGCATCGAAGATCCGCCACGCGATCCGCGCGGCGAGCACGATCGCCGCGAACAGCGCTGCCAGCGGCACCAGCGCGGCAATCGCGAGCGCGCTCCAGCGGGTCGCGACGAAGATCAGCGCAACCACCGCCCAGACCAGCGCGGCGCGTACAAGCAACTCGGCGGTCAGCGCCGGGCGGCGGCGCTCGGCGAAGCTCATGGCGCGGAATGCTCCCGGGCGATGCGCAGGAGCGGCGCGATCATCGCAGGATCACCGGCCCGCGCCGAACTGCTGCGCGGGCGCGGAAGGCTCGGACCCGCGGTGCAGCGAATCTGCGAGCCGGGCAAGTTCGTCGAGCCGGAAGCCGCGCGCGAACACCAGTCCGTGCGCATCCTGCTTGCGCCAGCGGACGATCCCGGCAAGCTCGGGTAGCCCCGGTCCGCTCACGGTCACGCGCGCGCCGAGCGGCAACGGCGGGTCGCAAACGATCAGCGCGCCCAATTGCGAGATGTCCTGGACGAAGCACATCCGCGCCCCGCTGAGTGTGCTCACCACCCCCGGCACGTCGAGCTTGAGGCGCAAGTGACGGCGCGGGAACGGTCCGGTCTCTTCGGCCAGGCCGGTTAGCGAAACCGGCCCATCGACGAAGCGAAAGCCGGCCTCCTCGGCGTTTTCCCACATTTTCTCAATTGGGTAGCGCGCCCCGCCGCCAAGCTCGAGCTGGGCGGTGTCGCGCGCTGCGGGAAGCGGGTGGAACAGCCGGATCTTGATTCCGGTTTCCGAGACATCGCGCAGCACGCACAGATACTCGGCCTCACCGAACACGAGCTTGCCGGCGCGCAGCATCAACGTGATGCGCGGCGCGTCGCGTACTTCGGGCGCGGCTTCCGACGCTGCGCCGGGCGCTGCGCCGGGCGCTGAAGGATCGCCTCGCGACGGATCGTCGCCGCGCAGCTCGGCCGCTGGCCCCATACCGGTCTCCACCGGGGGCAACCCGTGGCAACCCCCGTCGCCAAACCCCCGCTAGACAGGGGCTTAGCCCAATCTGGTAAACAGCTCTCTAACGGCGAACCCGCGACTTCTGGGGGCGGCAGCTTGGTGCGGACGGTGGGATTCGAACCCACACGAGCAAGGCTCAGGGGATTTTAAGTCCCCGGCGTCGACCAGTCCGCCACGTCCGCGCTTTTCTTGTCGAGTGCGCCTTGGACCTTCGTCCAAGGCTTGCAACAAGGGGCCAGCTTGGCTGGCCCCGGTCCATGCATCTGAATGCGTGGTCGGGCCGGGGAGTGGGCCGGTGTTGCCAAGCCAATCGCGGAAGCGATTGGTGCACCCAGCACAATCAATCAGTATTCAGCCGTGCGCGCATTTCCTTGCCGGGCTTGAAATAGGGTACGCGCTTGCCGGGGACATCGACCGTCTCGCCGGTGCGCGGGTTGCGCCCCTTTCGCGCATCGCGAGTCCGGGTCGAGAACGCGCCGAACCCGCGCAATTCGACGCGGCCGCCGCGCGCCAGGCGCTGCGCGATCTCGTCGAAAAAGCACGTGACCACGCGGTCGAGCTCATCGGCGCGCAAGCCGGAATTTTCCTTGGCCAACGCCTGCAGCAATTCGGATCTGATCATCGCACGCCCTTCCGCTACCGGTCCAGCCAGCCCCCCGGCTTGGTCGGGCTTCTGCCAGAACCGATGAACCTGCGCAATCGGCGCTGTGGACTAGGCGAGCAGGTCCGCCGCCGCGATCCCCAGCCGGTCCATCCGTTCCCGGATCAACGGCCATTCCTCGGCGAGGAACGCCGCGCGCTCGCTCCGCCGCAGCTTGCCCGCCGCCCCGGGCGCGACGAACATTCCGACCCCGCGCTGGACATCGACCAGGCCGTCGAGCTGGAACTGCTGATAGGCCTTGGCCACGGTCAGCGGATTGGCGCCTTGCTCGGCCGCGAACGCCCGGACCGAGGGGAGCAGCGCGCCTTCGGCATACGTCCCATCGATGATCGCCGCAGCGATCAGATCGCGCAGCTTGAGATAGACGGGTCTGGTCGGAGCAGGCATGGTGCTTCACTGCCATAATACAGCGTAGCGGGCAAGCCCCGATCCATCCCCGGTTCATTCGAGCGCGAGCAACGATATTGCTTGAGAGGCGCGATTTCGCGGCTAGTCTCTCCGGCATAAAGCCGCGCGGCAAACGACGCGGGCGCAATCAGCTTGGGGACGATGCAATGAAGGACATGGCGACCTGGAACGAGGGCGACTGGATTGCGGCCATCGCCGCGCTCGCGCTGTTCGCTTTCCTCGCGATCGGCGGGTTGATCGCGGCGCGCAAGAGCGAGGAAGTGGTCGGCCATCCGCGCGGGTTGTTCGTGCTGTTCTACGCCGAAATGTGGGAGCGCTTCTCATACTACGGGATGCGCGCGCTGCTCGTCCTCTATCTGACCAAGCACTGGCTGTTCGCGGACGGCAAATCCAACCTGATCTACGGCGCCTACGGCGCGCTCGTCTACATTACCCCCGTGCTCGGCGGAGTGATCGCCGACCGTTACCTCGGCCAGCGCCGGGCGGTGATCTTCGGCGGCATCCTGCTCGCGCTTGGCCACGGGCTGATGGCGGTCGAAGGCAACGGCGGGCAGAACGATCCCACGATCAACGTGTTCTGGGCGGCGTTGTCGTTCATCATCGTCGGATCGGGTTTTCTCAAGGCGAACATTTCGGTGATCGTCGGGCAGCTCTACCGGATGACCGACGTGCGCCGCGACGCCGCGTACACGATCTTCTACATGGGGGTGAACGTCGGCGCCGCGCTCGGCACGATCCTGGTCGGCTATCTGGGCGAGACGGTCGGCTGGTCGTACGGCTTCGGCCTCGCGGGGATCGGGATGGTGATCGGACTGATCATCTTCGTAATCGGTCGCCCTGCGCTGCGCGGACGCGGCGAGGCACCGGCGCCGCTTACCCGAAACCGCGAGTTCGGGTTCTACGGCATCGGCATCGCCGCGGTCGCGGTGATCTGGATGCTCATCCAGTACCAGGGCGTGATCCAGAACCTGCTGATACTCTCGGGGCTGGCGATGCTCGGGTACACGCTTTACGAAGCGTTCAAGCTGCCCAAGAAGCCGCGCGAGCGCATTTTCGCTATGCTGTTCCTGATCGCGCTCAACCCCGTGTTCTGGGGCTTGTTCGAGCAAGCCGGGGGCAGTCTCAACCTTTATACCGACAAGTACGTCGATCGCGGCGGGGTGCCGACGAGCCTGTTCCAGTCGATCAACCCCATTTACATCGTGATGTTCGCTCCGCTGTTCGCGGCGTTGTGGCAGTGGCTCGGGCGCAAGGGGCTCGAACCGTCGGCTCCGGCCAAGTTCGGGATCGCGCTGACCCAGATCGGGCTTGGCTTCCTGGTCTTTGTATGGGGCGCGAACTCGGTCGGGGCGGCGGCGCTGACCCCGGTGTTCTTTGTATTCCTGCTCTACCTGATCCACACCACTGCTGAGCTGTGCCTTTCGCCCGTGGGGCTTTCGGCGATGGCGCGGCTGGCGCCGCTTCCGCTCGCCAGCTTCGTGATGGGCGCCTGGTTCTACATGACCGCGGTGGGCAATTTCGTCGCGGGCAAGATCGGCGAAGCGACCGGCGGCGAGAGCGGCGAAATGTCGAAGGAGCTGACGCTGGCGATCTATTCGAAGATCGGCTGGATCACGATCGCGATTTCGGTCGTGGTTCTGGCGCTCTCCCCGTTCGTCAAAAAGTGGATGCACCTCGATGCGCTCGAGGACCGGGTGACACCGGGCGATCAAGGCGGCGTTTTTGGCGGCGGCGAGGGCGAGAACGCCGAGGGCGCTCTCCCCAGCCGGGCCTGACAGGCGGGGGGCAATGACCGACCAGCTCGCGTTGCTGATCGCCGCGGCGGCGGCGTTCGTCGGCAGCCATTTCGCGCTGTCGCACCCGCTGCGCGCGCCATTGGTCCGCGCGGCCGGCGCCAAGGGCTTCCTCGGGCTCTACAGCGTGGTCGCGCTGGCGACGTTCGCCTGGCTGGTGTTCGCGTTTCGCCAAGTCCCGCCCTTCGGCGTCGCGGCGTGGAGCGGCTACGACGAGGTCAGCTGGACGCTCGCCAGCGCGCTAACCGTGATCGCGCTCGTGCTGTTCCTCGGTAGCTTGCGCGGCAATCCGGCGCTGCCCGGCGTCGCGATCCATCCCGAGGGCGCGCAGCCAGCCCCGCGCGGCGTGTTTCGCGTTACCCGCCATCCGATGATGTGGGGCTTCGCGCTTTGGGCGCTCGCGCACATGATCGTCGCCCCCACCTCGCGCACGCTCGTGCTCGGCCTCGCCATCGGCGGCCTCGCGCTGGTCGGCGCGCATATGCAGGATCGCAAGAAACGGGCGCTGATCGGAGAAGGCTGGCGCGCGTGGGAAGCCCAGACCAGCTACTGGCCGCGCTGGCGCAACCTACCCGGCGCCGGGCTGACGCTATGGGCGGTGAGCGTTGTGCTGTGGCTGGCGCTGACTTGGGCGCACGTCTGGCTGGCGTACGTGCCCGCGGGGATTTGGCGGTGGGTTGGCTGATTAAATCTGGTCAAAGAACTCTGGTTTGAATGCAATCTCTTCAACCAATCTGACTTCTACCCCCAAGCCAAGGTCCTTCAGTTTCTCACATAGTGATACGCCGTCGATCAAGTCGATGGGCGGTGCGCCGTCACGCGTTGCCTCTTTGCGCGCATCGGGGGAAAACGTTCCGGTAGTGATAATCAAGCCTTTGTCAGTCCTCCCCATCATGGCTCCGCGAAAATCGCGAACTGCGCCGGACCCTACCGAGCCTTGATAGCGCTCGCACTGGAACAGCACGTGAAATGACATCAAACTCAGTTGCAATATTCCCGTGCCGTCAATTCCCCCATCGCCCGATTTTCCGGTTACCTCGACCTTCACAAAGCCTGATTCGCGCAGGAGACGCTTCGCCAAACGCTCAAAAGCCGAGGGGTCCATCGACTTCAGGATTTGCAGCAGTTCATCTTTCCAGTCGCCAGCGGTTTGGTCGGGCTCCGCTGGTTGCTGGCCCGCCTTTTGGACGAACTTTTTGTGATCTTGGGCACGCAACGTGTTGATCGTCATGCGAAGCTGTTCGTTGGTCGCATGCTCGCCAGATTCTGTGAGACTCCAAATTCCTCTAGAGCTGTTCTCCACATATCCACAGCGCCTCAGCGCGGTACGAGCCCATGCAAGCCGATACTCAGGCTCTGATCGACCTGATTCGCCGTGAGGAATCTGCGACACTTCTTCCGGCACCAAGTTATCCTCGATGACCTGACTGAGATGTTCTGCAATCGAAGCAGATCCGCCAAGCCGCCTAAGCGCCTCGAGTGCTGGCCAGTTCAGCTCGTCATAAGTTGGAACGCGCTCGGTGAACGGCGCTTTGTCATGCCGCATTAAGCCCGCGCCACTTCCACGCCGGCGCTGTTGTGGCGCAGCGCTTTAAGCACGGTATCGACGATCTGCGGAGCATTGAGCCCGGCCTGATCGTATTGCTTGTCAGGCGCGTCGTGGTCCTGGAACGCATCGGGCAGGCGCATCGTGCGGATTTTGAGCCCGGCGTCGGTCAAGCCTTCGTCGCTGGCGAGCGTCAGAACGTGCGCGCCGAGCCCGCCGATGCTCGCTTCCTCGACCGTCACGATCACTTCGTGTGTCGCCATCAGCCGACGGATCAGCGCGGTGTCGAGCGGCTTGGCGAAGCGCATGTCGGCAACCGTGGTCGAAAGCCCCTTGGCCTCGAGCAGGTCG
>JBBRER010000067.1:0-12868 GCA_038202745.1 Sphingomonadales bacterium
TGCATGATGCCGGGCGCGGTGCTGGTCGATGTCGCGATCGATCAGGGCGGGTGTTTCGAGACCAGCCACGCGACCACGCATCAGGATCCGACTTACGTGGTCGACGGGGTGGTCCATTATTGCGTCGCCAACATGCCCGGCGCGGTCGCGCGGACGAGCACTTATGCGCTCAACAACGTGACCCTGCCGCATGCGCTGCGGATCGCGGACATGGGCTGGCAAAAGGCGCTCAAGGCCGATCCGCACCTCGCCGAAGGGCTCAACGTCCATGCCGGCAAAGTCACCTACCAGGCGGTCGCCGAGGAGCTCGGTTACGAGCACTTGCCGGTGGCCGAAGCGCTGGGGTGAAAGGGTTTTTTAAGCCTCGCGGTTAAGGCGATCGCAGCCTTGATCCGCTAGCCGCATGGCATGGGGCGGAGTTGGATCGGAATATTGGGCGCGGTGGTCTGCGCGCTGCTCGCCTTGGCGAGCGCGCCGGCGCGCGCGGCGCCGGTTCCGGCCGCGGCGTGCTTCGCGCTTCCTAGCGCGAGCCCCGAATGGCGGTGCGGCGCGCGCACTTGGGGCGCGGTTCCGCAGCGCGCGTCGCTGCGGTTGACGCCTGCCGCCGGAGCCCCCGCGCCGCGGTTCTTCGCGACCCGGCTTGCGCGGTTCCATGCCATGACCCTGACCGTGCGGGGCGCGGACGGACGAAGCGTCACGCGGCGGCTGGGCGAGGCCGATTTCACTGGCGCGCCCGGCGGCTGGACGATGCGCACCGCGCTACCAGGGCTCGCCGTCCGGATCGCCAGCGTCGAAGCCGAAGTCGAAGGTGCGCGCCATGTCGGACTGTTCGCCGAGGCGAATCTCGACGACGGCGCGCCGCCGGGCGGAAACGCGCCCGCGCTCGAACTTACCGTCGCCGCGATATGCGGGCTGCTATGCGCGCCGCTGCTGTTCAACTTCGCGTTCTGGCGCGTGCTGCGCCAGCGCTTTATCGTCTGGCACACGCTCACGGTCGTTTTCATGCTCGCCCAGACCGTGGTCACTTCGGGGCTCGTCAACCGCTTCGCGGCGCTGTCGATCCCGTTGCTCTTCGACCTCGCCATGACGACGCTCGCCGCAGCGGTCGCGTGCGGCGCGCTGTTTGCGGCCGACGTGATCGAACCCGACAAGCTCGATCCGCACCACCGCCGCCTGATGCGCGCGACGGTGCCGTGGATCGCGATTACTGCCGCGCTTTATCTCGTCGCCGATGGCCCCGTCGCCGCTTACGCGCCGCGGCTGTATTACGCGGGCTACCTGCCGGTAATCGCGATCATCTGCTGGACGATGGCGGTGGCCTGGCGGCGCGGGAGCCGTGCGGTGCGCTTCCAGTTCGCCGCGTGGTTGCCGATGATCCTTGTCGGCACTTACCGTATCGCGTCGATCCTCGGCGCGACCGCCGCGCCGGTCGACCACTATTTCGAACAGCACCTCGCGATCATCGCGGAAATCCTGATCACCGGGCTGGCGGTGGTCGATCGCTTCATGGTGCTGCGCCGTCAGCGCGATCACGCACTGTTCGAAACGCGGCTGCTCGAAGAAGCGGTCGAGCGCGACCCCCTGACCGGACTGCTCAACCGTCACGCGCTCGAGGCGCGATTCACCGCCTTTTACCGCGAAGGCTTCCGTACCATCGCGGTGATCGATCTCGACCACTTTAAGCTCGTCAACGACCGCTTCGGCCACGCCGCGGGCGACAAAGTGCTGCGCGCGGTCGCCGCCGCGCTCGCGCCCGACGAAGACACCCGCGCGATCCGCATCGGCGGCGAGGAATTCCTGCTGCTGCTGCGCGGCCGCGATTCGGCCGCGCGCGCCGAGCAGCGCCGCAATGCGATTCCCTTGCGCGTCGCCGCCGACGTCACCGGGCTCGACCGCGTCGTCACCGCCAGCATGAGGCTGGTCGAACAGGCCGACAGCGCGGTCAACGCGGACTTCGCGACGCTTTACGCGCACTGCGACCGGTTGCTCTACGAAGCCAAGCGCAGCGGCCGCAATCGCACGATGAGCGAACGGCTCGAGAATTTCTCCGACCGCCGCGCGAACGATCGCCGGGTGGCCGCCTAAGCTTCGCCGAACGGCACAAACGGCGCGGCGACTTCTGCCGGCACGCGCACGATCCGGCCCGTGACGCGATCGATGATCGCCCAGGTGGTCCGCGCGCTGACCACGACTGTGCCGCCCGCATCGCGGAAATCGACGCGCCTATCGAACCGCGCGCCTTGTGGCGGGGCGGGAATGAAGGTCTCGGCCTCGACCGTCGCACCGGACCCGACATTGCCGCGGTAGTCGATCTCGTGCCGGGTCACGACCCATGCGTAAGCTGCGCGGTGCTCGGGGGTGGCGACCGCTTCCCAATGCGCGGTCGCGACCTGCTGGATCCAATCGACCCACACCGCATTATTGACGTGGCCGAGTTCGTCGATGTGCTCGGGTAGTGCGGTGAAAGTCACGGCGTGGCGGGGGCTCACGTCGCGATTCCCAGCTGCCACAGGATGAACGCGAACTCCTCCGCGGTTTCGTGGAGGCTCTCGAACCGGCCCGACTTGCCGCCGTGGCCCGCGCCCATGTTGGTCTTGAGCAGCAGCTCGCTCTCGCCCAGCTTGAGCTCGCGCAGCTTAGCGACCCATTTGGCCGGCTCCCAATAAGTCACCCGCGGATCGTTGAGCCCGGCGGTGACGAGCAGCGGCGGATAAGTCTGCGCGCGCACGTTATCGTAAGGGCTGTAGCCGCGGATATGCTCGAACGCGGTGCGGTCTTCGATCGGGTTGCCCCATTCGGGCCATTCGCCCGGGGTCAGCGGCAGCGAAGCGTCGAGCATCGTCGCCAGCACATCGACGAAGGGCACGTGCGCCACCACCGCGCCCCACAGCTCGGGGTCCGAATTGATCACCGCCCCCATCAGCTCGCCCCCCGCGGACCCGCCCGAGATGCTGATCCGCCCGGGCGCGGTATGGCCGCGCGCGACCAGCCCGTGCGCCGCATCGACGAAATCGGTGAACGTGTTGACCCGGCGTTCGAGCTTGCCCGCCTTGTACCATGCGCGCCCCAGATCGTCGCCGCCGCGCACGTGCGCGATGGCATACGCAAAGCCGCGGTCGACGAGGCTGAGCCGCGTGGTCGAGAAGCCCGGCGGGATCGAAATGCCGTACGCGCCGTAGCCGTAAAGATGGAGCGGGCCGCCCGGCTTTCTATCCTTGCGGTAGACCAGACTGACGGGAATCGCGGTGCCGTCGCCCCCAGCGATCTCGACGCGTTCGGTCGCATAAAGCGAGGCATCGTAGCCCGAAGGAATTTCCTGGACCTTGAGCACCTCGAGGCGGCGTGTTGCGACATCGTAATCGTAAACCGTCGCGGGGCTGACCATGCTCTCGTAGCTAAGCCGGAGCGTATCCATCGCCCATTCGGGATTGTCGCCGAGCCCGGCGTCGTAGCTCGCCTCGGGGAACGCGATCGGCTCGATCCGGTCGTCGTGGCCGTAGTAACGCAGCTCGATCCGGTCGAGCCCGCGCAGCCGGCTTTCGGCGACCCAGAAATCGCGGAACAGCTCGAACCCAATGAGATAGACGTCGTCGTCGCCCTCGATCAGCGTCGTCCACTCGCCCGGCGACGCGAGCGGCGCGGTGGCGACGCGGAAGTTCTCGTGGGTGTCATTGGCGTGGACGAACAGCACATCCTCGCGCAGATCGACGTCGTATTCGACGCCGGAATGGCGGGCGCGGACGAGAACCGGCGCGGCGAGCGGATCGGCAGCGGGAATCAGCCGGACTTCGCTCGTCTCGTGGTCGCTGGTGCCGATAATCAGCCACTGCTCGTTGGCCGAAAGCGAGCTGCCGACGCGGAAACCCTCGTCGTCCTCGTGATACAGCTCGACGTCTTCGGTGAGCGGCTTGCCGATCCAGTGGAGCCTGGCATTGTCGGTGCGCCATTGCTCGTTGGCGAGCGAATAGACGAGCCCGGTGTCGTTCGCGACCCACACGAGAGAGGACAGCGTCCCCGGAATCTCGTCCGCCAGCAGCTCGCCGCTCGCCAGCACCTTGATCCGCGCGGTGAAGCGTTCCGAGCCGCTGTCATCGACCGAATAAGCGAGCCGCGCGCCGTCGTTCGAAACCGCGATCGCGCCAAGGCGGAAGTACTTCTTGTCCGCCGCCAACGCCACTTCGTCGAGAATCAGTTCGTCGGCGCCGCCCGCTACTGGCCTCCGCCACCACTTCTTGTATTCCGCGCCTTCTTCGAACTCGATCCAGTAAAGCCAGTCGCCGTCCTTCTGCGGCACCGACTTGTCCGCTTCCTTGATCCGCCCGCGCATTTCCTTGAACAGCGTATCAATCAACGCCTGGTGGGGCTTCATCCGCGCTTCGAACCACACGTTCTCGGCGGCCAGGTGCGCGAGGACTTCGGGATCCTTGACCTCGGGATAGGCTGGATCGCGCAGCCACGCGTAATCGTCGGCGATTTCGACGCCGTGATGCGTGACGGTCGAGGGCTTCTTCGCGGCGACGGGGGGTGTGGCAAGAGTCATGCCCCGCGCCTATGGTGTGCGCGAAAGGACCGCAAGCCATGCTCATGCAAACGCACGAAGCCCGCCTCTCCGCCTTGCGCGAAGAATTGAAGCGGGGCGGGCTCGACGGGTTCGTCGTGCCGATTTCGGACGAGCACATGAGCGAATACGTCGGCGGCTATGCGCAGCGGCTGGCGTGGCTGACCGGGTTCGGTGGTTCGGCAGGGACGGTGGCGGTGCTGGCGAACGAAGCCGCGATTTTCGTGGACGGCCGCTACACGATCCAGGTTCGCGAGCAGGTCGACGGGCGGCTGTTCGATTATCAATCGACGCTCGAAACCAGCGTCGCGACCTGGCTCGGCGAGCACGCGCCCGAAGGCGCAAAGATCGGCTTCGATCCGTGGTTGCACGGCAAAGGCTGGGTCGCCGCGGCGAGCAAGGCGCTGGCCGAGAACGGCGGCATGCTGGTTCCCGTGCCCAACAACCCGATCGATGCGATCTGGGCGGACCGCCCAGCGCCCTCCTCCGCCCCCGCGACCGTCCACGGCGACGAGTTCGCCGGGCAATCGAGCCAGGCCAAGCGCGGCGCGGTCGCCGAGTGGCTGGCGACGCGCAAACTCGACGCGGCGGTGGTCTCGGCGCTCGACGGTGTCGCCTGGCTGCTCAACATCCGCGGGGCCGATGTCGATCGCACCCCGGTCGCGCTGTCGTTCGTGCTCGTCCACGCCGACGGCACCGCCGAGCTGTTCATCGCAGAGGACAAGGTCACGCCCGAGCTGCGCGCGCATCTCGGCAATGCGGTGCGGATCGAGCCGCGCGAGGCGTTCGTGCCCGCGCTGGAGGCGCTCTGCGGCAAGCGCGTCGGGATCGATCCCGAACGCTCGGTCCATGCGATCTTCGCCGCGCTCGAAAAGGCCGGCGCGATCGTCGTCGAACTGACCGACCCGACCGTGCTGCCGAAGGCGACCAAGAACCCGGTCGAACAGGCGGGCCAGCGCGCCGCGCAGGCGCGCGACGGCGCGGCGATCGCAAAATTCCTGCGCTGGTTCGAGGCGGCCGCGCCCGCCGGCGACCAGACCGAGCTATCTGCCGCCGCCGCGCTCTATGCGCAGCGCGAAGCGACCGGGCTGCTGCGCGATCTGTCGTTCGACACGATCTCGGGCGCGGGGCCGAACGCGGCGATCCCGCACTACCGGGTGAGCGAGGATTCGAACAGGACCATCGCGCCGAACAGCGTTTATCTGGTCGATTCGGGCGGTCAGTACGCCGACGGCACGACCGACATCACCCGCACCGTCTGGGTCGGCCCCGACGCGCCTCCGGCCGAGGTCAAGGACCGCTTCACCCGTGTGCTCAAGGGCCATATCGCGCTCGCGCTAGCGGTATTCCCCCAAGGCACCAACGGCAGCCAGCTCGACAGCTTCGCGCGCCAGTTCCTGTGGGCCGCCGGGCTCGACTACGCGCACGGCACCGGGCACGGGGTGGGCAGCTTCCTCGCGGTCCACGAAGGCCCGCAGCGGATCGCCAAGGCCTCGGGCGGGCAGGCCGGGACCGGGCAGGAGCTGCTGGCGGGGATGATCCTCTCGAACGAGCCGGGCTACTACAAGAGCGGCGAATACGGCATCCGGATCGAGAATCTGGTGCTCGTCGAAGCGCGCGAAATCGAGGGCGCGGAAGGAGCGTTTCTGGGCTTCGAGACGCTCACGTTTGCGCCGATCGACCGGAGCTTAGTGGCGCGCGAAACGCTCACGCCCGATGAAATCGCGTGGTGGGATGCGTACCATGCGCGAACGCGAGAAGTTCTCGCGCCGCAGCTATCAGGCGCGGACTTGGCGTGGCTGGAGGCCGGTTGCGCGCCGTTGTAACGTGAGGGATGTTCGTGTAATGTTCTCACGGGTCGCGAGTCGGAAAGGACGAACATGATCGGATATGTCACCTTGGGCACGAACGACCTCCAACGCGCCGCGAAGTTTTACGACGCGCTCGCGGCGGAAATGGGCACGTCGCGGATGATGGAGTTCGACACCTTCATCGCCTGGGGCACCGCCGGCGCGGGCGCCGGGATCGGGCTGACCAAGCCGTTCGACGGCAACGCGGCGAGCGTCGGCAACGGGGTGATGGTCGCGCTCGAGGCCAAGGATCACGATCAGGTCAAACGGCTCTACGATATCGCGCTGGCGAGCGGTGGGACCGATGAAGGCGCGCCGGGCGACCGCGGCGAAGGCTTCTACGCCGCCTATTTTCGCGATCCCGACGGCAACAAGCTCAACGCGTTTGTGATGGGCTGAACGGCGCGGCAAAATGGCGCGCGGCTGAACGGCCAAGCCCTAACGCGACAAATCGCGACAAAATGGCCTGCCCCCGGCATACTCACGCGACAAGCTGGCCCTAAAACGGCACCCAGCGAAGTCGCCCGGCGGGCAGGTTCTCCCCTCCCCTCGCCCACCGGTGCGGCTTCGGCTGCGTTTCCTTTGTTCGGGAGTTCACGTGATGAAGAAGCTTACCATCGGCCTTTCGCTGGCCGCATTGACGCTCGCCGGCGGCACGCTCGCCGCGCAGACCGCCCCTGCTCAGAATGGCGCGCCGCATGGCGACTGGGCGAACAAGACGATGACCCGCGCCGATGCGCAGGCGCACGCCGCGCAGCTGTTCGCCAAGTTCGACGCCAACCACGACGGCAAGCTCGACGCCGCCGACCGCGCGGCGCACCAGGCTCAAATGTTCGACAGGATCGATACGGACCACAACGGCGCGATATCGCGCGACGAGTTCGTCGCGATGCACCAGCGCGGCGCGATGGGCGGCGCGGGAATGCACGGCATGGATCGCGGCGCGGGCGGCATGGATCACGGGCACGCGATGGGCGGGCACCGATTGGGCGGCCATGGAATGGGCGGCCACGGATCGATGGCCAAGATGGCCGATACCAACGGCGACGGCGCGATTTCTCGCGACGAATTCGTCGCGGCCGCGGTCAAGCACTTCGACGGTGTCGACACCGATCGCAACGGCACGA
Source organism: Sphingomonadales bacterium (assembly GCA_038202745.1). Lineage (GTDB taxonomy): Bacteria > Pseudomonadota > Alphaproteobacteria > Sphingomonadales > Sphingomonadaceae > Novosphingobium. Next base: position 7,536 of record JBBRER010000067.1, read on the forward strand.
TAACCCCGGCCGAACGCCAGGCCGCGCACGCCTCGATGAAGGCCAAGTGGCAAGCGCGGCGGGGCGCGGCGACCCCGCCCCCGGGCGAATGAGCGAAGGGCGCAGGCCGTCGTCATGAGCGAACCTGCGCCCACCCGCTTGCTGCTCGTCGACGACGAAGCGGCGCTCCGCGAACCCCTGGCCGAGTATCTTTCGCGCCAGGGGTTCGTCGTGGCGCAAGCCCCGAGCGCCGCGGCCGCGCGCACCGCGCTGCGCGACGAAACCCCCGATCTGGTCCTGCTCGACGTCATGATGCCCGGCGAGGACGGGCTCTCGTTGTGCCGCCACCTCGTCGAAACCCGACAGATCCCGACGATTTTCCTGACCGCGCGGGGCGAGGCGACCGACCGCATCGTCGGGCTCGAGATCGGCGCCGACGATTACGTCGTCAAACCGTTCGAGCCGCGCGAACTGGTTGCGCGGATTCGCTCGGTGCTGCGCCGCGCGACCAAAGCTTCCAGCCCGGCGGCCGAGGACGAATGCTACGAATTCGAGGGCTGGAAGCTCGATCCGGTCAAACGCCGGCTGCTCGATTTCGAGGGTGCGCTGGTGCCGATTTCGTCGGTCGAATTCCGCCTGCTCGTCGCGTTCCTCGATCACCCGCGTCAGGTGCTCGACCGCGACCGCCTGCTCGATATGGTCCAGGGGCGCGAGGCGCACTTGTTCGATCGCGCGGTCGACAACCAGGTCAGCCGGCTTCGGCGCAAGATCGAGGCGGACAGCCGCAACCCCACGCTGATCCAGACCGTGTGGGGCGGCGGCTACATGCTCGCCGCGGACGTTCGCCGGGCTTGCGCCTGATGCTTCGCTTCACGCCCAAAAGCCTGCAAGGTCAGCTGATGCTGGCAATCGCGCTGGCGCTGCTTTTGGCGCAGGGGATCAGCGCCGGGCTTCGCTGGCGCGCGCAGGCCGACCGCCGCGAAACCGCGCTGGTCCACGCCGCCGCGCTGCGCATCGTCGCCACCGGCCACGATCGCTTGATGGCGCTCGTCCACGGCGGAGAGCCGCCCGAACTGGCCGCGGCGACGCACGGCGCGCGGATCGAGCTTAGCCCCGTATCCCCGCTGCGCCCCGGCGAAACCCGGCTCCCCGACGCCGAGCAGGAATTGCGGCGAATACTCGACGATCAGCTCGACATAGACCAAGCGATCGTGGTTCGGCGCGATCTCAGCGACGAACCGCAATTCGCGCGGCGAATAGCGCGTCGCGCGGCGATGATGCGGCGTCACGCCGCGCAAGCGCCGCGCGGGCTGATGCTGGCCGCGATCAAGCTGCGCGGTGCGCCCGACTGGCTGGTGGTGCGCGTGGCCGAGCCGGCAGTCGAACGCGGTTTGATTGCCGGGCTGCTCGCGCAGACGCTGCTGATCTACGCGCTGCTGATCGGGGCTTCGTGGCTGATCGTGCGGCGGATTACCCGGCCGCTGGCGGCGTTGACCACGCGGGTCGAGCATTTCGCCGAAACGCGCGACGCCGGCGGCCAGCTCGATCCGCAAGGCCCGCACGACGTGCGCCGGTTGATCGTCGCGCACAACGCGATGGAAGCGCGCGTGGCCGCGCTGCTCGACGAGAAGGACGTGATGCTCGGGGCGATCGGGCACGATCTGAAGACGCCGCTGTCCGCATTGCGGGTGCGGATCGAGAGCGTCGAAGACGAAGCCGAGCGCGCCAAGATGGCCGCGACGATCGAGGACATCACCCGAAGCCTCGACGACATCCTCTCGCTCGCCCGGGTCGGCCGCCCGAGCGATCCCAAAGAACCGACCGAGCTTTCCGCGCTGGTCGCCCAGGTCGCCGAAGAATTCGAGGACATGGGTGAGGCGGTGACGCTCGGCGACACGCAGCGGATCACGCTGCCGGTGCGCGTCACCTGGCTGCGCCGCGCGCTGCGTAACCTCATTTCCAACGCGCTGCGCTATGGCGGTGAGGCAAAGGTCTCGCTCGCGCGCGAAAATGGCGCGGCGGTGATCCGGGTTGCCGATGCCGGACCCGGAATTCCCGAGCACGAGATCGCGCGGATGCTCGAACCGTTCACCCGTGGCGAACCCTCGCGCAACAGCGAAACGGGGGGCGCCGGGCTCGGCCTGACGCTCGCGCGCGCGATCGCCGAGCAGCATGGCGGGGCTCTTACCCTCACCAACACGCGCGGCGGGGATGGCGAGATCGAGGGCTTGGTCGCGACGCTGCGCCTGCCCACTGCCTGAAACGCGCTCAGCGCAGCCGTCCGCCGAGCGCCCGCCCGCGCGAGAGGCTTTGTGCGAGCGCCTGCACGCGGCTAGAAGCACGCGCGATGGCCGCGCCTTTCGTACTTCTCGACGATGACCGCCCCGAAGGCGCTAGCGCCGCCCGGCTTTATCGCGACCCTGTAGAAATCGTCGTCGCGCGCCGGCCAGCCGAAGTCGCGGACGCACTGGCGCGGATCGATGCGCTGAGCGGCGAAGGCTTCCACCTCGCGGGCTGGCTGGCTTACGAAGCCGGCCTCACGCTCGAACCCAAGCTCGCCCCGCTCGCGGCATTGCGAACCGGGGCGGCGGGGCCGCTGGCGTGGTTCGGCGCGTTCCGCGATTTCGAAACGATACCCGCCGTGGAAGTTCCCGCGTGGCTGACAGCACAAGGCAACGGCGCGCGGGGCTCGCTCGGCCCGCTCGATCCGCAACTATCGCCCGGGGGTTACGCCGTCGCCTTCGCGCGATTGCAGGAGGCGATAACCGCGGGCGACATCTACCAGGCCAACCTGACCTTCCCGCTGGCCGGCGCGTTCTCGGGCGACCCGCTCGCGCTTTACGCAGCGATCCGCCCTGCTGCCGGCGCGGGCCATGGCGGGGTCGTTCACGACGGCGTGCACTGGCTGCTGTCGTTCTCGCCCGAGCTGTTCTTCGCGACGCGAGGGCGCGAGGTGCGCGCCAAGCCGATGAAAGGCACGCGGCCGCGCGGCGCCGATGCCGAGCAGGACGCGCGCCTCGCCGCCGAACTCGGCGCGTCGGAAAAGGATCGCGCCGAGAATCTGATGATCGTCGATCTGCTGCGCAACGATCTCGCCCGCGTGGCCGAACCGGGCAGCGTCCAGGTCGAGAACCCGTTCGCGGTCGAAAGCTACCCGACCGTCCACCAGATGGTCAGCGAAGTGCGCGCGCGGCTCCAGCCGGGGCGAAGTGCGGCCGAGATTCTCGCCGCGCTGTTCCCGTGCGGCTCGATCACCGGCGCGCCCAAGATCCGCGCGATGGAGCTGATCGGTGCGACCGAACGCGACGCGCGCGGCGCGTATTGCGGGGCGATCGGGCGGATCGATCCGCCGCATGCCGACCGCACTGGCGACGCCGCGTTCAACGTGGCAATCCGCACGCTGCGCCTTACTCCCGGCGAGAACGACCGCGGCAAAGCGGTGCTGGGGGTGGGATCGGCGATCGTCGCCGATTCGGAATGCTTGCCCGAACGGCGCGAGTGCCTGCTCAAGGGAGGGTTCGTGCGGGTGGCGGGCGGGGGCTTCGACCTGATTGAGACGATGGCCTTCACGCCCGAGGCCGGCATCCCGCTGCTCGAACTGCACCTCGAACGGATCAAGGGCAGCGCGGCCGAACTTGGCTTCGCATTCGATCGCCACGCGCTGCGCAATGCGATTCAGGCGCTGTGCTTCGAGGCCGAGGGGGCGGGCAAAGTCCGCTTGGTGCTCGCGCGCAGCGGCGCCTATGCGCTCGAGATCGGGCCGATGCCGACAGCGCTACCGGGACCGGCGCGCTGCGCGGTGTTGCGCCTGCCGGTCGATCCCGGCGACTGGCGGCTGCGCCACAAGACCTCCGACCGCGAATTTTACGACGCCGCGCTCGCCGCCGCGCGCGACGCGGGCGCGGACGAGGCGCTGTTCGTCGGCGACGACGGAAAGATCACCGAAGGCAGTTTCACCAACGTCTTCGTCGAGCGCGACGGGCTTTTGCTGACACCGCCCGCGTGGCTGGGACTGCTTCCCGGGGTTCTGCGCCGCTCGCTGATCGAAGCCGGCCGCGCGCGCGAGGCCGAACTGACGCTGGACGACCTCGCCGATGGCTTCTTCATTGGCAACGCACTGCGCGGGCTGATCCCTGCAAAGCTGCTGTCGTGAGCGATATCCCCATCCTGTTCGAGGACGGCGAGGCGCTGGTCATCGACAAGCCCGCCGGACTCCCGCTCGATCCGCCGCGCGCGGGCGGCGCCTCGCTCGCCGACCGCATCGACGAGTTCAAGCTCGGCTTCCAGCGCGCGCCGGTTCCCGTCCACCGGCTCGACACCGATACTTCGGGCTGCCTGCTGCTCGCCCGCAATCCCAAGGCACTCAAGCGCTTCACCGCGGCGTTCGAAGCGCGGAGCGTGGAGAAAGTCTATCTGGGCGTGATCGCGGGGCTGCTTGCGGATGACGAAGGCACGATTGCGCTGGCGCTGAGCAAGATCAGCAGCGCCGAAAAGGGCTGGCGGATGATCGCGGCCCGGGCCGGAAAGCCCTCCGTCACGCACTGGCGCAAGCTCGCGGTGCGCGGCGGGCTGACGCTGGTCGAGTTCCGCCCCGAGACCGGGCGCACCCACCAAATCCGCGTCCACGCGCAGCACGGGCTCGGCGCGCCGCTGCTCGGCGATCCGGTTTACGGGACGGGCAGGGGCGCCGCGCGCACGATGCTCCACGCCTTGTCGCTGTCGCTCGCGCGCGAGGGCAAGCCGCCGATCGCGGCCAGTGCGCCGCTCCCCGCCGATTTCGCCGCGCTGGGCTTCGATGTCGGAGCTTAGCGAACGCGCGATCGCGTCGATCGGCGAAAGCTTCATCGCCGCCGCCGGGCCGGGCGGGCAGAACGTCAACAAGGTCGCCACCGCGGTGCAAGTACGGCTCGACGTTTACGCGCTGGGACTCGCCCCCGAAGTCTTCGCGCGGCTGCGCACGCTCGCGGGCAGCCGGATGACCGCCAAAGGCGAACTCGTCCTAACCGCGCGCCGCTTCCGCACCCAGGAAGCCAACCGCGCCGACGCCCGCGCGCGGCTGACCGCGCTGATCGAGGAGGCGGAGAAACTTCCCGAAAAACGCGCCCGATCGCGGCTCAACCGGGTGGGCAAGGAGCAGCGGCTGCAAGGCAAGAAACTGCGCGGCACGGTCAAGGCCGGGCGGGGGAAAGTGCGGCTGGATTGATACGGCTGGAGCCAGGGATTGTCAGCAATTGCTGGAAAACGGTCGTTAGCGTTCATGCTCGCTTCGCTCTCCGCGAGCCAGCTTCGCGCCGATGAATACGCCGACCCACGACGCCAGGAAGAACGGCACCCACATCAGCGGAATGCCCATT
>JBBRER010000068.1:0-12607 GCA_038202745.1 Sphingomonadales bacterium
GTTCTCGACCCCGTTCAATTCATCGAGCCCCTCGCGGTACTTGTCGGGGCTTTCCTCCATTTTCGAGATCAGCCGCCCGCGCAGTTCGGACAGCGTCGCCAGCGTCACCGGCAGCGCGACCTCGCGCTGAAACGCGAGCTGGTCGGAAGTATACAGCCGCTGCGTCGAGCCGGGGTTGCCGACGACGAACGTCGCCTCGCCGACTTTGGGCGCGCGGGGGTTCCACTTGAGAAACGAGGGAACGCTCACCGGCTTGCCGTTCTCGTATGCGCGCAGGAAAGAGGCATCGAGCGAATAGCGCGGGAAGTTGAAGTTGTCCGGGTCGCCGCCGAACGTCGCGGCGCGGTCCTCGGGCGCCCACACCAGGCGGACATCCGAATACTTGCGGTACGTGTAAAGCTTGTACTGCCCGCCGCCGTAGAGCGAGACGACCTGGCAGCGCATCGTCGCGGTATCGCTGCACCCGGCTTTCTCGATCGCGGCGATCTTGGCGTCGCGCGCCCTGATCAGCGCCTGCCCGCTCGCGCCGCCGATCGCGGCTTTGACCGGCGCGGTCACATCGGTGATCGCGGTGACGACTTCGGCTTGCTGGCCCGGGCACTTCTTTTCGTCGGCACGAGCGGTCGCGGCGAAGCCCTTGTCGAGCAAGTCGGCGGCGCCGGTCGAGTTGTCGTACAGGCACGAGGCGACGCAGTGGTGATTGGTCAGGATCAGCGCCTGCCCCGAAACGAAGCTCGCCGAGCACCCGCCGGTCAGCCGCACCGATGCCGCGCGAACTTTGTCGAGCCACGCCTGATCGGGCGCCCAGCCATAATCCTTGCGCATCTTGGCGGCGGGGAACTGGTCGAACGTCCACATCCCCTCATCGGCGTGGGCCGGGACGGAAATCGCGGTTGCGGCGATCAGGGCGGTGGCGGCGAGCAAACTGGCGGAGCGCATTAGGATCGACCTTTCATCCGGGAAGCCGCCGCTTCATGGCACCGCGCGCGGCATCTGAAAAGTCTGCGAAAAAGTTCTTGCCGCAACAGGCCGCGCCTTTATCAGAGCGCGCATGTGGCTCCTCGACAAAATGCTCAAGAAGCTGGTCCGCAAAGGCCGGCTCATCGTCACCGATTATGATGGAAAGGTCTACGAATACGGGGACGGTTCGGGCGATCCGATCCGCACCCGGCTGACCGACAAAGGCGCGGGCGCGCATATCGCGCGCTATCCCCGCGTCGGTGCGGGCGAGACCTACATGGACGGGCGGATGGTGATCGAACCGCCGCACGACATCCGCGACCTCGTGCTGTTCACCTCGGCTCACTCCAACAGCGGCAGCACCGACGGCTTTTCGCCCAAAGGCCAGCTGCGCAGCATCGCCGACAAGCTCGCCGCGCGGATCGACAGCTTCAACGACGGCCGCTCGGCGCGCAAGAATGCCGAGTTCACCTACAATCTCACGCGCCGTCTCTACGAGCTGTTCCTCGATGAGGACCGCCAATACACGATGGCCTATTACCGCGATCCTGCGGCCGGAACTTCGCTCGAACAAGCGCAGCTCGACAAGAAGGCGCACATCGCCGCCAAGCTTTACCTCACCCGCGAGACGGGTCCGCAGATGCGCGTGCTCGATATCGGCTGCGGCTGGGGCGGCTTCGCGCTGTATTTGCACAAGCACTATGGCTGCGAAGTGCTCGGGGTCGCGCTCGCTCCCGACCAGATCGAATTCTGCCGCGAACGCGCGTTGGCCGAAGGCGTTGCCGACAAAGTCAAGTTCGAGCTGATGGACTACCGCGAGGTGACCGGCAGCTTCGACCGGATCGTCTCGGTCGGGGTGCTCGAGCATGTCGGAACGCCGCAATACCCCGATTTCTACACGCACACGCACAAGCTGCTCAAGCCCGGCGGCGTGATGGTCAGCCACTGCTGCGGGCGTACCGGCCCGCCCGGCAACACCGACACCTGGACGCGCAAGTACATCTTCCCGGGCGGCTACATCCCGGCGCTGAGCGAGCTGGTCAGCCAGGGCGAGAAGGCCGGCTGGCAGGTGATGGACGTCGAAGCGATGCGCTTCCACTACTGTCACACGCTCGAGGAATGGTACAACCGCACGGTCATGCACCGCGACGAGATCGTCGCGCTGTATGACGAGAAGTTCTTCCGGATGTGGCAGTTCTACCTCGCCGGCGCCGAGCAATCGTTCCGCCACGGCGGGATGGTCAACTGGCAGCTCCAGTACGTGAAGCGCCGCGACGCGATCCCGATGACCCGCGATTACCTGGTCGAGGAAAGCGCGAGACTGCGCGCGGCCGACACAGCGCCAAGCTGGCACCTGGACCCGGCGCTGCAGGAAGCGGCGGAGTAGCGACTCGTTACCGGACAGGCGCCGGCGCGGGTCCCGAGACCGGGCTGCCCCGCCCCGGTCTCGCTTGCCGCGCCGTCCCCCATGCCATAGGGCGCGCGCCGAACGATCCTCGGGAATTGCGCATGTCCGGCATCAACAAGGTCGTCCTGGCTTATTCCGGCGGGCTCGACACCAGCGTGATCCTCAAGTGGCTCCAGGTCACTTACGGCTGCGAGGTGATCACCTTCACCGCCGATCTCGGCCAGGGCGAAGAGCTCGAGCCCGCGCGCGCCAAGGCCCGGCTGATGGGCGTGCCCGACGCGCATATCTTCATCGACGATTTGCGCGAGGAGTTCGTGCGCGATTTCGTGTTCCCGATGATGCGCGCCAACGCGCGGTACGAGGGCGACTACCTGCTCGGCACCTCGATCGCGCGGCCGCTGATCTCCAAGCGGCTGGTCGAGATCGCCCACGAAACCGGCGCCGATGCGATCGCCCACGGTGCCACCGGCAAAGGCAACGACCAGGTCCGCTTCGAGCTTTCGGCGTACGCGCTCGATCCCAACATCCGCGTCATCGCTCCTTGGCGCGAATGGAACCTGACCAGCCGCACCGCGCTGATCGCCTGGGCCGAAGCGCACCAGATCCCGGTGCCGAAGGACAAGCGCGGCGAAAGCCCGTTCAGCACCGATGCAAACCTGTTGCACACCTCGAGCGAAGGCAAAGTGCTCGAGGACCCGTGGGAAGAGGTGCCGGAATACGTCTATTCGCGCACCGACGACCCGGAGAACGCACCCGATGCGCCCGAGTACGTTACGATCAATTTCGAGCGTGGCGACGGCGTCGCGCTGAATGGCAAGGCGATGTCGCCCGCGACGCTGCTGGACGCGCTCAACGAGTTCGGCCGCAAGCACGGGATCGGCCGGCTCGATCTGGTCGAGAACCGCTTCGTCGGGATGAAATCGCGAGGGATGTACGAGACCCCGGGCGGCGAAATCTACGCGCGCGCGCACCGCGGGATCGAAAGCCTCACGCTCGACCGCGGCGCCGCCCACCTCAAAGACGAGCTGATGCCCAAGTATGCCGAGCTCATCTACAACGGGCTGTGGTTCTCGCCCGAGCGCGAGATGCTCCAGGCCGCGATCGATCACAGCCAGGCGAAAGTGAGCGGGACGGTGCGGCTCAAGCTCTACAAGGGCCTCGCGCAAGTCGTCGGGCGCAAGAGTTCCAATAGCCTTTATTCGGAGCGTCACGTGACGTTCGAGGACGACGCCGGCGCTTACGATCAGAAGGATGCGCAAGGGTTCATCAAGCTGAATGCGCTGCGGCTGAGGTTATTGGCGCAGCGCGATCGGAAAGTTTGAGCACGATTCCGCAGCGCAGAATCTGAGCCTTTGAGCGGGGCGCGACGAGTTGTCCACCGCTCAAACCCCGATTGTGGATAACTTTCAAAATCAGCGCTTGCGCGACTCGGTGATTCGGGACATTTTTCAGTCATCGGAACGGCGAGATCGCTTCTGAACTTCAAGGGGTAAAACCCGGAAAAGTCCCAGGAAAAATCAACGAGTTTCGGTTCGGCAGCTTTGCCCGCAGCAGTGTTGGAAAACCCGCCTAGTGAGGTCTTCGGACCAATCTTGGCGAACCGCAGATGCAGCGAGCGGCATGCAGCCGACAGGTCGGGTTTGAACCGCCTGAAAGACGCAGTGCAAGCTGGGCTTCGGCCGGAGCGGCGCAGCGCTCGGACAGGATGGCTCGGGCCAGACCGCGGAACCGCCAGGTGGGAAGTGAAGGTCTTCGGACTGGATCCGACCGCCTGACGGGACCGGCCCGGTCTTTTTCGGAAGATCGGACACCTTCACGGTTTGCGGGTGATGAACGCCGGCTCTTCTTGAGCCACCGGATAGTGAGAGACGATACGATCGAAGCAGCTTCGGCAGCGGCTGATCGGGCCCGATGCGACGAGCATCGCGATGCCGGGCACTCAAGTGCAAGGCACGCGGGATGTTCGAAACGCATCATAGCGGCCACATCGTCCCCAGCGACCCCGGGCCAAAGGCGGTTCGCCCAATCGTCCGGATACGGTGACGGTGAGCGTGGGGCTGGCAGCGATGCCGGCCCCATTTGCTTTGGGCTGCGCTAGCGGCACCGACGAGAGCGGTCGGCGGCGAAGATCAAAATTTTGCGAACTTCACTCATGTCGCGCACTGTAAGTTAGGCGAAGTTTTGCGCCCGATAGGCGCGGAATCGCCGTCGGATGGTGTGAGGGTTTACGAGGTCAAGGAGCGGGCCGAGTCGGGAAGGATCGGCCAGGCGACGCTGGCACAGGCGGTGTGCTGTAGGACAGCGGAAATATATCCCAGGCCTTTCCGATGGTGGAACTGACGGTGCGGTCGTCCACAGCGAACCGTCGTTTCCACTGTTCGAGTCCGGCTCGGTGGCTGCCGTCGACCCTTACAGCGACTGACCGTCATCGACGGTGATGACCGCGCCGGTGACGCCCAGCGACGCGTCCGAACAAAGAAACAGCAAGGGCGTGTAAAGATCCGTGGCCGGCCGGGTGCGCCGACGCGGGAAGCTCTCGATAAATTTGCGGCCGCTCTCGCTCGCGAACAAGTTGGCGGTCATTTCCGATTCGAAATAGCCGGGCTGAATGATGTTCACGTTTATCCCGCGCCGCGCCCATTCTCTGGCAAGGCTTCGGCCAAGGTGGCGTACCGCAGCTTTCGTGGCGCCGTAGACCGAGCTTGCCGGAAAGATTTTTTCGGCCGTGATCGATCCGATGATGACGATGCGGCCGTTTTGATTTGTCCGGCTACCCGCGGCGTCCAGCCGCCGCGCGCCTTCGGTCACGGTCAAAAAGACTCCGCGGATATTGGCGCTAAGCAGGCCATCCACCTCTTCCGCCGCGAGCTCGAGCGCCACCTTTTCGGTCGCCACACCGGCATTTGCGATGATGGTATCGACGGTGCCGAACGCCGCCTCAGCGGCGTCATAAGCTGCTTTAGTCGATGCCTCGTCCGTCACGTCGAGCGTGACCGCGATCGCCTTTCCCCCTGCTTTGGCAATGGCCGCGACCTGATCCGCGAGCTTGTCGGCCCGCCGTGCGCCGAGCACCACCTTGGCGCCGGCTTGCGCCAGCGCCCGCGCAAAGCCCGCCCCCAGCCCCGACGAAGCCCCGGTAACGAGCGCCACCCGGCCGTCGAGATCGAATTGGACGCCATTAGCCATAGACCATCCCTCTGCCGGCCGCTCCCAGGAGTCCGTTCCTGGCGCAACGCTACTCGTTAGTCCGGTAGTGCGCGCGGATCGCCTGCACCGAGGCGGCCATGTTCACACCAAGCAGCCAGAGCCGGAGTGAACTCGGCAGCGACCCGGTCTTCATAGAGGGCGAGGTCTTGCGCCTGGTAGACGTCATGCCAGCGCCCGTTGGTACCCTTGTTCAGAAAGGTCTTGCCTCCGCCTTTCCAGGTGTTGCCAGCCGCTGGCATCAGCGCGTCGGAAGCGTTCCTCATGGCGTCGAATCCAGCCGCCTCGACAAGTTCCGGCCATAGCTGTTCGGGGATGGCGATATCCAGAAAGTCGGCGATGCGGCGCATCTCGCCTTCCCGGTCGGCCTTGAGATCGTTGTAATGGACCAGCAGCACATGGGGCTCGTGGCGCGCCGCCCAGAAGCTGTTTTCGAGCAAGAAGTACGACGCTCCCGGATCGCCCAGGGCATCTTCATCGCCCACCAGCCAGTCATGAAAATGGTCCGACGGGTCCGATGCGACAACCGCGAACGTATCTGCAAACTTGGGATCATTTCGGCTGATTTCGAGGAATCGTTCAACCGCTTCGGGCGTGTAATTCGCTTTGTGATTGTAAAACGACAAAGCCGCATCGCGCCCATCGCGGGCCACATGGATATATTTCATGCCCCGATGAACAGGCAGCGCATCGAACGGCAGGTGCGACTTGAGGAATCGGCGGTGGCTTTGCTCGGCCCCGAGTTGGAGCACGACTGCACGAGGGATCATGCGGAAGTCGGGCCAGGGAGACACGTCTTGGACCGCGAAAGGTTCTGCGCTCCCAAAGACCAGCATCCCGACGATCCGCTGCATCCACGTGGTTCCGCATTTTGGATAAGTCGAAATGACGATGTCATCGCCGCGCAGCGGAAATTCATCCCACCCGGCGCTGTCGAATATTCGTGATCGAACCGCACGCGTTGCGGCTCGTATGAGTTCTGGCTCGCGCTGCATCGCTGTGCTTCCCCCGGCCTAAGCAACCCCGTCCTTTTTACCCGGAACGACGCTTTCGACAAATGGGAACGAGAGATGGCTGCGTAACGGCCCAAGAGGGGCCATTGGAGGCGCGGCGAGTCTACATTAATTCCATGATTTCCATGGAAAAGTGGCGGAGAGGGTGGGATTCGAACCCACGTTACGGTTGCCCGTAAACCGCATTTCGAGTGCGGCGCGATCGACCACTCTGCCACCTCTCCGCGGGGGCGCTGTAAGGGCATCGGAAAGGACGCCCGGTCGAAGAAGCGCGCCGGTTAGCCGAACCCATCCGCGTTGCCAAGCCCCGCTACCCGTGCGGTTTGGGGATCGATTGCGCGGCTCGGTTGTTTCATCCGTATCCGCCGCTTATGTTGGAGCCGATGGATCGCGCCAGCTTCTTTTCGCCGCAAGCCGGCCGCAAGGTCGAAGCGCCGCTATCGACGCGCACGCGCTTCGGCATCGGCGAGGTTGTGCGTCACCGGATGTTCGATTTTCGCGGAGTGGTGTTCGATATCGACCCGGTCTTCGCCAACAGCGAGGAATGGTACGCGTCGATCCCAGAACAGGTCCGCCCGCACCGCGATCAGCCGTTCTACCACCTCCTCGCCGAAAACGGCGACGGCAGCTATGTCGCGTACGTCAGCCAGCAGAACCTGCTCGCCGACGGCGAAGCGGGGCCGGTCGAGCATCCTTCGATCGACGAGATGTTCGAGGACTTCGAAGGCGGGCGATATAAGCTGCGACGGAGCATGACGCACTGACGTTGTAGCGACGGGCGGATGCCCGGCGCGCACCGCCGTCAGGCGGCAAGAACATCCTAACTCTTCAGCTTCCACCCTGACTTGAGCAGCGCGTAGAGCACCCAGGTCAGCGCCAGCGTCAGCGCGCCAAGTCCGAGCGCGCCGTGGAACACCGCGGTGTTGGTGTCGCCGATGTCGCTGCGCCCCAGAAACCCGTAGCGGAAGCCCGAGATCACATAGAAAATCGGGTTGACCCGGCTCACCGCCTGGAACGACGGGGCGAGCCGGTCGATCACGTAGAACGTGCCCGAAAGCATCGTTAGCGGGGTGATGACGAAATTCGAGACCATCGCGGCGTGATCGAACTTGTCCGCCCATAGCGAGGTAATCAGCCCGATCACCGCGAGCAGCGTCGATCCGGTGAGGCCAAACCACACGATCGCCCACGGGTGGACGATCGTCAGGTGCACCCCAGGCCACAGCAGCATCGCCGCGGCGATCGCCAGCCCGACCAGGAGTGCCCGCGTCACCGCCGCGCCGATCAGCCCGACGATCAGTTCGACGTTCGAGAGCGGCGGCATCAGGTAATCGACGATCGTCCCCTGAATCTTGCCCGCGAGGAAATTGAAGCTGGTGTTGGCGAACGCGTTGCCCATCATCCCCATCACGATCAGCCCGGGCGCGATGAAGCTGGCGAACGGCACACCAAGGACGCTGATCCCGCCGCGCCCCATGGCGACGGTGAAGATCATCAGATAAAGCAGCGTGGTCATCGCCGGAGCCCAGATCGTCTGCGTCTGGACCTTGAAAAAGCGGCGGACCTCCTTGATATAGAGCGTCCACAGCCCGAGGCCGTTGATCCGGCCGATAACGGGCACTCCCTGCGCTGGAAAACCGTTCGCGCCGAATGCCTGCAAGGGCGCGGCGCGCGCGGCTGCCAGAGCGGGGACGAAGGGTTGATCGGCCATCGCGCGGCGACTATCGGCAGGGCGCGCGAGTGGCAAGGGTTTGAACGAGCAATCGGACGCGCGCGAGCTGCCGCCCGCGCACCACGGGAAATGGAAAGACACGCATGAGCTGGACCGACGAGCGGATCGCTACGCTTACCAAGATGTGGGAAGGCGGATCGACCGCGTCGCAGATCGCCGACGAGCTGGGCGGGGTCAGTCGCAACGCGGTGATCGGCAAGGCGCACCGGCTCGGGCTCAAGGCGCGGCCCTCGCCGGTCAAGCCGAACGAGAAAGAGGCCGCTCCGGCCCCGGCGGCAAAACCGTCCAAACCCTCGGCGCAGCCCGCGCCCAAGGCCGCGTTGCCGCCGCGCCCGCCGCGCACTTCACCCGCGCCCGCACCGGCTCCCGCACCACTCACCGACATCCCGGCCGCCGGTCCGCAGCCGCGGATCGTCTCGGTCGGTCCCGGCGGTTTCCTCCGGCAAGGTCCGGGCGATCAGCAGGCGCCGATCCCGCCCGCGCCGCCGCGGCGGCTGGTCCCGGCCAAGCCGAGCGCCGAGATGGCCGAGAAGACCGGCCTGCTCGAGCTTAACGACCGCATCTGCCGCTGGCCGATGGGGCACCCGGGCGAGGCCGATTTCCACTTCTGCGGGGTCAAGGTGAACCCCGGCTTCCCCTATTGCGTCGAGCATTGCGGTCGCGCCTATCAGGCCCAGCTGCCGCGTGGTCACCGCCGCCCACCCCCGCCGCTGCCGTTCGGCGGACCCAGAGTCAGGTAAACGCGCGCGCTAACGCTTTTCGGCGAACCAGATGATGTGGCGCGGGCCTTTGCCGTTGGCCCGGGCCCGGACGTGAACCACTTCGACCGCGAAGCCCGCGCGCTTGAGCCGCCGGGTGAACGCGGGGTCCGCCGCCGCCGACCAGATCGCCAATACGCCGCCCTGTTTTAGCGCGCGGCGCGCCGCGGCCAGGCCGGCGGGGGCATAGATGCGGTCGTTGTCCGCACGCACCAGGCCATCGGGGCCGTTGTCGACGTCGAGCAGGATCGCATCGTACGCGTCGCCGCGCGCGCGCGCGATCACCGCGCCGACATCGGCCATGTCCAGAACGACCCGCGGATCGTCGAGGCAGCCGTCGGCGAGCGCGGCCATCGGCCCGCGCGCCCAGGCAAAAATCTCGGGGACCAGCTCGGCCACGGTGACGCGCGCTTTGTCGTCAAGGCAGGCGAGCGCGGCGCGCAGCGTGAAGCCCATGCCGTAGCCGCCGATCAACAAGCGCGGCGCGGCGCGCGTCCCCAGCCGCTCGATCGTCAGCGTCGCCAGCGCTTCCTCGGACCCGCGCATCCGCGTGCTCATCAGCTCATTTCGGCCGAGCACGATCATGAAGTCGGCGCCGTGCGCGTATAGTCGCAGCTCCTCGCCCCCGGGCACTTGCGCGGTCCCCAACAGTTCGCGAGCGATCATCGCGGTTCTTCTCCAGCCGGGCGGGATGGGACGAGAAACACGACATAGCCGGTGAAGCGCGGATCGTGCGCCAGTTCGGACGGCGCGCGCCATTCGCCGCCTTCGACCAGTGCGATCCGGTGGGCTATCGGCAGCCGCGTCAGTCGCGCGAAATAGCGCGGGTAGCCGGGGATCGTCGCGCGGCCCTGATAGGTTTGCACGACGACCTCGTCGATCGTGCCGCGCAAGCTTGCCAGCGCCGCCGGATCGGCGTTGGCAGCCCAGTCCATCAGCCCCGTTACCGAGAGGCGGCACCCTGCGGGCAACCGAGTGCGCGCGCCGCGCAGAAACGCCGCGTAATCGCCCAGCCGCGCGGTCGCGGCGTCGAAATCGATCTGCAGCCCAGCGAGGCGATTGCCCGCGCCGCGCCACTCCTCGAGTTTCCGCAAGACATCGCGCCAGGTCGCTTCGTCCCAGTCGAGTCGCTCGGTTCGCACGATGAGCCACACTGCGGTGGTCGGGAGCCGGGGCACGGCGCGCAGCGGGATCAGCCGCGGCGGTCCGGCGCGCCGCACTTCGCCCGCGAGCAGGTAGAGCATTCGCGCGTGCTGTGGCGGACGGGAGCCGCCCCACACGAAAAACGCGTCGTAATTCGCCGGATCGACGCGCGACGATTGGGGCGCGCAGCTTGCGAGCAGCAGCGCGAGGAGCGCGGCGGCGCGCGTCACCAGTAGTAGCGCGCCTTTTTCGCCCACGATGTGGCCGGAAATTCGCTCTTGAGCCGGTTGAACCACGCCTTGCGCTGCGCCGAATCGACGTCCGCCCCGCCGCACGAATTATAGCCCGACGGACCGTAGCAGCCGACCGCGCGGTAGAGCGCATAAGCCTTGTCGCTCGCCGAAACGCGCGGATCGGCGATCAGCGCGGTGTAGATGTCCATCCGCGCGAGCGGCGCGCCGGGGAACTGCGGCTTGCCCGAGCCGAGCGTCCCGGCGGCGCGCGGCTGGTCGAGCGCGGTGAACTGGTCGAAGCCGTTGAGCCGCCAGAAATCGCCGAGGCACAGCCGAGCGGACACGTTGCCCGGCCCCCTCGCGAGCGTGGCGGCGGTGCGCGCGATCGCCGGGCAGGCATAGCCGTCGCTCCATAGCCCCGCGGTGAACAAACCGGCCGGAATCGCCTCCTGCCCGTCGAGGTCGTACAAGCCCGCGCCGGTATCCGCGCCTTTGCGCACGAGCGCCGTGTCGGCCGCGAAATCGGCGTAACGCCCGCGGCTGAGTTCTTTGTAGAGCAGCGTGAACGCCGCGATATCGCGCTCGCGCTGCGGGCGCCCCGCGGAGCGTGCGTCGGCGCGCAGGACCTCGGGCGAAGCGAGGGTCTGGAGCAGGATGCCGCGGATCGTTGGGTCGAGCACGGGCGAGGCAGGCGCGAAGACGTCGCCGGAGCGTCCCGCCAGCTCGAAGTTGCGCGCCAGCGCCAGCTCGATCGTCGGGCGTTGCCACGGCCCGCTCGCGCCCGCCATCAGCTCGCGCCAGAACCCGGCCTCATTCGGGTCTTTGAGCGCGGCCAGCGCGATTCCGCGCAGCACCTGGCGGCTGAAACCGAGCGGGCTGGCCGCGCCGTGCCGCGCGTCGTCAGGGACCAGCTTCAGTACCGCCCGGGCATCGTTGCCGACGTAGAACGCGTGCGAGGCCCGGAGGAAATCGTACAGGTCGGCGCGCCCGGCGAACGCCGCCTGCTGCCCCGCCAGTTCCTGCGCCCCGAGCGAAGGCGCGTCGACGATCTTGCCGTCCTCGTCTTCGTTCCGCCGCATCCGCATCAGGTCGAGCGTCGCGAGCAACAACGGGCCGTCGATCGCGGACTTGGCGTAATCGCGCGTGAGAAGCTTGTTGTCGGTCTCCTCGATCAGCGGCGGCGTCGCCGGATTGTCCGCCCGGGTCTGCGTCAACAGCCGTTCGTAAGTATGCGCCAGCGGCCGCGTCTCACCCGCGAGCCACATCCCGCGCCGCACCAACCCGATCGCCGAGGGAGCATAGGCGCCGGTGGGGTAAGCCTTGAGATAATCGGCGAGCGCGTTAAGCCCCCGCATCGCCCCCGCCTTGTCGACTTTGGCCATGTCGTCGAGCCAGCCGTAATCGCCGATCGCCGGCTCGATCGCGGCGTTGAGTTCGGTCCGCGCGAGCATGTAGCGCGCGGTTTCGGCAACCCAGGGGTTTGGCGCGGAGCGCAGGGCGGCGAACCCGGCGCGGGCGCCATCCCAGCGCCCCGCGTAAAACGCATCCGCGCTTTGAAGATAACCGAGGAATGCCTTGCCCGGCACGCTGGACGCGACCGGCCAAGCCAGGAGCCCTGCCCCCGTTTCGGCCTTGCACGTCGCCGCGAGCCGCGCCCGCGCCGCGCCCAGCCCCGTCCGCTCCGCCGCGCTCAGCCCGCGCTCCGCGGCGAGCGCCACGCCAAACGCAGCCTCACCTCCCGCCAAGCTGGCGCAGCGCGAACCTTCGCTGTCGGTCGTCATCGCTGGCACGTCGCGCCAATAGGCGCCCTGAAGCACGTCCCAGTCGAGGAAGGTCGCGCCAAAATCCTGCGCGGTATAGTCCGTCTTGGGAACGCTCACCCCACGGTCCGAAAGCCCCGCGCGGTCGCGCAGCAGCATCAGCAGATTGACGCGGGTGTCGTTCCCCGGGGTGAGGAACGCGCGATTGCTGCAATCGAGTGCGCGCGACACCAGCGTCCACGCCGGGGTGCACCCAAGGTCCGAACTTGCCGAGAGGCTCGCCGGCAAATTTGCGCCGAGCACCAGCGCCGCGCCGCCGAGGAGAAACCGTTTCATCGCCCGCCCCGTTGTTCGCGGGCGAATGTCCGGCTCTCCCCGCCGGCTGGCAAGCAAAAT
>JBBRER010000069.1:0-12314 GCA_038202745.1 Sphingomonadales bacterium
GTCCGGTCGGAAAAGACGAGCCGGGCCGCCAGTCGCGCGCGATGCGGATCGTCAGCAGCACCGAATCGTAGCCGAGCGTCGACAGGCGGTACGGGGCCGCACCGAAGCGCGACTTGTAGCTGTCCGAGAACTGGCGGAATCGCTGGTCCGACACCGCCGAGAACCAGGCACCGCGCAGCGCGGAAGAGCTGCCGACCGAGGCTTCCCCGGTCCACAGCTCGGTTCCAAAAATTCGCAGCGCCGGAGTCCCGGCCTTGAGCTGGGGGGCGGCGAGTACCGCATAGCGCGGCGCGTCGGCGACAAGCACCCCGTCGAGCGCGCCGCGCGCCTTGAGCCGCCGTGCGGCGCTGACGATCGAGGGATTGCTGCGCTCGAACGTCTCGACCCCGACCACGCTGCTCCCCTGCGCGTGCGCCGCGGCCTGCAATGCCGCCGCTGCCCGCGCCCCGTAATCGCCCACCGGGACGAGCGCGCCGAACCGATGCAGGCCTTTGGACGTGGCATAGGCCACCGTTCGCGCGATCGATTGCTCGGCCGATGTGCCCATCGTGAAGGTATCGCGCGTCGCCACACCGGGGTCGGCGGCGAACGAGATCACCGGCATGCGCGCGGCGCGGGAAACCGTCGCCACATCGCCCGCGGAGAGCGGCCCGATGATTAACGCGTTGCCGTCCTGAGCCGCGCGCGTCGCGGCGGCGGCAGCGCCCGCGCCCGTATCGTAAGTCGTGATCCGCAGGTTCTGCGCGTTCGTGTCGAGCAGCGCCATCTGGGTGGCATTCTCGAGCGACTGACCGAGCGCCGCGCCCGATCCGCTCAGTGGCACGAGCAGCGCGACGCGGTGCCGTGCGCTGTCACTCGGCAAAGTACTGGTCGTGGGCGGAGGAGTCGGGGTGGTTGTCGGCGGATGTTTGGGGATGAACTTGCACCCCGCGAGCAGTGCGACGACGCCCAGCGCAAGCACGCTGCGGCGGCTGGGTCGGCCGGTGTTCATCGCTTGTCGCCCTCCTCGGGCCGGTCCATGCTGCGCCGCATGGACGCGCCGCTTTCCCCCGGTCTCTACATCGTGGCGACGCCGATTGGCAATCTCGGCGACATCACGCTGCGCGCGATTCAGACGCTCCGAGGCGCGGCTGCGATAGCCTGCGAGGACACTCGGATGACCGGCAAGCTGCTCCATCACCTCGGCATTAAGGCGCGGCTCGTGCGCTATGACGACCACGCCCGCGAGGAGACGCGCGAGCACTTGCTGACGCTCGCGCAAATTCAGGCGGTGGCGCTGGTCAGCGACGCCGGAACCCCGCTGATCGCAGACCCGGGGTTCAAGCTGGTCCGCGCCGCGCGCGAGCGCGGGATTGCGGTGACGGGAGCGCCGGGGGCGAGCGCGGCCATTCTGGCACTGGCGATCTCGGGCCTCCCCAGCGACCGGTTCCTATTCGCAGGCTTCCTTCCGGCCAAGGACAAGGCGCGGCGCGAAGTGCTCAGCGAATTGGCGAGCGTTCGCGCGACGCTGGTGTTCTACGAGACCGGACCGCGGCTAGCGGATTCGCTCGCGGCGATCGCTGATGTGCTGCCGCGCCGCGAGGTGGCGGTCGCGCGCGAGCTGACCAAGCTTTACGAGGAGTGCCGCACCGGCAGCGCAGAAGAGCTTGCCGCGCATTTTGGCACGCCGCCCAAAGGCGAGATCGTGCTGCTGGTCGCTCCGCCGGGGGAGGGTCCGCCCGCTGAGTTCGATACCGATGCGCTGCTGCGCGCTGCTCTCGCTTCGGCCAAACCCTCGCAAGCGGCCGCCGATGTCGCGCGTGCAACCGGGCTCGACCGCAAGGCGCTCTATGCCCGCGCGCTGGAGCTCAAGTGAGCAACCGACGCGCTCGGGAAGCGCGGGGCAGGCGGGGCGAAACGATCGCGGCTTGGTATTTGCGGCTCAAGGGTTGGCGCATTCTCGCCCGCCGGGTGAAGACTCCGCGCGGCGAAATCGACTTGGTCGCCCGGCGCGGACGCACCGTCGCGTTCGTCGAGGTCAAGTGGCGCGCCAGCGCGGACGAACTCGGGATGGCGATCGATCCCTGGCGGTTGCGCCGGGTGAGCGCGGCGGCGGAAGTGCTCGCGGCGCGGTTCGTCAGGCCGGGCGACAGCGCGCAGGTCGACGTCCTGCTGCTTGCGCCCGGCGCGTGGCCGCGCCACATCGTCAACGCCTCGCTGAACTGATCCAAGGATTACTGCATGACCCTGCGCGTCGCGGTTCAGATGGACCCGCTGGAAAGCATCAACATCGCGGGCGATTCGTCGTTTGCGCTGATGCTGGCGGCGCAGGAGCGCGGGCACGAGGTGTTGCATTATCGCGCTCCCGATCTGACCTGGGAAGCAGGCCGGCTCTACACCTTCGGCACGCCGGTGACGGTGCAACGCAAAGAGGGCGACCACTTCGCGGCCGGCGAGGCGCGATTGCTCGATCTGGGACGCGACATCGACGTGGTGCTGATGCGCCAGGACCCGCCGTTCGATCTCGGCTACATCACCGCCACGCACCTGCTCGAACGGCTGCAGGGTGAAACGCTTGTGGTCAACGACCCCGCAAGCGTGCGCGATGCGCCTGAAAAAGTGTTCGTGCTCGATTTTGCCCGGTTCATGCCGCCGACGATGATCACCCGTTCGCTCGGGGCGACGCGCAAGTTTCTGGCCGAGCACGGCGAGATCGTGGTCAAGCCGCTCCACGGCAATGGCGGCAAGGCGGTGTTCCGTGTGCCGCGCGACGGCAGCAATCTGGGCGCGCTGGTGGAAATGTTTCAGAACGCCTGGGTCGAGCCGTTTATGGTGCAAGCCTTCCTCCCAAGCGTCGCGCAAGGCGACAAGCGGATCGTGCTGATCGACGGCAAGTTCGCGGGCGCGATCAACCGCAAGCCGGGCGAGGGCGAATTCCGCTCCAACCTCGCGGTCGGCGGGTTTGCCGAAGCCGCGACGCTGACCCCGCGCGAGGAGGAGATATGCGCCGCCATGGGCCCCGAGCTCGCGCGGCGCGGGCTTGTGTTCGTCGGCATCGACGTGATCGGCGGCGAGTGGCTGACCGAAATCAACGTCACCTCGCCCACCGGCATCGTCGCGATCGACCGCTTCAACGGCACCGACACCCCCGCGCTGATCTGGAACGCGATCGAGGCCCGCCACGCCGCGATGCTGCGGGGTTAACCCAAGTCGTATTCGATCGTCGTCACCACGCGAACCTTCTGGAACGGCGAACTCCCTCCGCCGGATCCGCAATCGTCGCAATCCTCGCCGTCGCGCGCACCGACCGAGAAGTAGCCCTGGCTGGCGCTCTTCATCTTGCCCACCGCGGCGCCGCTGTCGCGTGCGAACTGGTCGGCGCTAAGCCGTGCATTGCGGTTGGCTTCGGCGATCATCGCGGGCTTGAGCGCGTTGAGCCCGGTAAAGGTGTAGCTGATCGCGCCGCCCGAAATCTCAACCCCGTCGCGCAGCAATTCGGCTTGGCGCGTATAAGCGGCGCGGGCGCGCACGACGTCGGCGGTGCGCAGCTGGATTGAGCGCGCGACGGTCAGACGCTCCGGCCCCGTTTCGCCTTCGCGCGGTTGCTGGCGGCTCAGCGAAACGTTGCTGTCGGACAGATCGTCGGACCTGATCCCGGCGCGGACAAAGAACGCGCGAACGGCTTGCGCCTGGGCGTCGACCGACTGCTGAACTGAGGCGAGGTCGGTCCCGGTATGCGAGAATTCGACCGACCAGGTCGCGAGATTGGCGGTGACGTCGCGCTCGGAAACGCCGCGCACTGTCACTTCGCGCTCGGCGGCTTTGGCGCGGCGCAACCCGTCACCCAGAACATAGCCGCTGGTGGTGAGCCCGACGGCGACGATCGCGACCGCGCCGAGAAATACGGCGCGGTTGTCTTGCAGATGCTGGAACATGGCTGGAAAGCCCCATGCGTTCGTCCGCTACGCGTGCAGCCACCGGACACGATCGCCGGTCACGGCTGCGACGAACGGTGCATTTTTATCGGTCAACTGAGTTCGGCGCAAGCAAAATTGTTCGAGATGCGAACGACGCTTGAACTCGCGCACCGCTTCGTTCGTTAGAACGCGATGGACGAGCTGATCATCCGCCTGGTCGAGCGCGGCGGCTACCTTGGCATCGCGCTGCTGATGGCGCTCGAGAACGTATTTCCGCCGATCCCCAGCGAACTGATCATGGGCGTGGGCGGGATCGCGGTGGCGCGCGGGGCGATGACGTTCTGGCCGCTCCTGCTCGCCGGAACCATCGGCTCGACCGCGGGCAATTACGTCTGGTTCCTGCTCGGCGACCGGCTTGGCTACAAACGTCTCAAGCCGTTCGTGTGCAAGTGGGGGCGCTGGTTGACGCTGAGCTGGCGCGATGTCGAGCGGGCGAGCGCGTTCTTTCGCCGCCACGGCCAGTGGATCGTGTTCGTGATGCGCTTTTCGCCGTTCTTCCGCACGCTGATCTCGCTGCCCGCGGGACTGTCGCACATGAAGCACGTTCGCTTCCTCGGCTTTACTTTCGCCGGGGCGCTGGTGTGGAACGCGCTGCTGATCCTCGGCGGGCAGTGGCTGGCGCGTTATCTGGGAGCCTTGCACAAATGGATCGGGCCGGGGCTGGCGATCCTGCTCGCGCTGCTCGTCGGCGCTTATGTCTGGCGGGTGCTGCGCTGGGTGCCCGAAGCCGACGACTCCTGCTGAGCCAGCTCGCGCGGGTGGGCGTGGCGATAGACGTCGAGCAGCGTCGCCGCATCGACTTTGGTATAAATCTGCGTCGAGCCCAGACTGGCGTGGCCGAGCAGCTCCTGCAAGCTGCGCAAGTCCGCGCCCGCGCCAAGCAGATGCGTGGCGAAGCTGTGGCGCAGCGCGTGCGGAGTGGCGGTGGGCGGCAGACCGAGCGCGATACGGGCGCGCGCCATGGCTTTTTGCACCATGCCCTGCGACAACGCGCCGCCTTTCGCACCGCGAAACACCGGGTCGGCGCGCGCGACCGGCCATGGCGACTTGGCGAGGTAGTCGGCGATCGCATCGCGCACCAATGGCAGCAGCGGCACCGCGCGTTGCTTGCTGCCTTTGCCGGTAATGACCAGCACCTCGCCGAGCGGCAAGTCAGCGCCGGTCAGCGACAATGCCTCGGCAATCCGCAAGCCGGCGCCATAGAGCAGCAGCAGCACCGCGCGGTCGCGCGCACCGATCCACGGTTCGGCAGCGTCATGGGCGACTCCGGCGGCGAGGTTCACCACCTCGTCGGGGGTAACCGGGCGCGGCAGCCCTTTCTTGATCCGCGGCCCGCGCATCCGCGGCGGCTGCGCTTCGGCGAGCCCGGCGCGGTTCCGCGCGAAGCCAACAAACACCTTTATCGCCGACAGTTCGCGCGCGGCGGAGGCGTTCGACAAACCCTCGGCGCGCCGCCGGGCAAGTTGCGCGCGCAACGCTGCGGAATTGAGCCGGGCAATGGCGGACCAACTATCGGCGTCGGCCGCTTCGATGAGCCTGCGTGCCGTCGCCAGGTAGGCGCGCACCGTGTGCGGAGAGCGCCGGCGGTCGTGTGCGAGATGGGCCTCCCACGCCGCAAGAACTTCGCCCGCGCTCATGCGGCGAGCAGCCGAGCAGGGACCAGCTCGGCGAGCAGCGCGTCGAGCAGCGGCATCCCGGCGTCGGTCACACCGAGCCGGCATTCGTCCTGTCGAACCAGCCCCTGCTCGCGGTAGAACGCGACTTTGTCTGCATCGGCGAGGTCGGTTGGAGCCAGACCAAAACGTGCCGCGAGCGCAGCCAGATCGATGCCTTCGCGCAGGCGCAAGCCCATCAGCATCGCTTCGGACGCTTGCTCGTGCGCGCCCAGCGCTCGCGCCTCGGCGATTCCGTCGCCCTGACGCTCGATGGCGGCGAGCCAGTTCTCCGGTTTCTTGTGCCGGACAGTCGCGATCCCGCCACGGCGGCCATGCGCGCCGGGCCCGATCCCGAGGTAGTCCTGGTAACGCCAGTAGGCGAGATTGTGTCTGCTCTCCTCGCCGGGACGCGTGTGGTTGCTGATTTCATAGGCCGGAAGACCCGCCGCCGCCGTAAGCTCGCGGGTCACGGCGAACAGATCGCCGCCTGCGTCATTATCGAGCGGCACGAACCGACCTTCGCGCACGAGCGTCGCAAAGCGGGTGCCGGGCTCGATCGTCAGCTGATAAAGCGAGAGGTGGCCCGTGCCGAGCGCCAGCGCACGGGTCAGCTCCGTCGCCCACGCTGCCGCATCCTGGCCCGGGCGCGCATAAATCAGATCGAAGCTGACCCGCGCAAAGTGACGCTGTGCGACTTGCAGCGCGGCAAGCCCCTCGGCCGCGTCGTGCAGCCGCCCGAGAAACCGCAGGGCGTCATCGTCGAGCGCCTGCAGCCCCAGCGATACACGGTTGATCCCAGCGCTGGCCAGATCGGCAAACCTGGCTGCTTCGACCGACGAGGGGTTGGCTTCGAGCGTGATCTCGATCCCGCCGGCAAACCCCCAGCGCGCCTCGGCCGCTTCGAGCAAACGGCCCACCAGCGCGGGAGGCATCAGCGACGGCGTGCCCCCGCCGAAGAAGATCGATTCGAGCCGCTCGCCGCCCGCCAGCTGGGCTTCGCGTTCGAGGTCGGCCAGCAGGGCGCGCTCCCATGCATCGTGATCGACTCGCTCGCGGACATGGCTGTTGAAGTCGCAGTACGGGCACTTTGCGAGGCAGAACGGCCAATGGATGTAGAGCGCGCGCGCCATGTCAGCCTGCGAACTGCTCCGCGACGAGCTTGGCGAAAGCATCTGCGCGGTGGCTGATCTTGTGCTTCTCGGCCGGATCGAGCTCGGCGAACGCGCGGGTGTCGCCCGCCGGAACGAATATCGGATCGTAGCCGAACCCCAGCGTTCCGCGCGGCGGCCAGATCAGTGAACCGTCCGCGCGACCTTCGTAGATCGCCTGCTCGCCATCGGGCCAGACGAGCGCGAGGACACAAGCGAACCAACACGAGCGGTCGACGCCCGCACCTTTCGCGGCGAGCATCCCTTCGACCTTGCCCATCGCCATGTACCAGTCGCGTCCGGCGCTGCCTTCGAACCACTGGCGTTCGGCCCAGTCGGCGGTCCACACCCCGGGCAAGCCATCGAGCGCGGCGACGCACAGCCCCGAATCGTCGGCGAGCGAAGGGAGCCCCGAATTCTCGGCCGCCGCGCGCGCCTTGATCAGCGCGTTTTCGATGAACGTGCGCCCGGTTTCGGGCGGCTCGGCCAGCCCGAGCGAGCCCGCGCTGATGCAGGCGATCCCGAACGGTTCGAGCAGCGCGCCGATCTCCTTGAGCTTGCCCGCATTGTGCGTGGCAATCACCAGCGTTTCGGCGCCGAGCCGGCGTGTCACCGCACCGCCTCGGTTTGAGCGGCGAAGATGCGCTCGCAGCCGATCCGGGCGAGGCGAAGCAGGCGCAGCAGGCCTTCTTCGTCGTAGGTCGCGCCTTCGGCGGTAGCCTGGACTTCGGCGATCTGACCGCCTTCGATCAGCACGAAATTGGCGTCGGCGTCGGCGGCAGAATCCTCAATGTAATCGAGATCGAGCACCGGCGAGCCACCGCAGATTCCGCAACTCACCGCCGCGACTTTGCGCGTCAGCGGGTCGTCCGCGATCAGTCCCTGCTTTATCAGCCCGTCGATCGCGATCCTCAGCGCGACCCAAGCGCCCGAGATCGCCGCGGTGCGCGTCCCGCCGTCGGCCTGGATCACATCGCAATCGAGCGTGATCTGCCGCTCGCCGAGCTTCCTGAGGTCGGTGACCGCGCGCAAGCTGCGCCCGATCAGCCGCTGGATTTCCTGCGTTCGTCCCGATTGCTTGCCTTTGGCGGCCTCGCGCGCGCCGCGGGTGTGCGTGGCGCGCGGGAGCATCGAATATTCGGCGGTGACCCAACCTTCGCCCTTGCCGCGCATCCACGGTGGCAATTTTTCCTCGACGCTGGCGGTGCACAGCACGCGCGTGTCGCCGAAGCTCACCAGCACCGATCCCTCGGCGTGCTTGGTGAAGTGGGGCTCGAAATAAATCGCGCGCATCTCGTCGGGTGCGCGGCCGGAAGATCGCATTGAGGCTCCTACGCTTGATTTTGGGGCCGTCTAGCGGGATGATGCTTGGGATGCCAGAACCAACGCTATCGCTCTCGGAGGCGTTTCAGTTGTCGCGATCAAGCGAATGATTGCTGCATTAGGCCGCGCGTTTGCGGTCGCATTTTTAGCGTGGGCAACCGCATTATGTATTGGCAGCTTTGATTCCGCATGGCACATGCCGCTTGGAGTTTCACTGTTCTTTGTTTTGCTACCGGTATCTATCTTAGTTCATGAATTGGGTCACGCACTCGCAACATTTTTTGTACGATGGAAGGTAATCATCTTTTCGGTAGGATGGATTGCCTATTACGCATACCATCGCCAGTTGCTTGTTACACGGCGAGTCAAACTTGATGATGCTGGCGGTTGGGTTCTGGCGGTTCCTGTCGAACGCTCGCTGAACACGGCGGAGCGGCGAGCAATCTTCATATTGGGCGGACCGCTCGCCAGCTTACTACAAGTCGTGGTCTGTTTTTCGGTGGCGGCCCTGACCGCGGGCCAAACTGGCGGCTCGGGCTACCGATATGAACTCGCCGTCGCGGCTTTTGGGGCAATCGGTTTGGCACATTTTGCGGCGACCGCAATTCCCATGCGCTCAAAAAATGCAGGCAAGAAAAATGACGGCGCCGGCCTGCTGGCTCTGTGGCGTGAGCGAGACAGCGAACAGCTGACGTTTTCTTTGAGTCTGCTGCCGGCATTGCTGCACTACAACGTGCGCTTGCGCGACTTGCCAACTTGGCTGTTCGACCTGTTGCGAGAGAAGGCCGAGAGCACCCCGGAACTGAAGAATGTGCTCGTTACGATGGAAATCGGGAGAATGCTCGACAGCAAACAGGTCGATCGGTTGCTCGTGCGCAATGAAATCGATCGGTATTGGCGTGAGCACGAGCCCACCGATTGGCTAAGGGCTTGCGATGCATACTTCGCGGCAGTCCACGAAAACGATGTGGTGCGCGCTCGGGATATGGTGTCACAAATTGGCCAGCCGAGTACGCTGCCGCAAATGGAATATGCTGCGAAGGCCGCGCTCAACATGCTTAGCGGGCATCGCGATGTAGCGAACGAATTTCTGAAGCACATGGATCGAGCGATCGCGGAAGCCTCGCCTTATCGCAACCCAACTTTTCGGGACATCCGTGCGCAAATAGAAAATTTATCGTCATGACCACCCCGCCGATCACCGAGCTCAACGCCCGAGCGCGCGACATTTTCCGGCTGGTGGTCGAAGGCTATCTCGCCGACGGGCATCCGGTGGGATCGAAGACACTCGCGGGCGCGGGCGCGCTCAACCTTTCGCCCGCGTCGATCCGCTCGGTGCTGGCCGATCTCGAACATCTGGGCCTGCTTGCCGCGCCGCACACCAGCGCGGGGCGGCTGCCGACCGAGCGGGGCCTCAGGCTATTTGTCGACGGAATGATGCAGGTTGCGGAGCCCACCGCCGAAGAACGCGCGGCGATCGAGCGCCGCTTGGGCAATCCCGGGCCGATCGAGGCCGCGCTGACCGCAACCAGCGCGCTGCTGTCCGAGCTTTCCGCTGCGGCGGGAGTAGTGCTGGTGCCGCACCGTGAGCCGCGCTTGGCGCAACTTCAGCTTGTGCCGCTATCCGCCACGCGCGCGCTGGCGGTGCTCGTGGGCGAGGACGGCGCAGTTGAGAACCGGGTGCTTGAACTGCCGGGCGGGGTTGGGGCAAACACGCTCGAACAAGCTTCGAACTACATCACGGCGCGGCTCGCCGGGCGGACACTGTTCGAAGCCGCTGCGGCGATGCGCGCGGAAATCGCATCGGGCCGCTCGGCGCTCGATGCGGCCTCGCGCGACCTCGTAGAACGCGGGCTGGCGGTGTGGAGCGAGGACGCCGCGCGCCGGCCGGTGCTGATCGTGCGCGGGCAAGCCAACTTGCTCGACGAGGCAGCGCTGGGCGATGTCGAGCGGGTCCGCCAACTGCTCGACGATCTGGAGAATCAGGGGGCGGTCGCCGACTTGCTCGATTCGACGCGCGAGGCGCAGGCGACGCGCATTTTCATCGGCTCGGAGAACCGGCTGTTTGCGCTTTCGGGCTCGGCGGTGGTCGCTTCGCCTTACCGAGACCGTGAAGGACGCGTGGTCGGCGTGGTCGGTGTGATCGGCCCGACGCGGTTGAATTATGCGCGTGTCGTGCCCATGGTGGATTTCACCGCCCAATCACTGGGCAAAATCATCGGTTAGCTGGAAATTTTTACGACATGAGCGACGAAACGATCCCGCAGGACGATCCCGCGGTCGCCGAGGAATTGAAGGGGGTTCCCGAGGAATTCCTCGAGAGCGGCGAAGATGCCGAACTGCGCGCCGCGCTCGAAACCGCCAAGCAGGACGTGCTTTACGCCAAAGCCGAAACGCAGAACGTGCGCCGCCGGCTGGAGAAGGACGTCGCCGACGCGCGTGCCTATTCTTCGACCGGTTTCGCGCGCGATATCCTCACGGTTTCAGACAATCTTTCCCGCGCTTTGGAAGCGATTCCTCCCGAGCTGCATGACGATGAGCGTCTTACAGCGCTGGTCACCGGGATCGAGGCGACGCGGCGCGAACTCGACAAAGTGTTCGGGCTCCACGGCATCACCCGGATCGCCGCGGTCGGGCTCCCGCTCGATCCGCACCAGCATCAGGCAATGCTCGAAGTGCCGAGCGCCGATGCCGAGCCGGGCACGATCATGCAGGAGCTTCAATCGGGCTACATGATCAAGGACCGCCTGCTCCGCCCGGCAATGGTCGCGGTGGCGAAAAAGCCGGAGTGAGCGTGCCGAACGCAAATCTCACTTCCGACCGTCAGACTTTCGTCACTCGCCTTGAATGTTCGCTGACCGGCGAGCTTTACGAGGCCGACGCACTGCACGGACTGTCGCGCGCGGGGCGGCCGCTGCTCGTGCGTTACGACCTGGCCGCGGCAGGCAAGGCGCTGAGCCGCGATGCGCTCGAAAGCCGCGACGCCGACTTGTGGCGCTGGCGCGAGTTGCTGCCGGTTCGCCGCACCGAAAACATCGTTAGCCTGGGCGAGATCGAGACGCCGCTGGTGCCGATCCCCGTCTCGGGCGGACGCAACGTGCTGGTCAAGGACGAAGGCCGCCTGCCGACGGGATCGTTCAAGGCGCGCGGGCTGGTGATGGCGGTGGCGATGGCCAAGGAACTTGGCGTTACCAAGATCGCGATGCCGACCAACGGCAACGCCGGCGCCGCGCTCGCTGCCTACGCCAGTCGCGTCGGAATCGAGACGGTGGTGTTTTGCCCCGACGACACGCCCGAAATCAACGTCCGCGAGATCGCTCGGCAGGGCGCGCGGGTGTATCGCGTCAACGGGCTGTTCGCCGAATGCGGCGCGATCGTCGGGAAAGGCGCGGCCGAAGGGCGCTGGTTCGATTTTTCGACGCTCAAGGAGCCGTACCGGATCGAAGGCAAGAAGACGATGGGGCTCGAACTGGCCGCGCAGTTCGGCTGGCGGCTTCCCAAGGCGATCTTCTACCCGACCGGCGGCGGCACCGGACTGATCGGGATGTGGAAGGCGTTTGCAGAGCTGGAGGAACTGGGCTGGATTGGCTCTGAGCGGCCGAAAATGTTCGCGATTCAGGCGAGTGGCTGCGCACCGATCGTCAAGGCCTTCGAAGCGGGTGAAGAGCATGCCGAGCGCTGGGAAGACGCGCACACCATCGCCGCGGGGATTCGCGTGCCCAAGGCGGTGGGCGACTTCCTGATCCTGCGCGCGGTCCGTGAAAGCGGGGGCAGGGCGCTCGCGGTGGATGACGCCGCAATCGTCGCCGCGGTCGACGATTGCGCGCGCGGCGACGGGTTGCTGCTGTGCCCGGAGGGCGGGGCCACGCTAGCCGCCTATCGCGGGGCGCTAGCCGAGGGCTTGGTCGACGAGGACGATCAGGTCGTGCTGTTCAACTGTGCGACCGGGCTTAAATACCCGATGCCGCCGGCGGACAACGCGCTCGACAAGAACGCGTTGCCCGACCTGGCGACGCTCTAGACGGTCTGCGCCGCGTTCTCGTCGCGGTGTTTTTTCAGGTATTTCATGAACGGGGTGCCGCCGGTGCCGACGTCGGGATCGTTGCCGGGTATCGAGCCGGCCTGCTTGTTGATGTAGCTTGCGGCATATTCGAGATGCCGGGTGCGGAAGCGGGCGACCTGTTCGACATTGGCATTAAACGCCGTCCGGAGCGCCGCGTCGCCGCTGGCAC
>JBBRER010000070.1:0-12198 GCA_038202745.1 Sphingomonadales bacterium
GACGAGGCCGCCGCGCGCTCCTAGCCAAGCCGCGACAAGGGAGCGCCTTTTATGACCTACGTCGTCACCGACGCCTGCATCAAATGCAAATATATGGATTGCGTCGAGGTCTGTCCGGTTGATTGCTTGTACGAAGGCGAAGTGATGCTGGTCATCAACCCCAACGAATGCATCGATTGCGGCGTGTGCGAGCCCGAGTGCCCGGCCGAGGCGATCCTCCCCGACACCGAAAGCGGGCTCGAGCAGTGGCTCGAGCTCAACACCAAGTTTTCGG
The DNA here is from genome assembly GCA_038202745.1 of Sphingomonadales bacterium. GTDB lineage: Bacteria > Pseudomonadota > Alphaproteobacteria > Sphingomonadales > Sphingomonadaceae > Novosphingobium. The sequence goes on from JBBRER010000070.1 coordinate 275, forward strand.
CGGAATGGCCCAACATCACGACCAACAAAGAGACCCCCGCCGACGCCGACGAGCACAAAGGCGAGGAGGGCAAGTTCGAGAAGTACTTCTCGCCCGAGCCCGGGGAGGGCGACTGATTCGGCGCGATTCGGCTCGGTTGTCCACGAATTCTCGAGCCACGCGCGTCCCCGCGCCGCGCCGCGATTCTACGCACTGGCAATTTTGCCCAGGACGTGTTATATAATCGTCCGACTTCCGCGGCTTTCCGCCCGGTTCATCATGAAAGGCAGATCGGCACATTCGGTTGACGGGGCGAAAGCCCTCTCGCGCCGATGCTTCCGGATCGGCGGCCCGCGCCGCCCTGCTGCACGAAAGGACGAATGATGGCGCTCAAGGCTCACGCCTTCGATGTTGGTGACTATGTGGTCTATCCCAAGCACGGGGTCGGCCGGGTGATCGAGCTGCAGCAGCAGGAAATCGCCGGGATGCAGCTCGAGCTTTACGTGCTGCGCTTCGAGAAGGAGCGGATGACGCTGCGCGTTCCCGTCGGGAAAGTCGAGGCGATCGGGATGCGCAAGCTCTCCAGCGACAAGACGTTGCGCGAGGCGCTCGACACGCTGACCGGCAAGCCTCGCGTCAAGCGCACGATGTGGTCGCGGCGCGCGCAGGAATACGAGGCCAAGATAAATTCGGGCGACCTCGTCTCGATCGCCGAAGTGACTCGCGACTTGTTTCGCGCCGACGACCAGCCCGAGCAGTCGTATTCGGAGCGCCAGATCTTCGAAGCCGCCTCGTCGCGCCTGGCGCGCGAACTCGCGGCGATGGAAAAGACCGACGAGCCCTCCGCGCTCCAGAAGATCCTCGCGATCCTCAACGAGCACGCGCCCAAGTACTACGCGGAGCCGGTTACCGTCTAATCCGCTCGAGCGCTGGAAATCGAGGGCCGTCCCGGTGGGGCGGCCCTTTTTTCGTGCCCCCTTGCACGCTCCGCCTTGCTGTATTATGTCGGCAACACACATTGCAGGAGGCATCCATGACGCTCAAGCATTTCTTCAAGGCGCTCGCGCCGGTCGCCGCGTTTGCGCTCGCGGGCGCGCTCAGCGCATGCGACGGCCACGTCTCGATCGGCGGTGAGCACGGCAAGAAGCTGTCCGAGCTCGATATGTCGGGCGCCGCGCCCAACGAGCTGGTGCTCGCGGGTCCCGACGAAGTGCGCGTCACCCAAGGCGACAAGCTCGCGATTACCGTCGACGGCGATAGCGAAACCGCGGGCAAGCTGCGCTTCACGCTCAAGAACGGCACGCTCGGCGTGATGCGCGAGAACGGCCGCAACTGGCACGGCGACGGCAAGACCGCGGTGGTCAACGTGACCATGCCCGCGCCGAGGGAGCTGACGCTCGCGGGATCGGGCAAGATTACCGCGCCGGGGATGGCCGGTGACGCCAAAGTCACCGTCGCCGGATCGGGAACGATCGAGGCCGGTTCGATCGCCGCCGACAAGCTCAACCTGACCATTGCCGGATCGGGCGACTTCCATGCCGCCGGCACGGTCCGCGAGCTCAAGATGACGATCGCGGGCAGCGGCTCGGCCCACGCCGACGCGCTCAAGGCCGAGACCGCCAAAGTCACGATCGCCGGATCGGGCGATGCCGCCTTTTCCTCCGACGGCGAAGTCAACGCCGAGATCATGGGGTCGGGGGAAGTGCGCGTGAAGGGCCGTGCGCGCTGCAAGGTCAGCAGCATGGGCTCGGGCAAGCTGATCTGCGAGCCGGGCGACGGCGGGGCGGCCTCGAGCGCTGCGCCGACACCGCCCGCGGCGCCCGCGGCTCCATCCGCCCCGGCGACCTGAATGGTTCACTTAACCGCAACCCCCGCTTCGCTAGGCGCAAGCTCTAACGAAGCGGGGTTGCTGATGATTCGACAGGTCCTGTTCGCCGCGCTCGCGGCGGTTTCGCTGTCGGGGTGCCTCGCCAAGACGGTGGTCGATGTCGTTACACTGCCGGTCAAAGTCGTGAGCAAAAGCGTCGATCTGGCGACCACCAGCCAATCGGAAGCGGACCAGAAGCGCGGGCGCGAAGTTCGCCGGCGCGAGGAAAAGCTCGGCAAGCTCCAGCGCGATTACGACAAACAGGCGAAGAACTGCGCCGGGGGCGACCAGGACGCCTGCGCCAAGCGCGACGCTGTCCATGCCGAGATGGAAAAGCTGATGCCGGGGGTTCCGGTGGAACCTGGGCGCTAAGCGGCAGCCCTGCGCAATCGATCGTTGATCGCGGCGCCGATCCCTTCGTGCGGCACCGGCGCGACCGCGATCCGCTCGTGCGGCGCGGCGCGCGCCAAGTGGAGCCAATCGTAAAGCCGCGCCGCCGCTTCCTCGAGATCGCCCGTCGGAGATAGGGAACCCTCGCCCGCCACCTCGCCGAAGCCAATCAGGAACTCGCCGGGCTCGGCGCGCGTCGCGTTCAACCGCACCGGCTTGCCCGGTGCGTAGTGTCTGGCGAGCTGCCCGGGCGCTTCGATCCCGGCCGACGCCGTGACGTCATCGCGGGGTCCGAGAACCGCAGAAATCTGCACTTCCGTTATCGGGCCTGGGCGCAGCACCTGCCAGCCGCCGCTCGCGCGCAGCGCAACGATGGTCGATTCCAATCCGGCGGCGCACGATCCTCCGTCGAGGATCGTCCCCACCCTGTCTCCCAATCCCTCGGCGACATGTGCGGCGGTCGTTGGGCTCACCCCCCCGCTGCGATTGGCCGAGGGCGCGGCGAGCGGCAGCGCGGTTGCCGCAAGCACCGCGCGCATCGCCGGGTGCGCCGGGCAGCGCAGCGCGATCGTCGGCAGGCCGGCGGTCACGGCCGGGGCGATTGCCGCATCGGCGCGCAGCGGCAGCACCATGGTCAGCGCGCCGGGCCAGAACGCCGCCGCGAGCTGCCGCGCGCGATCGTCGACGAGCGCGATCCGCTCGGCCGCGGCGAGATCGAGGACATGGACGATCAGCGGGTTGAAATCGGGGCGGCCTTTGGCGCGGTAGATTTTCGTCACCGCCTCGGGCGAATCAGCACGCGCGGCGAGGCCGTAGACGGTCTCGGTCGGCAGCGCGACGAGCTCGCCCGTGCGCAGCAACGCCGCGGCTTCGGCTATTCCAGCCGCGTCGGCGGGGCGGGGAGAAACCTTGTCGCGCATCGTCGCCCCGCTATAGCCAAGCGGCAATTTCGCCAAGGGCCGCCGCCAAGGAGCCGCATGGAATTCGTCGCGCCAGTCGCCGACCAGTTGCTCGCGCTGCGCGTCAACGCGGGCATAGGCGAGCTTGCCGCGCACGAGCGCTTCGCCGCGGCGACCCCCGATCTGGTCGAAGCGTTCGTCGAAGGCATCGGCGCGTTCGCGGCGGGCGAGTTCGCCCCGCTCAACCGCAAAGGCGATCTCGAGGGCGCGAAGCTCGCGAGCGACACGGTCACCCTCCCCGACGGGTTCGCTGAGGCGTACCGGGCGTATGTCGAGCAAGGCTGGAACTCGGCCGCCGCCGATCCCGCGTTCGGCGGCCAAGGCCTGCCGTTCTCGCTTGCTGCCAACGTGATCGAGAACCTCGGCAGCGCCAACATGGCGTTCACGCTGCTCCCGATCCTTACCGTCGGCGCAATCGAGGCGCTGACGCACCACGGCAGCGCGGCGCAGCAGGCGACTTACCTGCCTAGACTCATCAGCGGCGAATGGTCGGGGACGATGAACCTGACCGAGCCGCAAGCCGGAAGCGATGTCGGCGCGCTGCGCACCGCCGCCACCCCGCGCGGCGACGGTACCTGGTCGATCAAGGGCACCAAGATCTTCATCACCTGGGGTGAGCACGATCTCGCCGCCAACGTGGTCCACCTCGTCCTCGCGCGCACCTCCGGCGCGCCGGCGGGCACGCGCGGCATCTCGCTATTCGTGGTGCCCAAGCTGCTGGTGGGCGCCGACGGCGCACCCGGCGTGCGCAACGACGTCCGCTGCGTCAGCCTCGAGCACAAACTCGGGATCAATGCCTCGCCGACGTGCGTGATGAGCTTCGGCGACAACGGCGAATGCGTAGGCGAGCTGGTCGGGCGCGAGAACGACGGCCTCAAGGCGATGTTCACGATGATGAACTCGGCACGGATCCTCGTCGGCAGCCAGGGCGTCCAGATCGCCGAGCGCGCGCTCCAGCAGGCGCGCGCATACGCGAGCGAGCGGGCGCAAGGCGCGCGCGGCGGGCAGAGCGTCGCGATTATCGAGCATCCCGACGTGCGGCGGATGCTGATGCGGATGCGCGCGCTGACCGAGGCTGCGCGCGCGCTACTTTACTACACGTGCGGCCAGGTCGATCGCGGCGCGCTCGGCGACGAGGCCGCACAAGCCCGCGCCGACGTGCTCGTCCCGCTGCTCAAGGCTTGGGCAACCGATGTCGGCTGCGAAGTCGCCAGCCTCGGGATCCAGATCCACGGCGGGATGGGCTTCATCGAGGAAACGGGCGCCGCGCAGCATTACCGCGACGCGCGGATCGCGCCGATTTACGAAGGCACCAACGGCATCCAGGCGGCCGATCTGGTCACGCGCAAGCTCGGCTACGAGAACGGCGGTGTCGTGGCGTCGTTGCTGAACGACGCGGCGCGCGAATGCGCCGGCTCCGCCGTGGGAGCCCTCGCCCGCGACTGTCTCGCGATCGCCGAATGGATGCGCGACACCGCGACGATCGACGACCGGCTCGCCGGGTCCGTCCCGTTCACGACGATGTGCGCGGTTGCGGTCGCGGGATGGCAGCTCGCGCGGCAGGCGGAGGCGGCCGAAGGCGCGCTCGCCGCGGCCAAGCCGGTCGTCGCCGCCTGGTTCGCCGCCAACGTCGCGACCGAAGCGCAAGGGCTCAAGGCGAGCGCGATGGCGGGCGCCGCATCGCTTTACGCGCTCGACGCGGCGGCGCTCGCTGGGTGAACTGGCTGGAGGCCCCGGCGTACGTTTGGGACAGCGTGGAGGCGCGGCCCGTGGCACAGCTCGACGCTCCGCCGCTCGCGTTGCTCAAAGGCATCGACGCGCAGAAGGACGTGGTCGCCGCCAACACGCTGCGCCACGCGCGCGGGCATGCCGCGCACGACATGCTGCTGTGGGGCGCGCGCGGGATGGGCAAGTCGGCGCTGGTCCGCGCCGCGGCGGCTGCGGCGCAAGAGACCGAGCCGGGCCGCCTCGCGCTCGTCCAGGCCGCGCCCGATGCCCTGCCCGGCCTCGCCCGGCTGTTCGGCGTGCTCGACGGGGCCGAGCGGCAATTCCTGGTCTATCTTGACGATCTCGGGTTCGAGGAAAGCGACAGCGCCGGGCCGCGGCGGCTACGCTCGTGGCTCGAAGGTGGGGTCGAGGCGCGCCCCGCGAATGTCCGCCTTGCCGTCACTTCGAACCGCCGCGCGATCGTCCCGCGCCACCACGCTGAGCAGGACGATCCCGTGAACCCGCGCGACGCACTCGACGACAAGCTCGCGCTGGCCGACCGTTTCGGCCTCGCGGTGGGCTTTCACGCCTGCGGCCAGGGCGATTACCTCGCCATCGCGCGCGGCTATGCCGTGGCGCATGGGCTGGCGTGGGACGAGGCCGGCGCGCTCGAATGGGCGAAACGCCGCGGCGCGCGGTCGGGCCGCGTCGCCTGGCAGTACGTGACCGAGCTTGCGGGCCGCGCCGGACGCAGCCTCTAGCTATTGCCCCGGCGCGTCGGGCTTGAAGCTCGCTTGCGTTTGCGCCGAAGGGTCGCCCTTCAGTTCCTTCAGCGGGTTCATGTGAGCGGTCACCACCGGCTTGACCGTCGCCGCTGCGGTCGCGCTGGGCGCGATCACGCGCCAGACGATGCCCGCGGTATCGTCGGTCACGAGCAGCGCGCCGTCATGCGCGAACGCGACCCAGGTCGGGCGGCCGTGCGTCGTGCCTTTGCCGGTCAGGAACCCGCTCAGCAGCGGCCGCGGCGTGCCGAGCGGATTGCCGTTGGCGTCGAACGGCACGAACACCACATCGTAGCCCGACAACGGATGCCGGTTCCACGATCCATGGCGCGCGATCACCGCGCCGTTGGCGAACCCCGCGCCGAGCTTCTCGCCGCCGGTAACGAACGCCAAGCCGAGCGGGGCGACGTGAGCGCCGAGCCCGTATTCGGGCTTGCGCGTGTATTCCTCGAGAAACTCGGGCAGCGGGGCGGTCACCCGACGATCCTCCCACGTCTTCCAGTAAAGCCACGGCCAGCCGTACTGCGCGCCGATCGGGACGTTGGTCAGATAGTCGGGAACGAGATCGGGGCCGAGCTGGTCGCGCTCGTTGACGACGGTCCACAGCTCGCCCGTCGCCGGGTTCCAGCCCATCCCATTGGGATTGCGCATTCCTCCCGCGTATTGGCGCACGCGGTTTGTCGCCAGATCGAGCTCGAGGATCGCGGCGCGCCACTTCTCCGCCTCCATCCCGTTCTCGCCGATGTTCGAGGACGAGCCCGAGGCGATGTAAAGCAGCTTGCCGTCGGGGCTGAGCAGCAGGTTCTTCATCCAGTGCCGGCCCGCTCCGGGCAGGTCCGTCAGCTGTTGCGGCGCGCCGGTCAGCGTCGTCTGGCCCGGGGTGAACGGCCAAGCGAGCACCGCATTGTGGTTGGCGACGTAGAGCTTGCCATTGCCGAACGCGAGACCGGCCGGCGAAACTAGCCCGTCGCCCTTGCGCAGCACGAAGCGCTGCTCGGCCTTGCCGTCGCCGTCGCCGTCGCGCAGCAGCACCAGCGTATCGGGCGAGGCGACGCCCGCGCCGGCGCGGCCGAGCAGCAGGCTTTCGATCCAGCCGCCGAACCCGCCGCCCTGTCGCGCGGGGGCATTGGTCTCCGCAACAATGACATCGCCGTTCGACAGCACCAGCATCGTGCGCGGATGCGCGAGCCCATCGGCAAAGCGCGTGACCCGGAGGCCCGGCGCGGGAATCGGCGCTTCGTTCGCCGCCCAGCCGACCGGCTTGGCCACCGCAACCGAAGGGATCGTCTCGCTGGTCGCTTCGTCGAGCGTGGGATATTTGCCCGACAGCTCGGTCAGCGAATGCCTGGCGGGAGTCCCGTGCCAGATCCACGCGCCGAACGCGATGAGGACGAGCGCGAGGACGGTGAGCGCGGCGAGCACTTTGGAGCGGGTAGTCATGGACGCGAACTAGGCACTTCGCGGCTAGGCGGCAATGGCGCGCGGCGCTAATGCGCGAGCCACGATGTACGATTTTGCCGCCGATCCCGATCAGCTCAAGGGCGAGCTTTATCGTGAGCTGACGAGTGCGGCCGCCGCGCTGGTCGCGGGCGAGGGCGACGCGGTCGCCAATATGGCCAATATCGCCGCGCTGATCTGGCAATTCGTCCCGGGCCTGAACTGGGCGGGGTTCTACCGGATGATCGGGGACGAACTCGTGCTTGGCCCGTTCATCGGCAAGCCCGCGTGCATCCGCATACCAGTGGGACAGGGCGTGTGTGGGACGGCGGCGGCAAGCGCGGACACCCAGCGCGTCGCCGATGTCCAGGCCTTTCCCGGGCATATCGCGTGCGACACCGCGAGCGCGTCCGAGCTGGTGGTGCCGGTGCTGCGCGGCGGCCAAGTGATCGCGGTGATCGATCTCGACAGCCCGACGCTCGCCCGGTTCGATGCTGATGACGCGGCGGGGATCGAGGCGCTGGCGGCGGCAATCGCCAACTCGATCTAACCAGACTGAGTTCCGCCCCGTTTCGGGACGACGCGCAGATCGGACCGCGCCGGCGCTTGGCCCGCTGCGCTCTTCGATGCTAAATTCCGGGTTAACGCCGACTAACAGGGGATTTTGCGATGCGCCTCAGCCTGGTCATGCTCCCGCTTGCGATCGTTGCCGCACCGGCATTGGCGCAGCCGCTGCCACCGCCTCCTCCCCCGCCGATGGGCGGCTGGCGCGACGCGCCGCCCCCTCCGCCCGAATTTCGCGAGCAGGGCGATTGGGGCCAAGGCGATTGGGATCGCGACGGCAACCGGGCGCGGGCGGATTGGCTGGCCGAGTGCCGGCACCGCATCGGCGCGCGGCGCAGCGGTGGCGCCACCGGGGCGCTGGTCGGCGCGGCGGTCGGCGGAGTCGCCGGCAATGCGATCGCCGGGCGCGGCGACAAGCTCGCCGGAACGCTGATCGGCGCGGGCGCCGGGGCGGCGGTGGGCCTCGCGATCGACCGCGCGGTGAGCCGCGAGCGCCGCCCGGGCGATTACTGCGAGGCTTGGCTCGATCGCTACGGCCACGGATCCGAACGTCCGGGCTACGGCTACGGTTACCAGCAGGCGGCTTACGGTTTTGCCTACCAGCCGATGATGGTGATGGTCCCGGTGGCGGCGCCGATGATGATGATGCAACAGCCCGCACCCGCCCGACGCGAATGCCGCGAGGTGGTGACTTACGACACCGTGGTCGATTACGTCCCCGGCCCTGCCCGCCGCGTAGTCCCGCCGCGCGCGCGGCCCCACGACAAGCGCGTACGGATCGTGCCGGATAAGCGGGTGCCCGCGAGCTGACGCCACGGCGGCGCGGGGAAGCGAGCTAAATCAACCGTTTACAGCTTGCGCCCGATCAGTTCTTTCATGATCTCGTTGGTCCCGCCAAAGATCCGCGTGACCCGCGCCCCGCGCCACATCCGCGCGATCGGGTATTCGTTCATGTAGCCCGCGCCGCCGTGGAGCTGGAGGCACTTGTCCATCACCTCCCACTGGAGCTCGGTGTGCCACAGCTTGGCCGCCGCGCCTTCCTCGGGCGTCAGCTCCTTTTTGAGCAGCCGCGCCAACGCCCAGTCGAGATGCGCCCAGCCGACCTGAAGCTTGGCCTTGAGATCGGCGAGGACGAAGCGGGTGTTCTGAAAGTCGAGCACAGGCTTGCCGAACGCCTTGCGGTCGCGAGTGAAGGCGACCGTGTCGTCGAACGCGCGCTGCGCCGACGCTTGCGCGGAGACCGCGATCGACAGCCGCTCCTGCGGCAGCTCGCTCATCAGGTAGACGAAGCCTTTGCCCTCTTCGCCGAGGCAGTTGGTGATCGGGACGCGGACGTCCTCGAAGAACAGCTCGCTGGTGTCGGCCTCGTCCTGCCCGATCTTGTCGAGGTTGCGGCCGCGCTTGAAGCCTTCGCGGTTCGCTTCGACGAGGACGATCGAAACGCCCTTCCAAGCCGGGGAGACCTCGGTGTCGGTCTTGACGCAGACGAGAATCAGGTCGGCGTTTTGGCCGTTGGTGATGTAAGTCTTGCTGCCGTTGATAACGTAGTGGTTACCGTCCTTCTTCGCGGTCGTGCGGATGCCCTGAAGGTCGGAGCCGGTGCCCGGCTCGGTCATCGCGATCGCGGTGATCACCTCGCCCGAGACCATCTTGGGCAGCCACTCGCGCTTCTGCTCCTCGCTGCCATAGCTGACGAGGTAGTTGGTGACGATGTCCGACTGGAGCGAGAACCCGGTGGTCGCGCGCCCATTGTACGCGCCTTCCTCATCGACGATCGCGTTGTAGCCGAAGTCGAGCCCGAGCCCGCCGTATTCTTCGGGCACCGTCGGGCAGAGCAGCCCGAGCGCGCCCGCCTTCGGCCAGATCTCCCTGGGGACGATCTTGTTCTCGGCCCACTGCGCAGCGTGCGGCGCGACTTCTTCGTTCATGAAGCGGCGGACGGTGGCGCGGAACGCCTCATGATCCTCGTCGTAAGCGGTGCGGGGAATCAGGTCGAGCGACATCGGCGATCCTCTTGCGGCATGATTGGCGCGCGCGAAGCTAAGCCGCCCGCACCCGGCGGGCAACCGCAATTTAATCGCTCGATTAAGGTCTGGCGCAAGTTGCGTGGCGCAACTTGGCGCGAGGCGCTCAGCGGTGGCGGTCGGCCAGCGCCGCGCCGCGTCCCCGGCGCGCGGGCGGCGCGGCGCGAGTGAGGATCGCGGGCGAGACGATCGCGCAGCGGAAGCTCGGCAGCTCGGCGCTCGGCGCGCCCGCGAGCAAGGCCAAGTCGATCTCGGCCGCGCACACCGCCTCCGCGCCGTTCATCAACACCAGACGGCGGTCGGCGCCCGCGGCGTTGAAATCGACCATTCCCTCGAACCCGACCATGACCTGCTCGCCCGAGGGCTGCGCGATCAGCATCGAGCCCGTCGGCAGCGGCGCGCCATCGGCCCCGGTCACGCGCACCAGCCGCGGACGGAAGCGAACGACATCGAGCGCGACGAGCCCGACCGCGCGGCGCGGGACCATGATCCGCCGGTGCGTGGCGCGCGCCAGCGCGTCGGCGGGCAGCTTGTCGGGATCGACATCGAACGTCAGCGGGACTTGCGCGGGAATGTTCTCGATCAGCAGCAGGCCGTGGTGGGTGGTGACCCCGGCCGAGCGATTCTCGCGCAGCACCGTCACCCCGTCGACGCGTCCCGTGCGGACGAGCGCGTAGCTCCCGCCGGTCTGATTGCGCGCGAACACCCCGCCGCCCGCGACCAGAACCGTGCCGCGCGCGCCGACGCGCAGCCCGTAGCTGCCTGCGACGCGTTCTGCCTGGGCTTCGACGCGGCCGTTGGGGCTGCGATACGATGCGCCCGCCGCGAGCCGCGTGGTCTGCCCGGCGAGCGCTTCGACCGCGTAGCCGAACGGATGGTCCTCGCTGTCGCGGCGGTAAAACCCGGCGTTTCCGCTGAGCGTGGCGTTCGTCCCTGCCCCGCCCGAGGCCTGAATGTTGCGCCCGCCGCCAAGCTGGATCGAGACCCCCGCCCAGGCGGTGAACGCGCGCATACGGCTGTGGCGATAGCCGCCGCTGGCGAAGAAATCGAATTTGTGGCCGATTTGCGTGCGGAACGACGCGTTGACCACTTCGACCCGGGGCTCGAAGCTCGGGTAGCGCGGGTCGAAGCGGTGATCCTGGCGGCTCGCCGAAAGCTGCAATTGTGTGGTTTTCGCCAGATTGAACGAAACCTGGCCGAGGAATTCGCGCGGGGGCAGCGGGTCGCCGAGCTTCGAAGCGGCGTCGCGGTAGCCCGAACTCGGCAGAATCGCCGAGATTCGGGCGGAAACTTTGCGTCCGACCGATTCGAGCCCGAAATTGAGCAGCGTTCCGCCGACGCCGAAGTCCGAATCGCGGCTGACGCGCGCCTCGAGCGTCGCCATCGCGACCCCGCCGAGCACGACATCGCCCCGGGCGCCCGCGTTGGCGAGCCCCGGGGTCCATTCCGCGGTTCCCTCGACCGTCAGCCGCGAGTTGAGCCCGCGCCTGAAGTAGGCAGTGGCGGCGAGGGGTCCGTAGTCGTGGCTGCGAACCCCGTAGCGTCGTCGGACGTAGCCGATGTTGACCGCGAATTCGCGCAAGCCCGGTGCGAGCAGGTTGCGCGAGACGTAAAACCGCGTGTTCTGGATGGTTTCTCGACCGAGCGTGTCACGGATGATTACCGCGACTTCGCCGCGCCCCGCGCTCGCGGGAACGTTGCGCACTGTGAACTCGCCCGGCTGGACGTCGCCGAGCTTGTAGCGCTGATCGCCGCTGATCACGTCGATCCCGGTCGGAACCGCGACTTGCCCGGTAAAGCTGGGCAGCGGCGTCGTCACCAGGTCGGGGCGCAACGAATAGTCGGAGGCGAGCTGGATCCCGCCCATCCGCACCGCGCGCTGGCTTTGCCCGCCCGCACCGATGAAATCGCCCGCGGTGGCGACGATCCCGGCGTGCGGGAACAGGACCTGGAGCTGCGAATCGAGCCGAACGATGCGGCTCGAGCCGGAGGGCGCATCGCTCGCCAACTGGAATGCGCTGGTCAACGCCGCGTTGCCACGCACCAGCGTCCCGTCGAAGTAACCGGCGGCTGCGGTCCGCCCTTTGGCGAGCGTTGCGGTCAAGTCGTAGTCGATCTTCAGCGCGGTGAGCGGCGCGCTATCGCCGTCATCGCGCACGGCGCGAGTCATGTCGAAGAAGTTGCCGCCTTCGCTTTTGCGGAACAACTCGACCTC
>JBBRER010000071.1:0-11904 GCA_038202745.1 Sphingomonadales bacterium
TACAAGAACACTGACGAGAAGGGCCGCATCTGGGCTGATGACAACCTGACGGCCCCTGGGATTCGCAACGGATTCTCGGGCGCGGTGTGGCGCGGTTACGACGTGACAGCAAAAGGGAACCACTGGAAAGTGAGCGCGAAGGCAGTCGAGGCAATTATCGGGAAGGAAGAGGCCGCGAAACTAAACTCAGTTGAAAAGCTGGATGTGCTGGACGAAGCCGGACTAATTCATTGGCCAAGGGCGGCTGGATTTCCGAGGTTCAAGAGGGTTCTGTCGGGCGGGCAGTCTGTCCAAGATGTTATTGCGGACATCCCGCCAATCAACTCCCAAGCCCAAGAACGCCTCGGCTACCCCACCCAAAAACCCCGCGCTCTGCTCGAACGCATCATCGCCGCCTCGTCCAATCCAGGCGACGAGGTGCTCGATCCGTTCTGCGGCTGCGGCACGGCGGTCGATGCAGCGCAGAAGCTCGGGCGGCATTGGATCGGGATCGACGTGACCCATCTCGCCATCGGGCTGATCGAGAAGCGGATGCACGAAGGCTATGATCGCAAGGGGGACGGCTTTGTGCTGCCCTTCGAGGTCGTCGGCGTGCCGAAGGACAAGGACAGCGCGCTGCGCCTTGCCGCCGAAAAGCCGCATGATTTCCAAAACTGGTTCTGCCTCAAGGTCGGCGGCTATCCGCTCGACGGCGGGCGCAAGGGCGCCGATCGCGGCGTCGACGGGCACTTTTACCCTTACGAGAACAGCCGCGACACCAGCACCGGCGTCATCTCTGTCAAGGCCGGGCAGAACATCGGCGTCGCCATGATCCGCGACTTGCGCGGCGTGATGGAGCGCGAGGGCTTTCCCTTCGCGCTGTTCCTTTCGGCCTACGAACCGACCGGACCGATGAAAGCCGAAGCCGCCGCCGCCGGGGTTCACGAGAATGAATTCGGCCGCTTCCAGCGGCTGCAAATTCTCACCCCCGCCGACCTGTTTCATGGGGCGGGGGCCAAGCTGCCCCCGCTCGCCCCGATCAACCGTCGCCATGCGCGAGTAGAGACGCGCGCCAGCCACAAGGCGGACGGACAGGGAGCGTTGTTGTGACCGAGCCGGTATTTCGGATCGGCGGGGAGTTTTGGTTCAGCGCGGGCTATGCGTCCGGACTGCTCGGCACCACGCGCAAGAAGGTCGAAGCGATGGCGGTCAGGGGGCTGATCCGCTCGCGCGAGCAAGGCAACGATGTGCTTGTAGCCGAAGCCGACGTCACGCGGTTGCGCCGGCATCCCCAGGAACTCGTCAAGGTCAAAGAGGCGGCGAAGATGCCCGCTTATCCCAAGCGAAGCGCATCGATGCCGCGCGACACGATCTATAAAGGCGATCCCTTCAATCCGAAAGCCAAAGGCGCGCAACTCGGCCGCATCGGCCATCCGCTCAAGGATGAAGGGCGCAAGTGAGGAGATAACCCCCCGCCACGAACGCTGCGCGTCGCGGTTCCCCTTCCCCGAGCAAGCTCGTGGAGGATCGAGGTGAACAAATCCTCCCCGAGGAAGGGAACCATCCGTCCAGGATGGTGGAGGGGTTGACCTCACTCCCATCACCCGCTAACGGCCCGCGCTTCCGGGGCGGGTTCGCCTTTTCCGGTTGAGCTGAACATTGGCGGTGCGTCGGGCTTGCCCGGTTATCTGTCAAAGTAACCCGGCCGCTGGCCTGGTGGAGTGTTTCAAGCTCGTCAGAGCGCAGCCCCCGCGCAGGCGGGGGTCGCAGGCCTTGGGCGCCGCGCCCGATGCCCGAAGTCCCCGGCCGCCGAATGGCGGTTTATCCTGAGCGCCTGCCTTGGCAGGCAGTCGAAGGGCGGGGACTCATGCTCTCTACGATCGGGTTCCTTCACCGCCGCCATCGGCCGCAACCAAGGTGAAGAGCACTTCATGCCGACTATCAACCAGCTGGTCCGCAAGGGCCGCGTGCCGCAGAAGGTCAAGTCGAAGGTCCCGGCGATGGAGCAGAACCCGCAGAAGCGCGGCGTCTGCACCCGGGTCTACACGACGACCCCGAAGAAGCCGAACTCGGCGCTGCGCAAGGTCGCCAAGATCCGCCTGACCAACCAGCGCGAGGTCATCTCGTACATCCCGGGCGAGGGCCACAACCTGCAGGAGCACTCGGTCGTGCTGATCCGCGGCGGGCGCGTGCGCGATCTGCCCGGCGTGCGCTATCACGTGCTGCGCGGCGTGCTCGACACGCAGGGCGTGAAGGAGCGCAAGCAGAGCCGTTCGAAATATGGGGCCAAGCGCCCCAAATAGGCTGCGCCCTATTTGGGAGCGTCCCCGCGCAGGCGGGGACCTCGTGCCGCCCGGCCGACGCCGGGCAGATGTACGACCCAGCCGCCCGAGGTCCCCGCCTTCGCGGGGACGCGCGGTGGGTCCGGAAGTGAGAAGGAATTAATCCGATGTCACGTCGCCGTCGTCCCGAAAAGCGGGAAATCCTGCCCGATCCCAAGTTCAAGGATCAGATCCTCTCCAAGTTCATGAACAACCTCATGATGGACGGGAAGAAGTCGGTCGCCGAAAGCATCGTCTACGGCGCGATGGAAACGATGGAAACGCGCGCCAAGAGCGATCCGATCCAGATGTTCCACGATGCGCTCAACAACGTGAAGCCGCAGATCGAGGTCAAGTCGCGGCGCGTCGGCGGCGCGACGTATCAGGTGCCGATGGAAGTTCGCCCCGAGCGCGCGCAGGCGCTGGCGATCCGCTGGCTGATCACCGCGGCGCGAGGTCGCAGCGAGACGACGATGTCGGCGCGGCTTTCGGCCGAGCTGATGGATGCCGCCAACAACCGCGGCAACGCGGTCAAGAAGCGCGAAGACACGCACCGCATGGCCGACGCCAACCGCGCGTTCAGCCACTACCGCTGGTAGGTTTGGCGCTGGCAACGTTCGTAACTATATGAAGGCGAGGACCGGGCGGCGCTCGGTCGCTCCCGCACCCAAGGAACTTTGAAATGGCCCGCAGCCATCCGCTCTCGATGTATCGCAATATCGGCATCATGGCGCACATCGACGCCGGCAAGACCACGACCACCGAGCGCATTCTCTATTACACCGGCAAATCCTACAAGATCGGCGAAGTCCACGACGGCGCGGCGACGATGGACTGGATGGAGCAGGAACAAGAGCGTGGAATTACAATAACTTCCGCGGCGACGACGTGCTTCTGGAACGACCACCGGATCAACATCATCGACACCCCCGGCCACGTCGACTTCACGATCGAAGTCGAACGTAGCCTGCGCGTGCTCGACGGCGCGGTGGCGTGCTTCGACGGCGTCGCCGGGGTCGAGCCGCAGTCCGAGACCGTCTGGCGCCAGGCCGACAAATACGGCGTTCCGCGGATGTGCTTCATCAACAAGCTCGACCGCACCGGCGCCAACTTCAAGTACTGCGTCCAGTCGATCATCGACCGTCTCGGCGCCAAGCCTGCCGTGCTGTACATTCCGATCGGGCTCGAAGCCGATCTCAAGGGGCTGGTCGATCTGGTCGAGAGCCGCGCGATCATCTGGAAAGACGAATCGCTCGGCGCCGAGTTCTTCTTCGAGGACATTCCCGCCGATCTCGCCGACGAGGCCGCGCGCTATCGCACCGAACTGATCGAACTCGTCATCGACCAGGACGACGACGCTATGGAAGCGTACCTCGAAGGTACCGAGCCCGATGTCGCGACGCTCAAGGCGTGCATCCGCAAGGGTACGCTCAACCAGTCGTTCGTCCCCGTGGTATGCGGCTCGGCGTTCAAGAACAAGGGCGTCCAGCCGCTGCTCGACGCGGTCGTCGACTATCTGCCTTCGCCGCTCGACATCGAGGACGTCCAGGGCCTCAAGATGGACAGCGACGAGAAGGACAGCCGTCCGCCCAAGGACGACGCGCCGTTCAGCGCGCTCGCGTTCAAGGTGATGAACGACCCGTTCGTCGGCAGCTTGACCTTCATTCGCATCTACTCGGGCACGCTCAGCAAGGGCACCTACCTCAACTCGGTCAAGGACAAGCGCGAGAAGGTCGGCCGCATTCTCGAAATGCACGCCAACGACCGCAAGGACGTCGATGAGGCGTTCGCGGGCGACATCGTCGCGCTCGCCGGCATGAAGGAAACCACCACCGGCGACACGCTGTGCGCCGAGCGCCAGCCGATCGTGCTCGAACGGATGGAGTTCCCCGATCCGGTGATCGAGCTATCGGTCGAGCCCAAGACCAAGGCCGACCAGGGGAAGATGGGCGTCGCGCTCAATCGCCTTTCGGCCGAGGATCCGAGCTTCCGCGTCTCGACCGATCACGAATCGGGCCAGACGATCATCAAGGGGATGGGCGAGCTCCACCTCGACATCATCGTCGACCGCATGCGCCGCGAGTTCAAGGTCGAGGCCAACGTCGGCGCGCCGCAGGTGGCGTACCGCGAATATCTCGCCAAGCCGGTGGACATCGATTACACCCACAAGAAGCAGTCGGGCGGATCGGGTCAGTTCGCGCGCGTGAAATTCCGCGTAAAACCGGGCGAGCGCGGCACCGGGATCGTCTTCGACGACAACGTCAAGGGCGGCAACATCCCCAAGGAGTACATCCCTTCGGTCGAGAAGGGGATGCGCGAAACCGCCGCGGGCGGGTCGCTGGTCGGCTTCCCGATCATCGATTTCGAGATCGAGCTTTACGACGGCGCCTATCACGACGTCGATTCATCGGCGCTGGCGTTTGAGATCGCGGGCCGCGCAGCGATGCGCGAAGCCGCGCAGAAAGCGGGGATCAAGCTGCTCGAGCCGATCATGAAAGTCGAAGTCGTCAGCCCCGAGGACTACTTGGGCGACGTCATCGGCGACATGAACAGCCGCCGCGGTCAGATCCAGGGCACCGACACCCGCGGCAACGCGCAAGTCGTCGAGGCGCTGGTCCCGCTCGCCAACATGTTCGGTTACGTCAACCAGTTGCGCTCGTTCACCCAAGGACGCGCCAACTACTCGATGTTCTTCTCGCACTATGACGAGGTCCCGGCCAACGTCGCGGCCGAGGTCAAGGAGAAGCTTGCCTAACGGTAGGACTCGTTCTAGGGGCGGCGCCTGATTTCGCAGGCGCCGTTTCGCCAGCAATCAAATCCATACGAAAGAAGGTTCAAGACAATGGCGAAGGCTAAGTTCGAGCGCACCAAGCCGCATTGCAACATCGGCACCATCGGTCACGTCGATCACGGCAAGACCACGCTCACCGCAGCGATCACCAAGGTCCTCGCCGAAACCGGCGGCGCGACGTTCACCGACTATGCCAACATCGACAAGGCGCCCGAAGAGCGCGAGCGCGGCATCACCATCTCGACCGCGCACGTCGAGTATGAGACCGCCAATCGCCACTACGCGCACGTCGATTGCCCGGGCCACGCCGACTATGTGAAGAACATGATCACCGGCGCCGCGCAGATGGACGGCGCGATCCTCGTGGTGAGTTCGGCCGACGGCCCGATGCCGCAGACCCGGGAGCACATCCTGCTCGCGCGCCAGGTCGGCGTGCCCTCGCTGGTCGTCTACATGAACAAGGTCGATCAGGTCGACGACGAGGAAATCCTCGAGCTGGTCGAACTCGAAATCCGCGAGCTGCTCAGCTTCTACAACTTCGACGGCGACAACATTCCGATCGTCAAGGGTTCAGCCTTGGCCGCGCTCGAAGGCCGCGACGACGAGATCGGCAAGAACTCGATCCACGAGTTGATGAAGGCGGTCGACGAGCACATCCCGCAGCCGCCGCGCCCGACCGACAAGCCGTTCCTGATGCCGGTCGAGGACGTGTTCTCGATCTCGGGCCGCGGTACCGTCGTGACCGGCCGCGTCGAGACGGGCATCGTCAAGGTCGGCGAGGAAGTCGAGATCGTCGGCCTCAAGGACACCCGCAAGACCGTCGTCACCGGGGTCGAAATGTTCCGCAAGCTGCTCGATCAAGGGCAAGCCGGCGATAACATCGGCGCGCTGGTGCGCGGCGTCGCGCGTGAAGATGTCGAGCGCGGCCAGGTTCTGGCCAAGCCCGGCAGCGTCAATCCGCACACCGAGTTCAACGCCGAGGTCTACGTGCTGTCGAAGGACGAAGGCGGCCGTCACACGCCGTTCTTCGCCAACTACCGCCCGCAGTTCTACTTCCGCACCACCGACGTCACCGGCGAGGTCATCCTTCCCGAGGGCACCGAGATGGTGATGCCGGGCGACAACATCGCGCTGGCGGTCAAGCTGATCGCGCCGATCGCGATGGATGAGGGCCTGCGCTTCGCGATCCGCGAAGGCGGCCGCACCGTCGGTTCGGGGGTTGTCAGCAAGATCACCAAGTAATATAGGCCCCGCTCCGCCGGGGGGATTCGCTCCCCCCGGCGGTCGGTTTTTGGGGAACGTCCGCGTTTCCCGCGCTCTTTCTCATCGGTAGTTGGACATGGAAGCTCAGAATATCCGCATCCGCCTCAAGGCATTCGATCACCGAGTGCTCGACCAGGCGACCGGAGAAATCGCGGAGACCGCGCGCCGCACCGGCGCGCTGATCCGGGGCCCCATTCCGCTCCCGACGAGGATCGAGAAATTCACCGTGAACCGCGGACCGCACATCGACAAGAAGTCGCGTGAGCAGTTCGAGGTCCGCACCTACAAGCGGCTGCTCGATATCGTGCAGCCCAACGCCACCACCGTGGACGCGCTGATGAAGCTCGACCTCGCGGCCGGCGTCAACGTCGAGATCAAACTGGCCTAGGCCATCGCGCGGGCAACCGCGCGAATACAGGGATACCTCCGGTTTCGGCCGGGCAAGCGTCCCCCGTCTCGCCGTCCTTCGGGAACGGCATTCAGCCCGGACGGGGCTCGTTTCACACTCGGGCTGAACACGCCTTCCGGATGGTCCGGCAGGCCTCTGTGGGAGTATGGTCATGCGCACCGGCGTGATCGCGAAGAAAGTGGGAATGACCCGCTTGTTCCAGGACGACGGACGGCACGTGCCGGTTACCGTCCTGGCGCTCGAAGATTGTCAGGTCGTCTCGGTCCGCACCGCGGACAAGGACGGCTATGTCGCGGTCCAGCTCGGCGCGGGCTCGGCCAAACAGAAGAACGTCGCCAAGCCGCAGCGCGAACATTTCGCCAAGGCCGAAGTGTCGCTCAAGGCGCGCACCCGCGAATTCCGCGTGGCCGACGATGCACTGCTCGAAGTCGGCGCGTCGATCGCCGCGTCGCACTTCGCGCCGGGCCAGCTGGTCGACGTTTCGGGGCACACGCAAGGCAAGGGTTTCGCGGGCGGCATGAAGCGCTGGGGCTTCGGCGGCATGCGCGCGACGCACGGCGTCTCGATCTCGCACCGCGCGCTGGGCTCGACCGGGCAGCGCCAGGATCCGGGCCGCGTCTTCAAGAACAAGAAGATGGCCGGGCACATGGGTGACAAGCAGCGCACCCAGCAGAACCTCGAGATCGTCCGCGTCGATGACGAGCGCGGGCTGATCTTCGTCAAAGGGTCTGTTCCCGGCCCGAAGAATGCATGGCTGACGGTCAAGGACTCGGTGAAAGTCGATCGTCACGCCGACGCCCCATATCCGGCGCGCCTCAAGGGCGCCGCGGGCACCAACGATTCCGCCGAGGAGATCGAGCCGATCGCCGCGGTCGAGGAGATCGAGACCAACGTTGAAACCCCGGCTGCCGCCGACACGCCCGCGGAGGATACCGCGGCGCCCGAGGCGACCGATGGTCAGGAGGGCTAAGTCGTGAAGGTCAAGGTCCTCAATCTCGACGGCACGCCGGCGAAAGCCGACGTCGAACTGTCGGATGCAGTGTTCGGCGTCGAGCCGCGCGCCGACATCCTCCACCGCGTCGTCACCTGGCAGCTCGAGAACCGCCGCGGAACGGCCCGCGCCGCTCGCGAGCGCTCCGACGTTGCCCGCACCGGCAAGAAGTTCGGCAACCAGAAGGGCGGCGGCACCGCTCGCCACGGCGATCGCAAAGCCCCAATCTTCATCGGCGGCGGCAAGGCCCACGGGCCGCGCAAGCGCGATTTCGACGTCTCGCTCAACAAGAAGATCCGCGCGCTCGGCCTGCGCATGGCGCTTTCGGCCAAGGCCAAGGACGGCCTGGTGGTCGTCGACAGCCTGACGCTCAAGGACGCCAAGACCAAGGCGCTCGGTCTTCAGCTGGCCAAGGCGAACTGGGGCGCCAAGGTCCTGGTGATCGACGGCGAAGCGGTCGACGCCGGTTTCGCCCGCGCCGCCGGCAATCTGACCGGGATCAACGTGCTCCCCGCGATCGGCGCCAACGTTTACGACATCCTGAAGCACGACACGCTGGTGCTGACCCGCGCCGCGGTCGAAAAACTGGAGGCCCGGTTCAATGGCTAAGGCCCCCAAGAAGGCGGCGACCGCGGTCGATACGCGTCACTACAACACGATCGTCGCGCCGCACATTACCGAAAAGGCGACGCTGCTCAGCGAGCACAACGCCGTGGTTTTCCGCGTTGCCCAAAAGGCGACCAAGCCGGAAATCAAGGCCGCTGTCGAAGCGCTGTTCGACGTCAAGGTGGTTGGCGTGAACACGCTCACCCAGAAGGGCAAGACCAAGCGCTGGAAGGGCCGGCCCTACAAGCGCTCGGACATGAAGAAGGCGATTGTGACGCTGGCCGAAGGCCAGTCGATCGACGTCAGCAGCGGGATCTGAGGCGCATCATGGCACTCAAGAACTACAACCCGACCAGCCCCGCGCGCCGCGGCCTGATCCTCGTCGATCGCTCGTCCTTGTGGAAGGGCAAGCCGGTCAAGGCGCTCGTCGAAGGCAAGCGCAAGACGGGTGGCCGCAACAACAAGGGCCACGTCACTTCGCGCGGGATCGCCGGCGGTCACAAGCAGAAGTACCGCTTCATCGATTTCAAGCGCCGCAAATGGGACGCGCCGGCAACGGTCGAGCGGCTGGAGTACGATCCCAACCGCACCGCGTTCATCGCGCTCGTCAAGTACGAGGATGGCGAACTTGCCTACATCCTCGCGCCGCAGCGGCTTGCGGTGGGTGACAGCGTGGTCGCGGGCGAAAAGACCGACGTCAAGCCGGGCAACGCGATGCTGCTCAGCCAGATGCCGGTCGGCACGATCTGCCACAACGTCGAGATGAAGCCCGGCAAGGGCGGCCAGATCGCGCGTTCGGCGGGCACGTACGTGCAGGTGGTCGGGCGCGATCGCGGGATGGTGATCGTCCGCCTCAACTCGGGCGAGCAGCGTTACCTGCGCGGCGATTGCATGGGCACGATCGGCGCGGTGTCGAACCCCGATAACCAGAACCAGAACCTTGCCAAAGCCGGCCGCAACCGCTGGTTGGGCAAGCGCCCGCTGACCCGCGGCGTCGCCAAGAACCCGGTCGATCACCCGCATGGCGGCGGCGAAGGCCGCACCTCGGGCGGCCGTCATCCGGTCACTCCGTGGGGCAAGCCGACCAAGGGCGCCCGTACGCGTCACAACAAGCAGACGGACAAGATGATCATCCGTTCGCGCCACGCCAAGAAGAAGAGGTAAGGCCACATGGCTCGCTCCGTCTGGAAAGGCCCGTTTGTCGACCTGCACCTGCTCAAGAAGGCGGAAGCCGGGCAGGAACAGGGCACCCGTGCCGGTCCGATCAAGACCTGGTCGCGGCGTTCGACGATTCTGCCGCAGTTCGTCGGCCTGACGTTCAACGTTCACAACGGCCGCAAATTCATCCCGGTCTCGGTCAACGAGGACATGGTCGGCCACAAGCTTGGCGAGTTTTCGCCCACGCGCAGCTTCCCCGGCCACGCCGCCGACAAGAAGGGCAAGCGCTGATGGGCAAGGAAAAGTCCCCGCGCCGCGTCGGCGACAACGAAGCGCTGTCGGTCGGCACCACGATCCGTGGGTCGGCGCAGAAGCTCAACCTCGTCGCCGCGCTCATCCGCGGCAAGCGGGTCGAGGACGCGAT
Organism: Sphingomonadales bacterium; assembly: GCA_038202745.1. Lineage (GTDB taxonomy): Bacteria > Pseudomonadota > Alphaproteobacteria > Sphingomonadales > Sphingomonadaceae > Novosphingobium. The sequence continues at coordinate 9,943 of JBBRER010000071.1, forward strand.
GAACATTCTCGCCTTCTCGAAGAAGGGGATGGCCGACGACGCGCGCAAGGTGCTCGCATCCGCGATCGCCAATGCCGAGAACAACCACAACCTCGATGTCGACGCGCTCGTCGTCGCCGAGGCTTCGGTCGGCAAGGCGGTCACGATGAAGCGCTTCCACACCCGTGGCCGCGGCAAGAGCACGCGCATCCTCAAGCCGTTCAGCCGGCTGCGGATCGTCGTTCGCGAAACCTCTGACGAAGCTGGGGAGGCCTGATCATGGGTCATAAAAGCAACCCGATCGGCCTGCGCCTGCAGATCAACCGCACGTGGGACAGCCGCTGGTATTCCGAGGGCCGCAATTACGCGTCGATGCTTGAGGAAGACCTCAAGATGCGCAAGTTCATCGTCGAGACGCTGCCCCAGGCGGCGATTTCGAAGGTGGTGATCGAGCGTCCGGCCAAGCTGTGCCGCGTTTCGATCTACGCTGCGCGTCCGGGCGTGATCATCGGCAAGAAGGGCGCGGACATCGAGAAGCTACGCTCGCAGTTGGCCAAGATGACCAAGAGCGAGGTCAAGCTCAACATCGTCGAGATCCGCAAGCCCGAAGTCGACGCCATGCTCGTCGCGCAGGGCATTGCCGACCAGCTGATCCGCCGGATCGCCTTCCGCCGCGCGATGAAGCGCGCGATGCAATCGGCGATGCGGCTCGGCGCCGAGGGCATCAAGGTGGTCTGCGGCGGCCGGCTCGGCGGCGCGGAAATCGCGCGCGTCGAACAGTACCGCGAGGGGCGCGTTCCGCTCCACACACTGCGCGCGCACATCGATTATGCCGAAGCCGAGGCGCTCACCACGTACGGCGTGATCGGGATCAAGGTGTGGGTCTTCAAGGGCGAGATTCTCGGCCACGATCCGACTGCGCAAGACCGTCTGATGATGGAAGCGCAGACCTCTGGCGTTCGGCCCGCCGCCGACCGTCGCGGTTAAGGGTAGAGACCATGCTGCAACCCAAGAAACATAAGTTCCGCAAGGCCTTCAAGGGTCGGATCAAGGGCGACGCGCCCGGCGGTACCGCGCTGAACTTCGGCTCGTACGGACTGAAGGCTCTGGAGCCCGAGCGGATCACCGCGCGCCAGATCGAGGCGGCTCGCCGCGCGATCACGCGCCATATCAAGCGCCAGGGGCGTTTGTGGATCCGCATCTTCCCGGATGTGCCGGTTTCGAAGAAACCCGCCGAAGTCCGTCAGGGCAAGGGCTCGGTCGAATACTGGGCCGCACGGGTCAAGCCGGGCCGCATCCTGTTCGAGCTCGACGGCGTTCCCGGTCCGATCGCGGCGGTCGCGTTCCAGCGCGCGGCGATGAAGCTGCCGATCAAGGTCAAGGTGATCGCTCGCCTTGGCGACACCTCGCATCTGGGAGCCTCGTGATGGCCAAAGCTGCACCCAAGTCCTCGAACAAGATCACCGACATGCGGGTGAAGACCGATGACCAGCTCGGCGGCGATCTCGCCCAGCTGAAGCGCGAGGCTTTCAACCTGCGCTTCCAGGCGGCGACCAACCAGCTCGAGCGGCCCGCGCGGATCAAGGAAGTGCGCCGAGACATCGCGCGCATCAAGACATTGCAGACCGAACGCGTGCGTTCGTCTGAAAAGAAGGCCTGACGCCATGCCCAAGCGAATTCTGGTCGGGACCGTGGTGTCCGACAAAACCGACAAGACCGTGGTGGTGAAGGTCGAGCGCAAGGTAAAGCACGCGCTTTACGGCAAGATCATCCGCCGCTCGAAAAAGTATCACGCGCACGACGAGGACAACACGTTCAAGGCGGGCGAGACGGTGCGGATCGAGGAAACGGCGCCGATCTCGAAGCTGAAGACCTGGAAGGTCGTCGACCGGGTCCAGGCCGGCAAGGCCGCAGCGGTGGAAGCCGACGTTTAATCCACCCTCGCGGGTGACCGAATTTTGGAACTGCCGGGGGATCCCGGTA
>JBBRER010000072.1:0-11773 GCA_038202745.1 Sphingomonadales bacterium
ATCCCGCGCAAGCAGCGCGCCGAAGTGCGCAAAGGGCTCGCCGCCGATCTGGTGGTCCAAATCGGAACCGCGCCCGCCGACCGCGCCGCGCACTACGCGGTCTATGCCCAAAGCGTCCGCAACCTCGGCACCCCGGTGTTCCCGCGCGCGCTGTTCGAAGGCGTGCTCGACGCGTTCGGCAACGATGCCGACATCCTCACCGTTAGCCACCGTGGCGCGCCTGTCGCCAGTGTGCTCTCGCTCTACCATCGCGGCCGCACCGTGATGCCGTTCTGGGGTGGTGGAACCCGCACCGCGCGCAGCTTGCGCGCCAATGAGCGGATGTACTTCGAGCTGATGCGCCACGCCTGCGCGCGCGGCTGCGAGCGCTTCGATTTCGGCCGTTCGAAGACCGGGAGCGGCGCGTTTCACTTCAAGCGCAACTGGGGCTTCGAGCCTGAGCCGCTCGCTTATGCGCAGTGGACCGCGCCGGGCGCGGTCCCGCGCGATGCGAATCCTACCAGCGCGCGCCATTCCGCGCTGATTGCGGCCTGGCGGCGCTTGCCCCTGCCGTTCGCCAACAGCCTTGGCCCCCTGATCGCGCGGGGGCTGGCATGACCCAGGACGTGCTGTTCCTGTCGCACCGGATGCCGTTCCCGCCCGATCGCGGGGACAAGATCCGCTCGCACCACATCCTCAAGAAGCTGGCGAGCTTCGCGCCGGTTCACGTCGCGACGTTCGCCGACGACGACCGCGACATGGGCGAGGAGGTCGAGCTCGCCGGCCTCGCGCGCAGCTATCAGCTCGTTCGCCGGATCAAGCCGCTCGCGCTGGCCGGCGTCCAGGCGCTCTATCGCGGTGTCCCGGTCGGGCTCACCGCGTTCTACAGCCACGAGATCGAAGCCTACGTCGCGCGGGTGCTCGCCGAATTCCCGATCGAGACGATCTACGTGTTTTCGGGGCAGATGGGCCAATACGTTCCGCCCGAATTCGCCGGCCGGGTTATTTGCGATTTCGTCGACGTCGATTCGGCCAAATACGAGGCCTACGCTGAGCGTGAATCGGGGCTCCACGCGTGGCTCCAGCGCCGCGAGGCAAAGCTGCTGCGCGCCGAAGAACAGCGGCTCGCCTGCCGCGGTGACGCCAGCCTGCTGATTTCGCCCGAAGAAGCCGCGCTGTTCCGCGCGCGGCTCGACCCGTCGGTGCGTCCCTATTGCGACGTTCGCGTGCTCGGCAACGGCACCAACAGCGTGTTCTTCGACCCCGCCGCCGCGCGCTCGCACCCCGAACTCGCCAAGCTCCCGCAGCCGCGGCTGATTTTCACGGGGCAGATGGATTACGCACCCAATGTCGAGGCGGCGCGGCGCGCGGCGCTGCGAATCATGCCGCTGGTCCGCAAGGTCCTGCCCGAGGCAAGCTTCCACGTCGTCGGGCGCGATCCGCCCGCCGAGCTGCGCGCGCTCGACGGCGTCGATGGATGCCGGGTGTGGGGCGGCGTCGACGACGTGCGCCCCTACCTGATCGGCGCCGACGCCGCGCTGATCCCGCTCGAAATCGCGCGCGGTGTCCAGAACAAAGTGCTCGAGGCGATGGCGATGGCTTTGCCGGTCATCCTGACCAGCGCCGCCGCGACCGGCATTCCGGCCGAGCCCGGCCGCCATTTCGCGGTCGCCGACAGCGACGAAGCGCTCGCCCAGCGCGTGATCGATCTGCTCTCGCAGCCGCGCCGGGGCTGGTCGATGAGCGTCGAGGCGCGCAAGTTCGTGGTCGAGCGAATGAGCTGGCCCGCCGCGCTCGCGCTCCTTCCCGAACTGCTCGGCCGGGTCGCGCCGAACGAGACCCGCGATGCCGCCTGAGCTCGCGCTGGCGCGCTCGGCGCGGGCCACGCTGAGCCCGGCGTGGCGCGTGGCGCTGGCGCGGCTGACGCTGGCCTGGGCGCTGCTGATCGCCGCGTTCGCTCCCGACTGGGCGCGGATGGCGGGACAGTGGTGGAACAGTTCGACCTACACGCACATCCTGCTCGTCCCCCCGATCATCGCGTGGCTGGTGTGGCTGCGCCGCGTCGAGCTGGCCAAGCTCGAGCCCCAAGGCTGGGCGCCCGGCATGCTCGCGGTCGCAGGCGCGGCGCTGGTGTGGCTGCTGGGGGCTTCCGCGGGGCTCGACCTCCTGCGCCAGACCGGGGCGGTGGCGCTGCTCCCGGCGAGCGCGGTTCTCCTGCTTGGTCCACGCGCCGCGGCAGGATTGGCGTTTCCGCTTGCCTATTTCGCCTTTCTCGTTCCGTTCGGCGACGAACTTGTCCCCGCGCTGCAACTCGTCACCGCCAGGCTGGCGATCGCGTTGACACATCTGAGCGGTGTCCCGGCGGCTATCGAGGGTGTGTTCATCCAGACCCCTGCCGGGCTGTTCGAGGTCGCCGAGGCGTGCTCGGGGGTCAAGTTCCTGATCGCGATGGTTGCGTTCGGTGCGCTGGCGGCGAACGTCTGTTTCGTATCATGGCGCCGCCGCGCGGCGTTCATGGCGCTGGCGATTTTCGCGCCAGTGCTCGCCAACGGCGTGCGCGCATGGGGCACGATCTATCTCGCGCAGTCGCTCGGCATCGAGGCCGCGGGCGGGTTCGACCACATCGTCTACGGGTGGATTTTCTTCGCCGCGGTGATCGCCGCGGTGCTCGTGGTTTCGTGGCGGTTTTTCGACCGGGCGAGCGACGATCCGATGATCGACGCGCCGGCGATCACGGCATCGCCGGTGCTCACGCGGCTGGCGGCGCGTCGGATCGCACCGGCGGCGACGTTTGCCTTGCTGCTCGTCGCGGTGGGCACCGCCAAGGCTTGGGCCGTGGCCAGCGACCGCCTGACCGCGCCGGTGCCGCGGCAACTGTTCCTGCCCCAAGTTCCCGGCTGGCAGCGCGCCGATTACACGCCGCGCGTGTGGTGGGAACCACGCGCAAACGGCGCCGATCATCGCCTGCTCGGGCGCTACGTCGATGGCTCCGGGCGCGCGGTCGATGTATTTTTCGCGTTCTATTCCGCGCAACGCGAGGGCGGCGAGGCGGGCGGGTTCGGCGAAGGCGCGGCCCCCGCCGGCGGCGCGTGGACCTGGGAAGGCGTCGGCCCGACCTTCGCCGAGGCGCACGGCGATGTGCTGCGCACCCGCGGCAATCTGCACCGCGTCGCGGTCACTTACTATCGCACCGGAACGCTGATCTCGGGCAGCAACACCCGGCTCAAGCTCGCCAACATCGCCAACCGGTTGCTGCTCCGCGAGCGTCCGACGCTGATGCTGATAGTCTCGGCCGAAGATGCGCCCGGAGCGCCTGCACAAGCAGCGATACGCGCGTTCGAGGGTTCCGCCGGTCCGGTGGCGGAGTGGATGGACCGCGTGGCCACCCTCCGCTAGGCGGCTCTAATGTGCGGGATCGCGGGCATTTTTCATCTCGGGACGCTCAAGCCGGTTGATCCGGTGCGGGTCGAGCGGATGTGCGACGCGCTGGTTCACCGCGGGCCCGATGGCGCCGGGGTGTGGACAGCGCCCGGGGTCGGGCTCGGCTTCCGCCGCCTCGCGATCATCGATCTGGTGGGCTCGCCGCAGCCGATGGCATCGGCCGACGGGCGCGCGATGCTCGTCTTCAACGGCGAGATCTACAATTACCGCGAGCTGCGTGAGGAACTCAAAGCGCTGGGGGCGGAATTCCGCACCGACGGCGACGGCGAGGTGATCCTCGCGGCGTGGCAATGCTGGGGGGCCGATTGCCTGCCGCGCCTCCACGGCATGTTCGCATTCGCGATCTACGACCTTGTGGCCAAAACGCTGTTCCTCGCGCGCGACCGGCTCGGGGTGAAGCCGCTGTTCCACGCGCGGTTGAGCGACGGCAGCCTGGCGTTCGCGTCGGAGCTCAAAGGGCTGCTCGCGCACCCGCTGCTGCGGCGCGAGGCCGATCCGCTGGCGGTCGAGGACTACATGACCTGGGGCTATGTCCCCGACCATCGCTCGATCCTGCGCGGGGTCGAGAAGCTTCCCGCCGGGCACTCGCTGCTGCTCCGCCACGATGCGCCGATGCCCGCGCCAGTCAAATGGTGGGACGTCTCGTTCGCCGAGCGCCGCCGCGGCCGCGCCGCCGATCTCGAGGCTGAGCTGCTCCACCTGCTGCGCCAGGCGGTGACCTCGCGGATGACCGCCGACGTGCCGTTGGGCGCGTTCCTTTCGGGCGGGGTCGATTCGTCGAGCGTTGTCGCATTGATGGCCGAAGCCAGCGCATCGCCGGTGCAAACGTGCAGCATCGGCTTCGACGTCGCCGCGCTCGACGAGAGCCACTACGCCAGCGCGGTCGCGCAGCGCTTCTCGACCGACCACCGCGCGCGCACCGTCTCGCCCGACGACTTCGGCGAGATCGACGCGCTCGCCGCGATGTTCGACGAGCCGTTCGCCGACGCCTCCGCGCTGCCCACCTGGCGGGTGTGCCAACTCGCGCGCGAGAGCGTGACCGTGGCGCTGTCAGGCGACGGCGCGGACGAAGCGTTCGCAGGGTATCGCCGCCACCGTTTCCAGCACGGCGAAGACCGCGTGCGCGGCGCGTTGCCCGAAAGCCTGCGCGGCGCGGTGTTCGGCTCGCTCGGCGCGGTCTATCCCAAAGCCGATTGGGCGCCGCGCCCGCTTCGCGCCAAAGCGACACTGCTCGCGCTCGCTGGATCGAGCGAGGCGGCATACGCGCGCGCGCTCGCGATCTCCGCACCCGAACAGCGCGATCCGCTTTATTCGGCCGAGTTCCGGCGTCTGCGTGGCGATTACCGGGCGGAACAACCCTTCGTCGCAACGATGTGCGCCGCGCCCGCGCGTTCGGGGATCGACCGCGCGCAATACGCCGATCTCAAGTTCTGGCTGCCCGGCGACATCCTCACCAAGGTCGATCGCACCAGCATGGCCGTCGGCCTCGAGGCGCGCGAGCCGCTGCTCGATCACCGCCTCGTCGAATTCGCCGCGGCGCTGCCCGAAGCGCTGCGGCTGAAGCGCGGGCAGGGCAAATGGCTGATGAAGAAGGCGATGCGCCGCTATTTGCCCGACGATGTGCTCTACCGTCCCAAGCAGGGCTTCGTCACCCCGATCGCGCAGTGGCTGCGCGGACCGCTGGCGGAAGCGGCGCGCGGCGTTGCGACGGGCGGGACGTTGGCGCGCACCGGCTGGTTCGACGCTGCGAGGTTGAGCGCGCTGGCGGACGTGCACATCGCCGGACGCGCCGACAATTCGCGCCAGCTGTGGCAACTGCTGATGCTCGAACGTTCGCTCGACCGGCTGGGGATCGGCTGACTTCGGGGATCGATGGGTGGGCGCGCTTGACCGCGCGAGCGCAACCGATATCCCTGTCGCCGAGCCGGGCGCAGATCCCGGTCGGGGAGGCAAGATGGCGACGCAGGGCGAGGTTGCCGTAAATTCGCGCCGCTTGCGGATCGCGCTGGTCGTTGCGGCGGTGATCGTCGCGGCGTTCTTCGCCGGGCGCGCACTCGGCTGGTGGGGGGCAAAGCCGAGCGACCAGCTCACCCTTTACGGCAATGTCGAAATCCGCGAGGTTCAGTTGGGCTTCCGCGTTCCGGGACGCATCGCTGCGTTGCTCGTTGACGAAGGCGACCGGGTAGCGCCCGGACAAGTGCTCGCGCGGCTCGATCCGCAGCCCCTGCAGGACAAGCTCGCCAGCGCCGACGCCCGGCTAGCCGCGGCTTCGGCCGGAGTCGCGCGCGATGTCAACGGCAGCCGCCCGCAAGAGCGCGCCGAAGCGGAGGCGGCGCTGGCGGCAGCGCAAGCGGCGCTCGTTGAAAGCCGCCGCCAGCTCGACCGCCGCCAGGCGCTGGTCGGTCGCGGGTTCATCAGCCGCGCCGAAGTCCAGACCGCGCAAGCGGGGGTCGACACCGCCAGCGCACGGGTCGAAAGCGCGCGCGCCGCGCTGTCGCTGGTGGGCGAGGGTGTGCGTCCCGAAGATCGCGCCGCCACCGCCGCGACGCGCGAGGCGGTTCTGGCCGAAAAGCGCGCGGTCCAGACCGACCTCACCGACGCCGAGATGAAAGCCCCCGCGCCCGGGCAGGTGCTGACCCGCGCGCGTGAAAGCGGTGCCGTGGTCGGCGCGGGCGAGACCGTGCTGACGCTCGCGTTAACGCAGCCGGTGCGCGTGCGCGCTTATGTCGCCGAGCCCGATCTGCCGAAGATTCACCCCGGGCTGCGGGTCATAGTGCGCGTCGATGGCAGCGACAGGCAATGGCCGGCGACGGTCGGCTTCATCTCGCCGGTCGCCGAGTTCACCCCCAAGACCGTGCAGACCGAGCAACTGCGCGCCGATCTGGTTTACCGCGTGCGGCTGACCGTCGACGATCCCAAAGGCGAGCTGCGGCAGGGCCAGCCGGTGAGCGTGCTCGTTCCCGTTTCCGGACGTTAACCGCGAGTGGCCGCCGCGCCGCTCATCGAACTCGCGGGCGTTTCGAAACGCTTTGCCGGTGCGCGCCGCGGCGCGACGGGAATTCTCGCGCTCAACGATGTCTCGTTCACGCTTGCGTCGGGGCGCTTCCTCGGGCTGGTCGGACCTGACGCCGGGGGCAAGACGACGCTACTGCGTATCCTCGCGGGGCTGGTGGAGGCCGACGCAGGGACTGTGACAGTTCTCGGCGATCCGGTGACCAAGCTCGACCGCGCGCAGATCGGTTACATGCCGCAAGCCGGCGCGCTCTACGCCGAGCTCTCGGTGCGCCAGAACCTTGAACTCTACGCGCGGCTGCGCGGCGTCGAGCCCGCGGACGATCCCGAGCGGATGGCGCGGCTTTACGATCTGACCGGGCTCGCCGCGTTCAAGGACCGTAGCGCGGGCAGGCTCTCGGGCGGGATGCGGCAGAAGCTCGCGCTGGCCTGCGCGGTTGTTGCGGGGCCGCCGCTGTTGCTGCTCGACGAGCCGTCGGTCGGGGTCGATCCGGTATCGCGTCGCGAAATCTGGCAGCTCGCACGCGAGCTTGCGGGGCCGCAGAGCAGCGTGGTGTGGACCACGAGCATCCTCGAGGATGCTGAGCGCTGCGACGAAATCCTTCTGCTCCACGAAGGCCGCGTGCGTTACGCCGGAGCGCCCCAAGGCCTCGCGGATCGCGCCGCGGGGCGGGTCTTTGCCCGACCGCTCGGCGCCGGGGTGCAGCGCGATGCGCTCCAAGACGTCCTTGAGCGCGGCGATGTGGTGACCGCCGGGATCGTCGGCGACGCCTTGCGCGCGGTGTCGCGGCCGGGCGGGATCGCGGGCGGAGAATGGTCGCCCGTCGCGCCCAGCGCCGAGGACGGGTTCGCCGCGACGCTCGACGACGGCGCTCGCCTTCCGCCGAGCGAGCTTGCCGCCGCGTTCCCGCTGCGCGCGGCGGACGATACGCCGCCGCCGATCGCGGCGATCGGTCTGACCAAGCGGTACGGCACGTTCACCGCGGCCAACGACGTCAGCTTCGTCGTCCGCGCGGGCGAGATTTTCGGGCTGCTCGGCCCCAATGGCGCGGGCAAATCGACCACATTCCGCATGCTCTGCGGGTTGACCGCGCCCAGCGGCGGGCGCGGGACCGTGGCCGGGCGCGACCTGGTGACCGCGCGCGCCGCGGCACGCCAGACGCTGGGCTACATGCCGCAGAAGTTCTCGCTTTACGGCGACCTGACGGTGGCGGCGAACTTGCGGTTCGTCGCGGGCGCGTACGGGCTGGTCGGCGGCGACGCGCGCGCGGCGATCGAGCGCGTGCTCGGCGCGCTCGGCCTGGAGCCATATTGGGCGATGGCGACTGGGCTGCTCCCGCTCGGGATCAAGCAGCGGCTGTCGCTCGCCGCGGCGGTGCTCCACACCCCGCCGGTGCTGTTCCTCGACGAGCCGACGTCTGGCGTCGATCCGCTGATCCGCCGCGAGTTCTGGCACCATATCAACGCGATCGCCGCGCGCGGCGCGGCGGTGTTGGTGACCACGCACTTCATGGACGAGGCGGAGAACTGCGACCGGCTGCTGCTGATCAACCAGGCCGAAGCGATTGCGCAGGGCACCCCGCGCGAGCTGCGCGCAAATGCCATCCGCGGGCGCAAGGCGGCAACGCTCGAGGAAGCGTTTGTCGCGCTGATCGAGGCGCAGCGCGCCGGGTTTATCGGCGAGGCCGCCGGATGAGTTGGCGCGATCCGCTCGCGCTGCGCCGCGCCGCCGCGATCCGCGCCAAGGAATGGGCGCAAGTGTGGAAAGACCCGTCGACGTTCGGGCTGGTCGTTCTGATGCCGCTGATCCTGATGTTCCTGTTCGGCAGCGCGGTCAGCCTCGACGTTCACGCCACGCGCACCGGGATCGTCGATCAGGACCACACCCGCTTCTCGCGCGAGCTCGTCGCCAATCTGTCGCGCAACGCCTACTTCTCGATCGTCGAGGGCGACAGCGTCGAACATTTCGCGCCGCACCTGCGCGAAGGGACCTTACGCGGGATCATCGTCATTCCCGACGGCTTCGAGGGCGGGCTCGGGGTGCGCCGTCCGCTCGACGTCCAGCTGATTACCGACGGCAGCCAGGTCAACACCGCGACCTTCCTCCAGGCGCACTTGCGCGGCGCGCTCAAGTCGTGGGTCGAGGGCGAGGCGGCCGAGCTTGACGTTCCGGTCGAACCCGTCGTCGTGATCAACCCGCGCTTCACTTACAACCCGGCGCTCGAAAGCCGCTATCAGCTCGTGCCTGGGGCGATCGGGATCGTCATGGCGATGATCGGGAGCCTGCTGACCGCGCTGATCATGGCCCGCGAGTACGAACGCGGGACGATGGAAGGGCTGCTCGCGACGCCGCTCTCGATCCCTTCGCTCGTGCTCAACAAGCTCGCGCCTTATTATTTGCTCGGGCTCGCCTCGACGATGATTTGCGTCGCGGTCGCGGTGTGGGGCTACGGTCTGCCGTTTCGCGGCTCGATCCTCGCGCTGTTCCTGATTTCCTCCGCGTTTCTTGCCGCCGTGCTCGGGCAAGGGCTGCTGATCTCGGCGGGGACCAAGAACCAGTTCGTCTCGACCCAATTCGCGCTGCTCTCGGGCTTCCTGCCCTCGCTGCTGCTTTCGGGGTTTCTGTTCGAGATCGATTCGATGCCGCGCTGGGTCCAGTGGCTGACGTACATCGTCCCCGCGCGGTACCTTATCCCGCCGCTCCAGAGCGTGTTCCTCGTCGGCGACATCTGGCCGCTGTTCATCCCCAACATCCTGATCCTGTTCGCGTTCGGCGGGTTTTTCTACTTGCGCGTCACCCGCGCGATCCGCCGGACGATCGCATGATGTCGGGCTGGCTGCGCCGCGTCGCCGCGATGGCGGGCAAGGAACTCAAGGTCGTGCTCCTCGACCGCCGGGTGCTGACCACGCTGGTGATCTCGCCGATCGTCCAGCTAATCCTGTTCGGCTTTGCCACCACGCTCGAGGTGCGCAACATCGATCTCGGCGTGGTCAACCGCGACACCGGGGTGGTCTCCGAACAGTTTCTCGCGGCGCTCGGCGGAAGCCGCAATATCCGCAAGCTCGCGTTCTACCCCAGCGAAGCCGCGCTGGGTAGGGCGATCGAGCGGCGCGAAGTGCTCGGCGGGGTGATCCTCCCGCCCGATCTGAGCCAGGTCGTCGCGCGCGAGGAGACCGGCGAGATCGGTGTGCTGCTCGACGGGCGGCGGATCAACGCCGCGCAGATCGTCACCGGCTACATCGGCGAGATCGCGCTCGATCTGGGTAAGGACTTGCGCCCGCGCAAGGCGCACCCCGAGCCCGAAGTGATCGCGCGGCACTGGTACAACCCCAATCTCGGATATCGCTGGTTCACGCTGCCCGGGATGATCACGCTGATCACCACGGTGATCGTGCTTTCGGTCTCGGTCCAGGCGCTGGCGCGCGAGCGCGAGTTCGGGACGTTCGACGAGCTGATGGCGCTGCCGCTGCGGCCGTGGGAAATACTGCTTGGCAAAACCGTGCCGGCGCTGTGCGTCGGGCTGTTCAACGCGACGCTTTATGTGATCGTGATCCCGCTCGTCTCGGACGTGCCCTTTCACGGCTCGTTCGCGCTGATGGTGCTCGCCATCGCCGCGTTCAGCCTGGCGATCACGGGCATCGGGCTGTCGATTTCGAGTGTGGCCCAAAATCAACAGCAGGCCTTTCTCGGCGGGTTTCTGGTGATCGTGCCGATGATGCTGCTGTCGGGCTACGCGAGCCCGGTCGATGGCATGCCGGGCTGGCTCCAGGCGGTCTCGCGCGTCGATCCGCTGAGCCACATGCTGATCGTCAGCCACGGCATTTTTCTCAAGGACGTTACGGTTTGGGAGGTTCTGGCGCACGTCTGGCCGATGGCGGCGGTGGGGCTGACCACGCTCGCGCTGGCGACGGTGTTGCTGGCGCGGCGCAGCGAATGACTTGAAACGGGACGCGGCTCGTCGCGTATCCTTAAGAAATCCTTTGCATTGGGAGTCCCCGCTCGCCTAGATTCCGTGGTGCACGGTCTGGGCGAAACCGGAACCGGGTTGCAAAGCGAGGGGTTTATGGATCGTCTTTCGAGCGATCTTTCGGCAAGCGAGGGCGAAGCGGCGGAAGCGCCGCTGATGTTCGGTGGGGAAGCGGCGCGGCTGCTCCACGACGCCGAACTGCGACTAGCGATCCCCGACCGGCTGTTTGCGCTGTCCGAACTCGACGTGCTCTATGACGAGGATGCCGAAGCGCTGTGGACTTACATGCGCCCCGCTGCACGCCCCAGCTTCACCCCGCCGATGCTGAGCGATTTCAACGAGTGGCAGCGGCTGATCGCGGCCAGCTTCGGCCCGGGTAAAGTCCCGCTACGCTACCTTATCCTCGGCAGCCGCGCGCCGGGCGTGTTCTGCTTCGGCGGCGATCTGGCGCTGTTTGCCGATCTGATCCGCGCGGGCGACCGTGCCGCGCTGGCGAATTACGGTTACGCGTGCGTCGAGATTCTTCACCGCAACATTTGCACGCTCGATCTGCCGATCCTCACGGTGGGACTGGTGGAGGGACAGGCGCTCGGCGGCGGGTTCGAGGCGCTGCTGTCGTTCGACGTCATTATCGCCGAGCGCACCGCGACGTTCGGGCTGCCCGAGATCATGTTCGGCTTGTTTCCGGGGATGGGTGCGCATGCGATCCTCTCGCGCAAGCTCGGCACCGCGCTTGCCGACCGGCTGATCCTCTCGAACGAGACCTGGACGGCCGAGCATCTCCACGATCTCGGGATCGTCCACTACCTCGCCGAGCCGGGCGAGGGCGAGGCCGCGGTGCGCCAGTTCATGCTCGCCTCGAGCCGCAAGCACCCGGGGATAGTCGGGTCGAAGCGCGCGATGCGCCGCGCCGCGCCGCTCGAGCTCGCCGAACTGCGCGACATCGTCGATGTCTGGGCCGACGCCGCGATGCAGCTGCGCGAGCAGGATCTCAAGCTGATGCAGCGCCTCGCCGGCGCGCAGGCGCGCCTCCCGCGCGCCGCGGCGGCTTAGCGCACCCTCTCAACTCCGTTCATGCTGAGCTTGTCGAAGCACTGTCCTTGACTTTGTCGAGCGCAACCGCACGAAGAAAAGAGCAGTCCTTCGACAAGCTCAGGACGAACGGGTTTTTGGGCGGGTTTCAAAATCGCTTAGCGCGAGTCCACCAGCACGACTTCGGCATCGTCGATCGCCTCGACGACGATCGTGTCCTCGCCGGTGATCGCCACGCCGTCGCGCGGTTGCGCTTCGTGGCCGTTGACCCGCACCCGCCCGACCGGCGCGACCAGATATTGGTGACGCTCTGGATGCGCGGCATAGGTCGCGGTCTCGCC
>JBBRER010000073.1:0-11772 GCA_038202745.1 Sphingomonadales bacterium
GCTGACGATCAAGCAGACCACGCTGTTCGAGGGCGTGTTCTTCGGGCTCGCCGGGCTATGGCGGCTGCACCGGCTGGGCATGCCGTCCAGATCGCTGGCGGCGACCGCGGCGGCGGCGATTGCCATTGCCGCGCTGCCAACGCTGGCGATCGGCGCTTGGTACTTCGCGCACGGCTGGTGGCCCCAGTGGTGGAACGCGATGGTCGCGAGCAATTTGCGCCGCCAGGGCATCGGCCTCCCCGCGATCGAGCACAACATCTGGGCGATCTTCCGGCTGACCGCGGTGTTCGCGTTCACCGCTGCGATCGGGCTGGTGCTGCACCAACGCTCCGACGCGTTGCGTCCGTACCGTGCGCTGATGCTCGGCTGGCTGACGGTGGCGCTGCTCGGCTTCATCGCGATGCCGAACTTCTTTTCGCACTATGCGTTGCCGCTGCTGGTTCCGCTGACTCCGCTCGCCGCGCTCGGGTTGACCCGTCCGCTCATCGGCGCCGTGCTGCTCGCGGCCAACGTTATCGTCGCTTCGATCCTGGGCTATACCTTCGACTTCGCCGATCACCGCGCCTCGCTCAATTCCTACAACGCGATGTGGGAAACGATCGAACGTTATCGCGGGGACCGGCCGCTGCTGATCCTGCACGGCCCGCTGCTGCTCTATCCGGCGACGCACAGCCCGATCATCTCGCCGCTGGTGTTTCCCGAGCACCTCACCAACCGGCTCGAAACCGACGTCAGCCATCTGCATACCAAGACCGAACTGGCGCGCATCTTGGCGGCGCGGCCCTCGGTGGTCATCCAGCCTGCGGTTTACGATCTGCCCGGCAGCGATGGCCGGATCGAGATGATCGCGGACTACCTCGCGGCTTCGTGCCGGCCAGTCTGGCGCGGCCTGACTTACGAACCCCGCGCGATCGTCAAAGTCGATATCATCTACGCCTGCCGCTGAGCCTCACAGCCGCACCATCCCGGCGATGCCCGTGACACACGCCCCACCGACGTGGATGTCGTCGCCCTGAATCCGCACCTTCACTCGCCCGTCGCGGCCCACTTGCCGGCCCTGGCTCGCGAGGTATTCGTCGCCCGCCGCGACTTGCCCGAGCTCCAGCCGATATGCCGCAACCGCGCCGTTGCCGCTCCCGCACACCGGATCCTCGGGCACCCCGTCGCCGGGCGCGAAGCTGCGCACGATCAGGCCGCCATCGGGGCGCACCGCATAGAGTGTGCTCCCCGTCAGCCGATGTTCGCCCGTGTAGCGAGCGAGCCGGGGAAGATCGGGGGTCAGCGCTTCGAGCGCGGCGGCGTCCGCCACCTGCGCGACATGCCACACCGGGCCGACGTCGACCGCGGCCGCGCTGCCGGCGATCTCCGCACCGATCCACGCTGCCGCTTCGCCGCCGCCCGGCGCGGGGGTTAGCACATGGCGCGGCAGCTTGAACGACAGTCCATCGCGCCGCCAGTCGTCCGCGACGCTGAGCTCGACCGGCCCGACCGCGCAATCCTGCATTAGCCGGCCGTTCGCGGGCGTGGCCAGCCCGGCTTCGAGCACCGCGAACGCAGTCCCCAGCGTCGGATGACCGGCAAACGGCAGTTCGGAGCGCGGGGTGAAAATGCGCACGCGGTAATCGGCACCGGGCACGCTCGGCGGCGTTACGAATGTCGTCTCGGACAAGTTGGTCCACGCCGCGAACGCCTGCATCGTGCGCGCGTCGAGCCCTTCGGCGTCGAGCACGACCGCGACGGGGTTGCCCATCAGCGGCACCTGGGTGAACACATCGACTTGCCTGAACGCCCGTTCGCGCATTGTTGCTTCCCCAATTTAGCGACGCCGCTTTAGCCGCCGGCGGTCCGGCAAGCCACCCGTCCGGGCATCTCGGTTAGCGAATTCTCAACCTTATTGTTCAATTACAGTGCTGCTGCGGTGGGGCGGCACGGACATGACCTCGCGGGATCGGATACGATGAGCGCATTCGGGCGGAAGAACGGTGTGGGCGCGATGGCCCCCGGAGCGCGCCCGAGCTTTGGCGTCGCGCGTCCGATGAAGGGCGGGTTCGAAGCTCCGGCCAAGACCCAGAATCAAGCCTTCGGCGGACCTCCTCCGGGCGGCGGGCAGTTCCCGCCGATCCCGGGCGAAGACGCGATCGACGCGGCCCCGCTCAAAGCCGACGCAATGACCCGCCTCGCCGATCGCTCGAACGGCGTCCACGATCACAGCTATAACGCCGAAGGCTTCGAAGCCTCGGTCCACAAGATCAAGGAGCAGGTGCTTCCGCGCCTGCTCGAGCGTGTCGATCCCGAAGCCGCGGCGACGCTGACCAAAGACGAGCTGTCCGAAGAGTTCCGCCCGATCATCATGGAGGTGCTCGCCGAGCTCAAGATCACGCTCAACCGGCGCGAGCAGTTCGCGCTCGAAAAGGTGCTGATCGACGAGCTGCTCGGCTTCGGCCCGCTCGAAGAGCTGCTCAACGATCCCGACATCTCGGACATCATGGTCAACGGCCCCGACCAGACTTACGTTGAGAAGAAGGGCAAGCTGATGATTGCCCCGATCCGTTTCCGCGACGAACAGCACTTGTTCCAGATCGCCCAGCGGATCGTCAACCAGGTTGGCCGCCGGGTCGATCAAACCACGCCGCTCGCCGATGCCCGGCTCAAGGACGGCAGCCGCGTCAACGTCATCGTCCCGCCGCTGAGCCTGCGCGGCACAGCGATCTCGATCCGCAAGTTCTCCGAAAAGCCGATCACGATCGACATGCTCCGCGACTTCGGCAGCATGTCGGACAAGATGGCGACCGCGCTCAAGATCGCGGGCGCGTGCCGGATGAACGTGGTCATCTCGGGCGGCACCGGCTCGGGCAAGACGACGATGCTCAATGCGCTGTCGAAGATGATCGATCCGGGCGAGCGCGTACTGACGATCGAGGACGCCGCCGAACTTCGCCTCCAGCAGCCCCACTGGCTCCCGCTCGAAACGCGCCCGCCCAACCTCGAAGGACAGGGCGCGATCACCATCGGCGATCTCGTCAAGAATGCGCTTCGCATGCGTCCCGACCGGATTATCCTGGGCGAAATCCGCGGCGCCGAAGCGTTCGACTTGCTCGCCGCAATGAACACCGGTCACGATGGGTCGATGTGCACGCTCCACGCCAACAGCCCGCGCGAGTGTCTGGGACGCATGGAAAACATGATCCTGATGGGCGACATCAAGATCCCCAAGGAAGCGATCAGCCGCCAGATCGCGGAGTCGGTCGATATGATCGTCCAGGTCCAGCGCCTGCGCGACGGATCGCGCCGCACGACCAACATCACCGAGGTGGTGGGGATGGAGGGCGAGGTCATCGTCACGCAGGAACTGTTCAAGTTCGAGTATCTCGACGAGAGCGACGACGGCAAGATCATCGGCGAGTTCCGCACCTCGGGCTTGCGCCCCTACACGCTCGAGAAAGCGCGCCAGTTCGGGTTCGACCAGGCCTACCTCGAAGCCTGTTTGTAACCGATATCCGCCCGCTACGGTGGCCGAATGAAGCCTGCGGCGTTAGATTAGCCGCAAGGCCAGAAGCCGCGCGACAGCGTGCGCCCGCGTTACTGCGCCGAGCTTTCTGCGGCCATTATCGACATGGAAGCGGGCAGTCGCTTCCGATATGCCAAAAATTACCGATATCTCCCAATCGGTCTTGCCCTCGGCCACGAACCCGAGGCTGTCGCGTTCGCGATCGGTCAGCCGGATGGCCGTGTGCGTTGTGGGCGGTTCGACCAGGCATCAACCGCTCGGTGAGGATCAAGCCTGACAACTGGGCCGCCGCAACATCCTCTTGCTCGATCTGGCGGTGCGCGAAGCCTAGGTGAAGCGATGCGATCTTGCCGCCTTCGCCATAAGACGTGGCGCACAGCGCCTCGGCGATCCCTGCTTCAGACATCGCATCCCAATACAGGCCGAAGCGCCGATCGTCGTGCGGGGCAAAGTCGCCGAAGCTGTAGCGCGTCCAGCTTTCCCTGATCGGCGTGAGCAAAGGGTTGCAATCGAGGCAGACATACCGGCACGCATCGCTGTCCATGTTCCACGTCGTCGGGGCGATCCGGGCCACGATCCCGCCGGCGGCAAGGTGCCGTTCCGCGGTCAGTGGCGCCACCGGACGGCGATAGACGCGGGCTTGGAGATAGGAAGCGCCCAGCGGCGCCATCGCCGCGAAAAAGCGCCGGGCGGCCTCCTGGATGCTCTCCGCCGCGAGCACGTCTTCCGCGCAAGCGCTGATCCGGGACCACATCGGATACCTCTCCTGCCGCCGGGAGCCTCTCATAAGGTGTCGAGTTGCGCAAGTTGCCGATTCCACGCGGAAAGCCAATGTCAACCTCCCGAAACCGATAGGCTCGCGCAGCACCCGATCTCGTTATCATTCTGGCTCTTGCTGGCGGTAACGCCCGAAGGCGAGGATCGCGCCGGTTAACTTCAACGGGCGGCTAGAACGGGCTAGCGTCAGGCCGCGGTGCGCGGGACTGGACAGGGAGGATTGCAATGGTTCGTTGGATTTCTGGGCCGGTCGGGGCTGCTTTGCTGAGCTTGTCGTCGGCAGCCTATGCCGATGACGACGACTGGTCGGGCATCTATGTCGGGGCCGAAGCGGGCGCCGCATCGGGCCGATTGCGCGCGAGCGGCACCGATTTTGCTCCCCAACTCAGCAATATCTTCGTGCCCGGACGGGGCATCGTCGTCATTCCGAGCACCGCACTGCCAAGCGACGGCAGCAAGACCGAGACGAAGTTGATCTATGGCGGCCTGGTCGGCGGACAATGGCAAACCGGCCGGGTGATCCTCGGGCTCGAAGCCGATTTCCACGGCGCGCGCGATTTTGCGGGCTATACGAATTCCGTCACCCTCCCGATCACGATCCTTTCGCCCGGCAGCAACGGCACCATCTCGCGCAGCGCGCGGATGTCGTACGATTGGTCGGTGCGCGCGCGGCTCGGGACCGCGGTTGGCGCGCACAGCATGGTTTATGTCAGCGGCGGACTGGCGGGTACGCGGGTGCGTCTGACCGGTGTAGACAGCTTCATCACGCCCGCGGGCGCGGGACCGGGCCCCCCCACCTTCGTGTCACCGACGATCGGCCCGGTCGTCCTCACCTCAACGGAGCGGCGCAGTTTCAAGGGCTGGACCGCGGGCGCGGGCGGCGAAGTCAAGCTGTCGCGCCACATCGGGATCGGGCTCGACGGGCGCTACACCGATTTCGGCTCGCACACCTTTGCCTTGGCAAGCCGCTGTGCGGGGGGCAGCGGCAGCGCGGTTGCCGGAACCTGCCCCGGCACCTCGCGGAGCGCGCCGCCGATCGTGATCAACGGGACCACGCTCAACCCCGCCGTCGATGTGACGCCCGCGATCGTCCCATCGACGACGCGCGCCAGCTTTCGCGATTTGCGGCTGACAGCGCGAGTGGTCTTGCACTTTTGATCGACTAGCGCCCGCGCCATCCTCCGAAGGCCAGCGCCAGCAGCAGCGCCGCCGCCGCCAGGAACGCGAAAAAGAACACGCTCGTCCACGGCATGAACCGACCGCGTCGGGCGCGGCGCGGCGCATTCGCCGGCGGTCGCCGAACCACGCGGCCAGCGCCAGCCCCGCGCAGGCAAGGCCTGGGAGCAGAAACCAGCGCACCCAGTCGGACGTCAGCCAATCGGAATCCATCGTCCTTGTCACCTCCGTCGGCGCGGCTAGAGCGCGGGCATGACCGCCACCAACCGCCCGTTCCTGGCCATGGGGCTGCGGCTTTGCGCGGCGGCGGTGCTGGCGAGTCTGACGATGCTGGTCAAGTACACCGCGGGCACCGGCGTGGCGTTCGGCGAGATCCTGTTCTGGCGGCAAGTGACGACCGTCCCAGTGCTGCTCGGCTGGCTCGTCTGGCGCGGCGAGATCGTGCGGCTGCGCACTGCGCGGCTCCCGGTCCACTTCCGCCGTGCGCTGATGGGCACCGTGGGGATGTGCTTCACCTTCGGCGCCCCGGTTCTGCTCCCGCTCGCCGAATCGACCACGCTGGGGTTCACCACGCCGATTTTCGCGGTGATCTTCTCCGCGTTTTTACTTAAGGAACGCGTCGGCCCGATCCGCTGGCTGGCGGTGCTGCTGGGGTTCGCGGGGGTGCTGGTCATCGCGGGCCCCGACAGCCGCCACATCCCCCCGTTCGGTGCGTTCGTCGGGATCGGCGCGGGGGTGATGGTCGCGCTGATCAGCATCCAGGTGCGCGATCTCACCCGTACCGACGAGCCACTGAGCATCGTGTTCTGGTTCGCCGCGCTATCCTCGCCGTTCCTCGCCGCGCTGCTGCCGTTCGTTGCCGGCGCGCACGACGCGCGGCAATGGGCGCTGCTTGGCGCGCTCGGTGTGCTCGGATGCGCCGGCCAGCTCCTGCTCACCGCCGCGCTGCGTTTCGGCCAGGTCGCGAGCGTGATCGTGATGGATTACACCGCACTTGGGTGGGCGACGCTTTACGGCTTCACGATATGGGGCGACGTGCCGAGCGGATGGACTTGGCTAGGCGCGCCGCTGATCATCGCGGCGGGCGGGATCATCGCGTGGCGCGAGCACGTGCTGTTCCGCCGCGCGGTTCCCGCTTCTCCCGCCGCGGTAGATTGATCTAACGGCGCGGATTGAGAGAGCGCGCGCGGCGCTCGCGCACCGCCAGCCAGACGAGCAGCCCGAGCGGGCCGGCGAGGAGCGTCAGCAACAGCACCGCGGCTTGCGCCAAGCGGCCGAAATCCTTGTGATCGGCATCGCGCGCGATCCACAGCCCGGTGAACAGATCGAACGCGAGGTAGTGCGTCCACCCCAAGACAATCCCGCCGGCGCTCTGGAACAGCGCGCGGATGCCGGGGATCGAATAGTCGCGAAGGTTGGCGGGCGCCGCTCCGGCAACGCGAACGGGATCGACCAAGCCGCCGATCAGCGCGATGAAGATGCCGGCGTAAGCCAGGCACAGCAGCGCGACCCCCAGATAGAGGACCGCGCTCAGCAGCGCCGGGCGGCGCGGCGCGAGGATCAGGATCGCCCAGCCCGCCAGCGCGACCGCATTGGTCGCCGCGAACAGCGCGGGCCACACTACTCGAACGCCGTCGTCTGCATCGGCGCGGTGCGCGCGCGGCGCCACAGCTCGAAGCGGTTGGCGAGCATCATGCCGAGGGCGAAACCCATGAACCCGTCGGTGACGATGAGCGCGGTGCCGGTCATCGCGGCGCCGCCGGTGCGCGCGCCGCTTGGCGCGATCAGCCGCCGCGCGGCGACGATCCCGATCAGCAGGATCAGCCCCGCGGGAGTCTGGCGGACCATGACCTTGCCCGTGGCGGGATCGCGCTCGAGGTGGACCATCCGCGCGCGCTGCCAACCGACCAGCGCGCCGAGCACCACGCCGCTGACGAACGCCGCCCAGCCCAGCGGCGCCGGGGGCATCGCGACGAGCGCGAAGCCGATCGCCACGGTCACGATGGCGGGCGCAATCCACATCCGCGGGGGATTTACCGCGCGCGCATTCTTGAGCCCACGGAAGCGAAACGCGAACACCACGCCGATCACCACCAACGGCAGCAGCGTCTGAAGCCAGCTTTTGTCCATCTACTTGCCCTCCCCGGCACTATCGCCGCGCCACACCAGCACGGGCTTGCGCGCCGCAAGCGTTTCGTCGAGCCGGCGGCGCGGCGCGAAGTGCGGCGCGGTCTTGAGCGCCTCGTCGCCCGCTTTGGCGCGCATCGCCAGGCTCTTGAGCGATCCGATCAACCGGTCCAGCCCAGCCTTGCTCTCGGTCTCGGTCGGTTCGACCAACATCGCCCCGTGGACGACGAGCGGGAAATAGACCGTCATCGGATGGAAGCCTTCGTCGATCAGCCCTTTGGCGATATCGAGCGTGGAGAACCCCTCGGGCAAGTCGTCGTCGCTGAACAGCGCTTCGTGCATGCACGGGCCAGCGCCCGCGAACGGCGCGTCGAGCACGCCCTCCAGGCTGCGCAGCACGTAGTTGGCATTGAGCACGGCATCCTCGGCGATCTGGCGCAGGCCGTCGGCGCCGTGACTGAGGATGTAGGTCAGCGCGCGGGTGAACATCCCCATCTGGCCGTGGAACGCGGCCATCCGCCCGAAGCTGGTCGGCATTTCGCTCGCCGCGTCCTCTTCCTCGATCAAACGGACGGACCCGTCGGCATAGCGCGCAGTCCAGGGCAGCGGGCCGTAAGGCGCGAGCGCTTCCGACAGCACCACCGGCCCAGAGCCCGGCCCGCCGCCGCCGTGCGGGGTCGAGAAGGTCTTGTGGAGGTTGATGTGCATCGCATCGACCCCGAGGTCGCCGGGGCGCACTTTTCCGACAATCGCGTTGAAGTTCGCGCCGTCGCAATAGACGAATCCGCCCGCGGCATGGACCGCGTCGGAAATCGTCTTCATCTCGCGCTCGAACAGCCCGCAGGTGTTGGGATTGGTGATCATCACCGCGGCGACGTCGGGCCCGAGCCGGGCTTCGAGCGCTGCGAGATCGACGCGGCCGTCGGCGGTCGCGGGAATGTTCTCGACCCGGTAGCCGGCGAACGCGGCGGTCGCGGGATTGGTCCCGTGCGCGCTTTCAGGGACCAGGACCACGGCGCGCGGATCGCCGCGCGCTTCGAGCGCGGCGCGGATGCACAACAGCCCGCACAGTTCGCCGTGCGCGCCCGCCTTGGGCGTCATCGCCACGCCGTGCATGCCCGTCAGCGCGATCAGCCAATGCGCCAGCTCGTTGATCGTCTCGAGCGCGCCCGTCACCGTCTGCTGCGGCTGGAGCGGGTGAATGTCCGCGAACCCCGGCATCCGCGCAACTTTTTCGTTGAGCCGCGGGTTGTGCTTCATCGTGCAGCTGCCGAGCGGGAACGGCCCGAGATCGATGGCGTAATTCTGGCGGCTGAGCCGGGTGTAGTGGCGGACGGTCTCGGGCTCGCTCAGCCCGGGTAGGGCGAGCGGAGCGGCGCGGAGATGCGCGCCCAGTGCTGGCAGCGGAGCAAGCGCAAGGTCCTCGAAATCGACGCCGGTCCCGCCGGGCGCGGCGAGTTCGAAAATCAGCGGCTCTTCGAGCATCAGCCCGCGGTCGCCGCTCGCGGTCTCGCGCGGCGCGGTTTCGTGAGCAGGATGCTGGGCGGGGCCCATTTCGGGGCGCCAGCCGGAGGCATTGAGGACGGTCATGCCAGCACCTCCGTCAGGGCTTCGGCGAACGCTGCGATCTCCGCCTCGGTAGTGGTTTCGGTGGCGGTCACGAGCAGCCCGTTCGCCAGCTCGCGCGCGTCCGGATAGAGCCGCCCCAGCGACACGCCACCCAGCACCTGACGATCGGCGAGTTCGCGCACCACATCGCGCGCGTCGCGCGGCAGGATCAGGGTGAACTCGTTGAAGTAGACTGCGTTGAGCACACGCACCCCCGGAACCTTGCTCAGCGCCGCGGCAGTCTGCCGCGCGCTGGCGTGGCTGGCGCGCGCCATCCGCGCCAGCCCTTCGCCTCCGAGCAAGGTCATGTGAATGCTGAAAGCCAATGCACAAAGCCCGGAATTGGTGCAGATATTGCTCGTCGCCCTCTCGCGCCGAATATGCTGCTCGCGGGTCGACAGCGTCAGCACGAAACCGCGCTTGCCTGTCGCATCGACGGTCTCGCCGCACAGCCGCCCCGGCATCTGGCGGACGAACTTCTCACGGCACCCGAACAGCCCGAGATACGGCCCGCCGAAGTTCAGCCCGACCCCGATCGCCTGCCCTTCGCCCACGACGATGTCCGCCCCCAAGTTGCCCGGCGCTTCGAGCAGCCCGAGCGCAACGGGCTCGGTCACCACCGCGATCAGCAGGACGCCCTTGGCGTGCGCGGCTTGGGCAATCGCCGCCAGATCGGGGATGCGCCCGAGAATATCGGGATACTGGACGACAACGCACGATGTCGCATCGTCAATCGCCGCGATCACCCCCGCCGGATCGGCTTCGGCGACGAGCTTGGGCGCCCGGTGATCGATCGTGTCGCCGGTGAACTTGGCCATCGTCGCGATCGTCGCGGCGTAGTGCGGGTGGAGCCCGTCGGAGAGCACCGCACGGCCGCGCTTGGTGATCCGCCCGGCCATCGCCACCGCTTCCCACGCCGCGGTCGAGCCGTCGTACATCGAGGCGTTGGCGACGTCCGTCCCATACAGCCGCGCGACCTGCGTCTGGAACTCGAACAGCACCTGGAGCGTGCCTTGCGCGATCTCGGGCTGGTACGGCGTGTAGGCGGTGAGGAACTCGCCGCGCTGGATCAGGTGATCGACGCTCGCGGGAACGTGGTGGCGATAAGCCCCCGCGCCGATGAAGAATGGCGCGCTGCCCGCGCTGAGGTTCTTCGCCGCGAGCGCGCCCATGTGGCGTTCTACCGCCATTTCGCTGGCGTGGTTGGGCAGGCCCGCGATCGTGCTCGAAAGGCGCGCATCGGAGGGGACATCGGCGAACAGCGCATCGATCGAGTCCGCGCCGATTACGCCGAGCATCTCGGTGCGGTCGGAGGAAGTGAGAGGGAGGTAGCGCACTCTAAATCCTCCCCGGCACGGGGAGGGGGACCAGCGTAGCTGGTGGAGGGGCACAGGCGAGTAATCCCGACAACGAGAGGTCGGGGGTACCGCGCGTGCCCCTCCACCCCGACGCCTGCGGCGCCGCGGTCCCTCTTCCCTGCTGGGGGAGGATTTCACAGCCCATCGACATACGCCTTGTAACCCGCTTCATCCATCAACCCATCGAGTTCGCCCGCATCCGCCAGCGTCAGGCGAAACAGCCAGCCGCCGCTCTCCGGATCGGTGTTGACCAGCTCGGGCGCATCGCCGAGCGCGTCGTTGGCTTCGGTCACCGCGCCCGACACCGGCGCGTAAACATCGCTCGCGGCCTTGACGCTGTCGACCACGCAGGGCGCGTCGCCTTTTTTCAGTTCGGTCCCGGCGGCGGGGAGATCGACATACGTGATGTCACCAAGCTGGCCTTGCGCATAGTCGGTGATCCCGACCGTCCCGGTGTCGCCGTCGACGTCGATCCATTCGTGGTCCTGGGTGAAATAGCGGGGCATGGTTCAGGCTCCTCGGAAGTAGCGGTGCGGGACGAACGGCAGCGGAGTGATTGCGGCGACGATCCGCTTGCCGCGCTGGTCGACTTCGAGCGTCGAAGCGGGGTCCACTTCGGTATCGACGTAAGCCATCGCGATGGGGCGCTGGAGCGTGGGCGAGAACCCGCCCGAGGTGACTTTGCCGACCTCGCGCCCGCCCGACAGCACCGTGGCGCCTTCGCGCGCCGCCATCCGCCCTTCGAGCAGCAGTCCGACCCGCCTCCGCGCCGCGCCCTCGGCAAACGCCTTGAGCACCGTCTCGGCCCCGAGGAACCCGCCTTCCGCCCGCCGGCGCTTGTTGATCGCGAAGTTGAGCCCGGCTTCGACCGGCTTGGTCTCGGGCGACAAGTCATGCCCGTAGAGCGGCAGCCCCGCCTCGAGCCGCAGCGAATCTCGCGCGCCGAGTCCGATCGGTTTCACCTCTGCCTGCCCGCAAAGCAGTTCGGCAACCTGCGCCGTGGCTTCGGCGGGTACCGAAATCTCGAACCCGTCCTCGCCGGTGTAACCCGAACGGCTGATCCACGCTTCGACCCCGCCGAGCGTGAAACGCCCGCCCTTCATGAAAGTCAGCGCCGACAGCGGATATTCGCCCTGCGCCACGCGCTCAAGCGCGGCGAAGGCCTCAGGCCCCTGGAGCGCGAGCAGCGCCTTGTCCTCGAGGTGGTTGAGCGTCACC
>JBBRER010000074.1:0-11740 GCA_038202745.1 Sphingomonadales bacterium
ATCGGGCGGCAATCTCAATCTGCGCCCGGAAAAGGCCGATACCTACACTGCCGGCGTCGTCTTCCAGCCCCGGTTCCTCCCGCGGTTCTCGCTGTCGGTCGATTACTACAACATCAAGGTCAAGGACGTGATCGGCACCTCGACCACGGGTGACCTGATCTCGGCGTGCTTCGGCAGCCTTAGCGCCGCCAGCGCGACCAATCCGGACTGCACCGTAATCCGGCGCAACCCGATCACGGGCGGGCTCGACGGCGATCCGGCCACGACTCAAGGCCTGTTCGCTCCGCTCAGCAACCTCGGCAAGCTCTATACCGACGGGGTCGATGTGGTCGCCAACTACAACACCACGTTCCCGGGCTTCTCGGACGTGAAATGGGCGATCAACTTCAACGGCAACTACACCCGCCATTCGAAGTACCAGGCGACGCCAAGCGCACTCAACCGCGAATGCGTCGGCTTCTATTCGTCGAACTGCTCGTTCACCGGATCGATCCAGCCGAAGTACCAGTGGAGCCTGCGCAACACCTTCACCATCGACGATGTCGATCTTTCGGTGCTGTGGCGCCATATCAACAAGGTGCGGCAAGAGCCGGACGACATCGCCAACGGCAACGGTCCCGCGTTCCAGGGCACCTTGCCCGCGACCGGAGGCGGTGCGCTTAGCGGGCAGACTGTGGACTTCCAGCGCATCCCGTCGGCCGATTATTTCGACCTGACGTTGCGCTTCAATGTCGGCGACCACCTGACCTTCACCGCCGCGGTGCAGAACCTGCTCGACAGGGATCCGCCGAACGTCGGGACCGGCATCAGCGGATCGACCTACAACAGCGGCAATACCTACCCGTCGACTTACGACGCGCTGGGTCGCCGTTACGCCGTTTCGGCGCGGATCCGCTTCTAAGCGGGACCGGTTCGGGACAGACAAAAAGGGGGCGGGCAGCGATGCCCGCCCCCTTTTCGTTGTGCGTCGCGTTCTTGACATCGGCGCGCCTCGCGGGCTGACCCTGCGGCAATGACCCACGACGTTGCCGCCGCTGGCCAGGCCCGCGCCGCGCTTGCCCGAGGCGAGCGCAGCGCGGTCCATTTCAATACGCTGGCGTGGGACCGCGCGGTCTCGGGCGACGCGACGGGGGCCGAGGAATTCTTCCGCCAATCGCTGGCGCTGCGCCCGCACGGTCCCGAAGCCCTCGTCGGACTCGCCGGTCTCGCGCGCGAGGCGGGGCGGCTGAGTGAAGCCGTCCGGCTGTGCGACGCGGCGCTGGCGGCCGACGCGAACTACCCCGAAGCCTGGCTCGAGCGTGCGTTCGTGATGCACGCGGGCGGCTCGATGCCCGCGGCGCGCGAGTGTTACGCGCAGGCGATCGCGCTCAGGCCCGGCGACGCTGCCGCGCACGCTGGGCTGGCTTCGCTCGGGGCGCGCGAGGGTTTGGCCGAGGAGGCGCGCGAGCACGCCGCCGCCGCGCTCGCCACCGACCCCGACAACGCCATCGCCGCCGCCGCGCTGGCGACGATCGCGATCGAAGAGGGCGAGCCCGAGCGCGCGCGCGCCTTGCTCGAGCCTCTCGCGGCGCGCCGTCCGCGTCCCGATGCGGAGCGCGTCCAGTTGCTCAATGTGCTCGGCGACGCCTGCGCCAAGCTGGGCGATGCCGATGCCGCCCATTCCGCTTACGCGAGATCGAAGTCGGACTTCGCCGCGCTTCATGCTCCCCACTTTTCGGGTCGCCGCCCGCATCGTTGCTGGATCGAGGATATCGCCGCGGCGATAGATGCGCTCGACCCATCGGCATGGGGACGCTTCGAGCCCGCTGGCCGGGGGCGCGCGCCTCGGCACGTGTTCGTGCTCGGCTATCCGCGCTCGGGCAACACGCTGCTCGAGAACATCCTGGCGTCGCTACCGGGGGTCGTCGCGCTCGAAGAGCGGGCCACGCTGCGCGCCGCGGACCTCGCCTTCCTCGCCGATCCGGCGTCCGATCTGCCCAGGCTCCAATCGCTCGATGACAACGGCCTGGCGTCGTACCGCCAAGCCTATTGGGATCAGGTTGCCGCCGCTGGGCTGGCGCCGCTTCCCGATTGCTTCGTCGACATGGACCCGCTCAAGGGCACGCGCCTGCCGCTGATCGCGCGGCTGTTTCCCGGCGCGCATGTGATATTTCTGCGGCGCGATCCGCGCGATGTCGTGTGGAGCTGCTTCCACACCAGCTTCGCGCTGACCAACGCGGCGATGGACTTCACCACGATCGAGGGGACCGCGCGGCATTATGCGGCGCTGATGACGCTGATCGAGAAGGCGCGCGCGCGACTGCCGCTGACCGTCCTCGACATCGATTACCGGGATCTGGTCCGCGACTTCGACGCCACCACGCGCGCGATCTGCGAGTTTGCCGGGCTCACCTGGAGCGAAGAACTGCGGCGATTCGATCGCACCGCCAAGGCGCGCGGGGTGGCGACCGCCAGCGCCTCGCAAGTGCGCAAAGGGCTCTACGACGGCTCGGGCCAGTGGCGTCCGTTTGCGCGCTGGCTCGAACCGGTGATGCCGATCCTCAGCCCGTGGATCGAACGCTTCGGCTATTCGGACTGAAGCAGCGGGGCGGGCGCGGCAAGCGTGATCCCGGCCGCGTCCGCGAGCTTTTCGCTCCACGCCAGCACGATGTCGATTTCCTCACCATATGCCGCACGCGCGGCAGCATATTCGCGGCTCCGGTCCTCGGGCGTGAACGCCGCGCCCGACTTGGAATGGCGGGTAAAGGCCGGCCCCGTAACGATCGCCTCAATCGCCGCCTCGTCCATAACCAGCCCATAATGCGCGCTAACAGCGGCCAAAGCCGCGCGCGGATCGCCGGTCATCAAATCGGCATCGAGCGTACGCAGGCGGCCGCACCCGAGCTTTTCCACCAGCCCCGCCATCAGCCGGTGCTGCGCCAGCCACCCGCTGGCCGCAATCTGCAGGTCGCTCTGCCGGAACAGCGCTTCGCCGTCGAGCCCGAGCGGCGCGAACAGCCCATCGCGCAAGTAGTTCTCGGCCAATTCGCGCACCCACAGCCGGCACGCCAGCCCCTTGCGCGCGACCGAAATCAGAAACGTCTCGAGCGGCGCGTAAAGGAATACGGCCTGCGCCTGCGGCTGAAGCGCCATGAACAGCTCGATGAAGCCATTGGCGATGTTAGAGGGCTTGACCACCACCGCCTCGTCGGGGGCGAACGGCCGTCCGAGCAGGCGCAGAGCGCCGTGCGCCATCCGCGCCACCGCCGCTGGGGGCGCCCCGCGCTTGCGGAATCCGGTGACATCGTTGAGCACCACCGGCTCGCTTAGCCCCATCGCCATGCCGGGGCGATCTAGCGCGCGGGTCAGCAGCGTCGATCCGCAGAACGCCGAATGGAACAGGAAATGGAGCGGCCCGTCGCTGCACCGCGCCAGGACGACATCGGCGGCGAGGTCGGGGGCGACCGCGCGTTCGCCGAGGCAATCGTCGGTCAGGAACGGGACCGCGGCGTGATCGGCGCGCGGCACGTAAACGAAACGAAACGCACCCGTGTCCTCGACATAGCGGTGGCCGAGCCAGCGCGCATCGGCGAGGTCGAAGGGCGGGACGGCGGCCATCGCTCCCACTTAGGCAGCGCCGCAACGTGCCGCAACAGCGGCTTGTCGAGGCATCGACGCTCGCCTATTCGCGGGAGCGATGCAACCCGCTCCGCCGCCCGCCGCCGCGCTCGCCGCCAACCGCGAAGGGATGGCGGCGCTCGATGCGGGCGACGCCGCGAGCGCGCTCACCGCGTTCGCCCGCGCGACAGCGGCCGACCCATCGGCGGGTCCGCTGTGGAAGAACCTCGCGCATGCCTGCCGTCTGCTCGGCGACGACGCGGGCGAGCGCGGCGCGCTCGATTCGGCGCTGGCGCTCGACCGCACCGATTTCGTCGCACAGCTGCGACTGGCCCAGCTTCTGCAACGCACCGGCAAGGAACGCGACGCGCTGCTGGCGTGGGACGGGGTGCGCCAGCTTGCCGCCCGGCTGCCCGAGACCGCGCCCGCGCTGGCCGAGGAACTCGCCGCGGGCGAGCTTTATTCGAACGGTCTGCGTTCCCGCCTCGCCGCCGTGGCCGACGCCGTGATTGCGAGCAGCGCCGGGGCGGGCGAGACCCAAGCGCGCCGGATCGCGGCGTTCGCCGACCATGCGGCGGGGCGGCGGCACGTCTATGCCAACGCGTGCGCGGGGCTTTATTATCCGTTCCTGCCCGCCGACGAGTTCTTCGACGCGCGCCATTTCCCCTGGTTCGCCGAGCTCGAAGCGGGTGCCGGAGCGATCCGCAGCGAGCTCGACGCCCTCCTCGCGGCCCCGGGCGAAGCGCTGCGTCCGTACATCAGGCAGGAGTACGGCACGCCGCCCAACGACTGGAGCGCGCTCGACGGTTCGCTCGACTGGGCGGCATGCTTCTTGTGGGAGTATGGCGCCGCCAACCCGGCGGTGATCGAACGCTGCCCGCAGACCGCGGCCTTGCTCGAAGCGCTGCCGCTCGCGCGCATACCGGGGCGTGGGCCCAACGCGTTCTTCTCGATGCTGCGGGCGGGCAAGCGCATCCCCGCGCACACCGGGGTCACCAACACCCGCGCGATCGTTCACCTCGCGCTCGACGCGCCCCCGCGCTGCGGATTCCGTGTCGGCGGCGAGACGCGCGAATGGGTGGAAGGCAAAGCCTTCGCGTTCGACGACACGATCGAGCACGAAGCGTGGAACGACAGCGACCGCAGCCGGTCGGTGCTGATCCTCGATGTCTGGAATCCGCATCTCTCGCCGCGCGAGTGTGAAGCGATCGCCGCGTATTTCGAGGCTTCGGACAAGTCGCTGGCTTGAACTCCGTGGGCGCGACCGTGGCGGGCCCCAACCCGCTTATTGAATTTGCTCAGCGATTCGGATATAAACGCCGCGTTCGAGAGAGCGAAGGCTCTCGCTTTCGGTTCGAGGGAAAAACGCACCATGTCGCTCTTGCTTGCACTGTCGCTGATGGCCACCGATGCAACCGCCGTCGCAAGTCTCGGCGATCTGGGCCCCGAACCCGATGGGCAACGGATGTCTCCATCCGAAATCCGCGCCAACAACGCGCTCCTGGCGCGCAACCATCCGTACTACATCCGCTGCCAGGCGCACGACGAGACCGGCTCGCTGGTCAAGAAGGTCCGCAGCTGCCGGACCAACCACCAGTGGGCGGAAGCTTGGAACGTGGGCAATCAGAACGCCCGCGACACTATCGACGCGATGAGCAACAAGTCGACCAACACCTCCAACTGATCGCTCGTTCAGTTGGGGAGACGGATCACCCGCACACCCGCCCCGCCTTTGATGTTCGCCATGAATCCGCCGAGCGCGGTGGCGTGGATACGGATCGGATCGCCCGCCTTGGCATAACTGGGCCGACCTTCGGTCTGCTTCCAGCGGGCGCCATCGGCGAGCACGAAAACCGCCAAGCCATCGTTTGCCGAACGCACCGCGGTCAGCGTCGAGCTGATCTCCTTGACCTCTTCGCCGCCGAACAGGCGAATGCTCGGCAGGCTGAATCCGAACAGCCCGCGCCGCGCCTCGCGGATCGCGGCGCGGTCGGTGACGACGAGGTCGTTGCCGCGTTGCGCGCTGTCCATCGCCGCGACCGCGCGGTCGTAGCAGGCGAGCCGCGCGGCGGCGTCGCCCAGCGTCTTGCACGCGACTACCGCCTGGTAGACCGCGGGGACTTTTGCGGGCTCGTCCTTGGCGATCGCGGCGGCGGGCGCGCCTGCGAGCGCGATCGCGGCGACGGCTGATATGGCGTTACGGATGGTCACGGGCGGTTCCTCTCCTGCTCGGGCGCGAACATGCCCGCACCGCGCGGCGCGCGTCAATCGGCGACACGCAGATACGCAAAAGGCGCGCGGGATCGCACCCGCGCCCAATTTGCGCTTCCGTCCGGGTGTACGAGGTCAGGCGGCGGCTTTGGCCAGGTCGCGCTTCACTTTGAGCGCGCGCGCCGAAAGCTTGGCGTCGGCCGTCTTGAGCAGCCAGTTGTCGAGCCCGCCGTTGTGCTCGACCGAACGCAGCCCGTGCGTCGAGACGCGGAACTTGAAGCTGCGGTCGAGCTTCTCGCTCATCAGCGTGACGTTCTGCAGGTTGGGCAGGAATACGCGCTTGGTCTTGTTGTTGGCGTGGCTTACGTTGTGGCCGACCTGGCGGCTCTTGCCGGTCAGTTCGCAGATGCGGGACATGGCGCTACTCGCTTGAAAATGGGGTCACCGTTGCCGGGAAGGCGCGCGCATACCGAAACCCCCTTGCAAGGTCAAGGTATCGCGCCCTAGCGCGGGCGCGATGAACCGCTGGCCGCTTCCCGACCCGATGCAGCAGGCGCTGGCGCAAGCCCGAGCGGCGGCGGCCGCTGGCGAAGTGCCGGTCGGCGCGGTCGTCGTCAAGGACGGCCGGATCGTCGCCGCCGCGCACAACGCCCCGCGCGCCCTATCCGATCCGACCGCGCATGCCGAAGTCCTCGCGATCCGCGCGGCGGCGCAGGTGCTGGGCAACGAGCGTCTCGACGGCTGCGAGCTGTGGGTCACACTCGAGCCGTGCGCGATGTGCGCCGGGGCCATCGCGCACGCGCGCATCGCGCGGCTTTATTACGCCGCGCCCGACGCCAAAGGCGGCGCGGTCGAGCATGGCGCGCGGGTGTTCGAGCAGGCCCAGTGCCTCCACCGGCCCGAGGTCTATTCCGGTATCGGCGAGGCGGAAGCCGGGGCGTTGCTACGCGCGTTTTTCGCGGAGCGACGCTAATCGAAGTCCTGCAGATCGACCGGGGCTTTTCCTTCGAGCCAGTCGCGCGCATCGGCGCGGAACAGGAACCCGATCGCGCTCAGCTGGAGCGCGACGATCGCCAGCGCGAGGATCAACGGCAGCGGTCCGCTCGCGCTGGCGCTGCGTAGCGTCCCCGGAAGCCAGATCAGCCCGAGCGCGGTGAGCGCTATAAGTATCCATTTGGCGATGTTGCTCGCCCGCCGGGCGACCAAAAACCACAGCAGCAGCGTAATCGCGAAGCCGAACGCCAGCGTGACGATCAGGAATCCGTCACCCAGCCCCGCGGTTTGCGGATTGCGCGCGAGAATCTGCCGCTGTGCATCGAAATTAAGTACCATCTGGACCGCACCCAGCGCGAGCGAGGTCAGCATCAGCTGG
Source organism: Sphingomonadales bacterium (assembly GCA_038202745.1). Taxonomy (GTDB): domain Bacteria; phylum Pseudomonadota; class Alphaproteobacteria; order Sphingomonadales; family Sphingomonadaceae; genus Novosphingobium. Next base: position 7,181 of record JBBRER010000074.1, read on the forward strand.
CTGAAACGGGTGATCGATGCGGGTGTCATGGCGTCCCCTCTTGCAGCGCGTTGCAGACGATACCGCCGCGTCGGGCCAGCGGCAATGGCGCGCGGGTCACAGCGGGGTAAAATCGAGCCCGATATCGGCGGCCGGCGCGCTTTGGGTAAGCCGCCCGACCGAGACGTATTCGACCCCGCTGGCGGCGATTTTCCCGATCGTATCGAGCCGCACGCCGCCCGAAGCTTCGGTCGGCACTCGTCCGGCAACCAGCGCCACGGCCTCGGCCAGCTCGGCGGGGGTCATGTTGTCGAGCAGCAGGTGGCTGGCCCCCGCGGCAAGCGCCGGTTCGATCTGGTCGATCCGGTCGATTTCGCAGATCACTTGCGCCACGCCAGCGGCGCGCGCACGGCGCACCGCTTCGCCCACCCCGCCCGCGACCGCGACATGGTTGTCCTTGATCATCGCCGCGTCCCACAGCCCCATCCGGTGGTTCTGCGCCCCGCCCATCCGCGTCGCGTACTTTTCAAGGCGGCGGAGCCCGGGGATGGTCTTGCGCGTGTCGAGCAGCGTGGCCTTGCCCTCCATCGCCTCGACATAGCGCCGCGTCAGCGTGGCGATCCCCGACAAGTGCTGGACGGTGTTGAGCGCACTGCGCTCGGCGGTCAGCAACGCGCGCGCGTTGCCGGTGAGCCGCATCAGATCGGAGCCGGCGGGGACGCGCGCGCCCTCCACCGCCAAAAGCTTTATCTCGATGTTGGGATCGAGCGCGGCGAAGAACGCTGCCGCAATCGGCAGCCCGGAGACGACGATCGCCTCGCGCGCGTCCATCGTGCCGGCGAACCGCGCGCCTGCCGGAATCACGCTCTCGCTGGTGACATCGCGCCCGCCTCCGGCGACGCCGGTGCCCAAGTCCTCGGCTAGCGTTGCCGCGACGAACGCGTCGAGGTTGAACCCCTCGAGCGCCCAGCGCATCGCTGCGTTCAATGCACGAACCGCGCGACGACGTCGCGGTAGCTGCGGCTGACTTTCACGTCGGCGCCCGAATCGAGCACGAGGAAGCATTCGCCGTTGGTGTGCGGTTTGACCTGGCGCACCTGGTTGAGGTTGACGATCCAGCTCCTGTGGACGCGCTGGAACACCCGCGGATCGAGCCGGCGCTCGAGGTCCTTCATCGTTTCGCGCAGGATCAGCGAATTGTCCGCGGTGTAGATCACCATGTAATCGCCCGCCGCCTCGATCCGCTCGATGCTCTCGACATCGACGCGGAAAATCTGGCCTTTGTCCTTGATGTTGATCAGCCGTTCGTAGCGCCCCGCGCTCTCGCCCTCGTCGGGCATCGCTTCGATCGCGTCGGGCGCGACTTCGGCGAGCACGATCTTGAGCTTTTCGGCTTCCTCGGCCGAGCGCTTCTCGGCGAGGCGGACACGGACCCGCTCGAGCGTGTCGGCGAGCTTGTCCTCCTCGACCGGCTTCATCAGGTAATTGATCGCGTTGGCCTCGAACGCGCGGACCGCGTGCTCCTCGTAAGCGGTGACGAAGACGAACAGCGGGGGCTCGATCTCCATCACCCCCTTGACCACGCTGAACCCGTCGAAGCCCGGCATCTGGATGTCGAGGAACACCAGATCGGGCTTCTCGGTCTTGATTTTGCGGATCGCTTCGCGGCCGTTGGCGCACGTGTCGATCACTTCGACGTCGGGAAACTTCTCGAGCCGCAGCATCAGCCCCTGCGTGGCGAGCTTCTCGTCGTCGACCAGAATGGTGCGGATGGTCATGGGCTTTGCGGTTTCCTTGGGCCCCAGCGCGAAGTGCGCGGGCGGTTCTTCGTTTCAGCCGGCCGCCACGAGCCGGGGCGCTTCGGCCGGCTGCGCGAGCGCGCGGGCCTCGAACGGAATCTCGATCAGCACGCTGAACCCGCCGTCGGCCGGCTCCATCGTCTCGAAACGGTGCTCGGCGCCGTAAGCCTGCATCAGGCGGTCGCGGATGTTCGCAAGCCCGACCCCGGTCGACACGGGCTCCCCACCGTCGAAAGTCACGCCTGAGAGCCTGTTGTCGCCAGCGCCGTTTGGCAATCCCGGCCCGGTGTCGGAGACGACGATGCGAAGGTTCTGGCCGACGAGCTGTGTCGCGATGACGATTTCGGCGCCGGTCTCCTGCGGGCCGACCGCATATTTGATCGCGTTTTCGACCAGCGGCTGGAGCAGCAGCGAAGGCAGCAGCGCGGCTTGCGTTGCTGGATCGATGCGAAATTCGGTGCGCAGGCGCTCTTCGAAGCGCATCCGTTCGATATCGAGGTAGAGCTTGAGCGTCTCGATTTCCTGCGCGACCGTCACTCGCCCGGTGGGCTGGTTGATCAGCGTATAGCGCAGGAACGAGGACAGCCGGCTGAGCATCGCGTTGGCGGGCTCGGACTGCCGCAGCAGCACCAGCGTCGAGATCGAATTCAATGTGTTGAACAGGAAGTGCGGGTTGAGCTGGTAGCGCAGCATCGCCAGCTGCGCCTGCGTCGCCTGGTTCTCGAGCCGGATCAGCTGGTCGTTCTGCTCCTCGATCTGGAGGAAGAAGTTGATCGCGTAGTAAAGCGCCGACCACGCCCCGATCAGCGTCAGATCGAGGTAGAACACCCCGATGAACAGCTGCGTGAAGCCGACTTCGCTGTCGGGGCGGTAGAGCCCGACCACCCACGCGTCGATGAACGCATAAAGCGCCGCCGCGAATGGCAGGAGCAGCGCGGTCACCCCCCAAGTGATCAGCGGGCGCCGCGCGATCAGGTGGCGATAGACCACCGCCAGGATCAGCGAGACCGAAAACCCGGTGATCGACGCGATCAGCACCAGCACCAGGAACGACAGCGGCTGCGCGTTGGCGAGCGAGGACATTCCGCGCAGCATCATCGCCCCGCCCCAGCCCGCCGCCTGGAGCCGCCAGAAAGCCTGGTTCTTGTTCGCGAAGAACGGGGTCGGTCGAAACGGCAGCACGGCCATGCGCCGCCCTCTAGCAGAAATTTTCGCTCCCGCGCGAAGGTTTTGCTCGTGTGGCGGCAATGCGGTATCGTGACTCGCAAGGAGAATCGCGATGAATGCCCTGACCACCCAGCCTGATGCCGAGCTCGCCGAAATGGCGCACGACCGCGCCGAGTTCACCGCGATGGAAGGCGGCACCGCCGAGGACTGGGCGATCATCGCGCGTCATTACGGCGATTTCGCCAAAGGCCTGCCCGAACGCGTGCTGACGCACTTACGGCTGCTCGACGGCGATTTCGGCGGCTTTCCGGTCGATCGGCTCGAGCACAGCCTGCAATGCGCGACCCGCGCGCACCGCGACGGACGCGACGAGGCTTATGTCGTGATGGCGCTGCTCCACGATATCGGCGACACGCTCGGGACGTACAACCACCCCGAAGTCGCGGCCTCGGTGATCAAGCCGTTCGTGTCCGAGGAAGTCCACTGGATCTGCCAGAACCACGGCGCCTTCCAGGGCTATTACTACTTCCACTACCTCGGCATGGACCGCGACATCCGCGAAGCGTTCCGCGACAGTCCGCACTTCGCGGCCTGCGCCGAATTTTGCGCGAAATACGATCAGAACGCGTTCGATCCCGACTATGCGTCCGAGCCGCTCGAGTTCTTCGAGCCGATGCTGCGCCGGGTGATGGCGCGCCCAGTCAACTCGATGTACGCGAACCTTTCGAAGTAGGCACCGTCAGTCGGGCTTGCCCGCGACCGCGCGGGCCAGCGCCTCACGCCCGATCGCGCCGCTGATCATCCGCCCGCCGGTGATCCATGCCGGGGTTCCGTTGATCCCGAGTTGCCGCGCGTAATCGAGATTGTGCGCGAGTTCGGCTTCGGTGGCGGGATCGGCCGCGACTTTGGCTGCGCGCGCGAGGTCGAGCCCGGCGGCCTGCGCGGCGGCGGCCATCGTCCGCGGGTCCGGGTGTCCGGCGGCGAACATCGCTTCGTGAAAGCGCGCGAACTTGCCCTGCTCGGCGGCGGCGAGCGCCATCCTGGCCGCGACCGCGCTGCTCGGGGCGAGGATCGGCAGTTCGCGCACCACTACTTTGAGCTGCGGATCGGTGGCGATCAGCGCGGCGACGTCGGCGACGCTGCGGCGGCAATACGTGCAGTTGTAGTCGGTGAACTCGACGAGGACGCGGCGCCCTCGCGGATTGCCCAGAACCGCGCCGGGAAACGGCACGTTCAGGTTGTCGCCCGCCGCCGCCAGCGCGGTCAGCGTTTGGTTCTGGCGCAGCCGGTCCATCGCCTCGGGCAGGACTTCGGGGTGCGCGAGCAGATATGAGCGGACCGCCGGTCCGATATCGCCCGAGGCGCCGGTGCGCCAGCGCTCGACCGCGAAGCCGCCCGCGAACCCGGCGAGCATCACCGCGGCGACGATCGCAATCGTGACGGGTCTGAAGTGTGCGGCCACGCGCGCTACTTGCGTTTCTTGTCGTGTTCAATCGCGGCGCGCGCCTGGAAAGCGATGTCCTGCGCGCGCAGCCAGTCGGGCGAGCCTTTGGGCAAGTCGGCCTCGGCCGCCTCGGCGCTGCGCAGCGCGCGGTCGAGCAGCGCGACCGCGTCC
>JBBRER010000075.1:0-11573 GCA_038202745.1 Sphingomonadales bacterium
CCACCACCTTCGGTGGTCCCCCTCCCCGTGCGGGGAGGATTTTATTACTCCGCCGCCACTCTCCGCGCTTCCTCGAACTCGCGCTCCGCCAGAAAGCGTTCGGCGTCGAGCGCGGCCATGCAGCCCGTGCCCGCCGCGGTCACCGCCTGACGGTAAATGTGATCCATCACGTCGCCGCAGGCGAAAACGCCGGGGATTTCGGTCTTGGGTGTGCCCGGCTCGACCATCAGGTACCCGTTCACGTCCATCGTCAGCTTGCCCTTGAACAGCTCGGTCGCGGGCGCGTGGCCGATCGCAACGAATGCGCCTTGCGTGGGTTCGCGCGACGTGGCCCCGGTGACGGTGTCGCTTAGCTCGACCCCGGTCAGCCCTTTGCCGTCGTCGCCGACGAAGCGCTCGACCGCCTTGTTCCATATGACCTTGATGTGCGGGTGCGCGAACAGCCGGTCCTGGAGGATGCGCTCGGCGCGCAGCGAGTCGCGGCGGTGGATCAGCGTCACGTCCTGCGAATGGTTGGTCAGGTAAAGCGCCTCTTCGACCGCGGTGTTGCCGCCGCCGATCACGACCACTTTCTTGCCGCGGTAGAAAAACCCGTCGCAGGTCGCGCAGGCCGAGACGCCCTTGCCCGACCATTCCTGCTCGCCCGGCGCGCCGAGCCACTTCGCCTGCGCCCCTGTGGCGACTACCAGCGTTTCGCCCTCGTACAGGTCGCCGCTGTCGCCGATCGCGCGGAACGGAGCGCCCGACAGATCGACCTCGACCACCGTGTCCCAGATCATCCGCGTGCCGACATGCTCGGCCTGAGCCTGCATTTCCTCCATCAACCACGGACCCTGAATTACCTCGCGAAAGCCCGGGTAGTTCTCGACATCGGTGGTGATCGTAAGCTGGCCCCCGGGCTGAAGCCCCTGAACGACGATCGGCTTCATCCCGGCGCGCGCGCCGTAGATCGCTGCCGACAGCCCAGCCGGTCCCGAACCGACGATCAGCATGCGCGTGGTGTGCGTGGTCATGGTTCCTCCGTTCGGCGCAAATAGGGTTCTGCGGTGGCAAAGGCCAGAGTGCCGGTGCCCGTTTTCACGCGATCATATCGGCACAGGAGGATTTGCCTTGTCACTGCGAACGAGTCGCATTAAATGTTGCGACTCATTCGCATTAGCTTACTTGGAGGCACCGAAAATAATGAGAATCGTCGTCGTCGCGACTGCGCTCGCCTGCGCCCTGCCCATGCCTGCGCTCGCCGCGCCCGGACTCGCCGACGAAGTCTATGGCGCTACGGTTGAGCCCGGCGAAACGGAGTTCGAGGCGATCTACGGCCGGCTCGGTGGCGGCGCCGCCGACGGCGCCGACGCGCTCAAGCTCGAAGTCGGGCGCGCCATTGCCCCCAACCTGCGAATCGCCGCGTTCACCAAGCTCGGCCGCGAGGCGGGACTGTCGCGGCGTGCTAAGGAGCTTGCTGTCGAAGCGATCTACCATTTGGGCCGGACGGGCGGCGTCGATTTCGCGGCCTACGGCGAATATTCGCTCGGCCTCAACGGCAATCCCGACGCGCTGGAGGCCAAGCTGTTGATTCAGCGCAAGCACGGACCGATCGATTTGCGGCTGAACCTGATCGCGGAAAAACGGCTGGTGTCCGGCGCTCCGGTCGAATTCGGCTACGGCGCTTCAGCCGACGTCGCGGCGACCAAGGGCGTGCGGATCGGCGTTCAGGCTTTCGGAGAGCTGGGCACGGCCGAAAACTTCCTGCCGCGTGCGGAGCATTTCGTCGGCCCGGTTGCGAAGTTCCGGGTGCCTTTGGGCGGCGGCGACGGGGACGAAGGGTTCGGCATCGAAGCCGGCTATCTGTTCGCGGCAGGCAAGGCGCGCGACGACACCGCCGGGCAATTGCGCATCGCGCTGGAAATGGAATTCTGATTTCGCGGATTGACGCGGCCGCGCGATAAGGCAATCGGCGCGGATGATCGACGCCGGCCCGACCTCGAACAGCTTCATCTCGCAGCGGCTGCGGCTGCACTATGTCGATTGGGGCAATCCCGAAGCGCCGCCGCTGATCCTCCAGCACGGCGGGCGCGATCATTGCCGCAGCTGGGACTGGGTGGCGCGGGAACTGGCGCTCGACTGGCATGTCATCGCGCCCGACTTGCGCGGTCACGGCGACAGCGCCTGGGCACCCGACGGCAATTACGAGACCAACCACTTCGTTTATGATTTCACACAATTGGTCGAGACGCTCGGCCGCGAGCAGGTGACGATCGTCGGGCACTCATTGGGCGGCAACATCGCGACGCGGTTCACCGGGCTTTATCCCGATCGGGTGCGCAAGTTCGTCAATATCGAGGGGCTCGGCCCCTCGCCCAAGGTTCAAGATCAGCGCGATTCGGTGGGCTTCGCCAACCGCTTCCGCAGCTGGATCGAGGCCAAGCGCAAGGCCGCCGGGCGAACGCCGCGGCGCTATCCGACCCTCGAAGCCGCTTATGCGCGGATGAAGGAGGAGAACGCCTTCCTCACCGACGAGCAGGCGCGCCACCTGACGATCCACGGCGCGAGCCGCAACGAAGACGGCACCTGGAGCTGGAAGTTCGACCCTTATCTCAACGTCTGGCCGTTCGCCGATGTACCGCAGGCCCAGCAGGTCGAGCTGTGGGAAGCGATCACCTGTCCGGTGCTGATGCTCTACGGCGCCAACTCGTGGGCCTCGAACCCCGAGAAGGACGGCCGCGCGAAACATTGGCCGACAGCGCGCGTGGTCGAGTTCGAGAACGCCGGGCACTGGCTCCACCACGACCAGTTCGACCGGTTCATGGGCGAGCTGCGGGGGTTCCTCTAAAGCTCGAGATATTTCGTCCGCAACCGTTCGCGCACCGCCTCGTCCACGCCAAGCACTTCGCGCAAGTAGCCATCGAGGCCGCCCGGATAGGCATCGACCGCCTCGAGCGCCGCCGCGAGATGGCCTTTCTCGACCCCCATCAGCACGCGGATCGTGGCGTCTTCGATCGCGCCGTAACGCGCGCGAATCTGGGCGCCGCCTTGCGCGATCCGGCGGTCGATGTTGCCCGCGACGTTGGTCAGCAGATAGTCCGCCATGACGTCCTCGCGGCTCACTCCGAGCGCCAGCAGCAACAGCGCGACAGCGAAGCCGGTGCGGTCCTTGCCGGCGACGCAGTGGACGAGGCTCGGCCCCTCGCTGCGGTCGAGCGCTTCGAAATAACGGCGCAGCATCGGCAGCAGCCGCGCGCGGCGCGTGATCCCGGCGTAGAGCGCGGTCATCGCGGCGCGGGCCTCGGCGACGGTGGGCGAACCGGCGGCGGCTTCGACATGGAGCCCGGCGGTCTCGCCGTCGTGGGTGAGCACCTCTCCCGCGAAGCGCGGGCCGCGGCGGCACGGCTTGGCCTCGCGCTCGCTCACCCCGCGCAAGTCAATTATCGTGGCGAGGCCGAGCGCATCGATGGCCGCCAGATCGGCGTCGGTCGCGTCGCCGTGCTGGCCCGAGCGCCACAGCAGATCGCGCTTGACCCGGCGACCGTCGTTCGTCGGGTAACCCCCATAGTCGCGCAGGTTGTGAACGCCTTTGAGGCTCAGGATACGCTGGTCGTCGCTCATCGCCGCCGCTTGGCAGGCGCGCGGTGCAACTGCAATGCTTTGCGCTTGCACCGCCTCTGCAAGCGTCTTAATCGCGCGGTTAAACGCCCCTTCAGGAGGTTCCCATGGCCGAAGCCTATATCATCGACGCCGTCCGCACCCCGCGCGGGATCGGCAAGCCCGGCAAAGGCGCGCTCTCGCACCTCCATCCCCAGCACCTTGCCGCGACGGTGCTTGGCGCGATCAAGGAGCGTAATCACCTCGACACCGCGACGGTCGACGACATCGTCTGGTCGACCAGCTCGCAGAACGGCAAGCAGGGCGGCGATCTGGGGCGGATGGCCGCGCTTTCGGCAGGCTATTCGGTCAAGGCCAGCGGGACGACGCTCGACCGCTTCTGCGGCGGCGGGATCAGCTCGGTCAACTTCGCCGCGGCGAGCGTGATGTCGGGGATGGAAGATTGCGTCATCGCGGGCGGGACCGAGATGATGAGCTACACCGCGGCCTACGGCGCCGAACAAGCCAATGCCGGGCTGCCGCCGCGGCTGATGGGCTCGGGGCACGAAGCGCTCGACGCGCTCCACCCGCAGTCGCACCAAGGGGTGTGCGGCGACGCGATTGCGAGCATGGAAGGCATCGACCGTGAGGCGCTCGACGCGCTCGCGCTGGTCAGCCAGCAGCGCGCCGAGCGCGCGATCAAGGAAGACCGCTTCGCCAAATCGGTGGTGCCGGTGATGAACCCCGACGGCAGCGTCGCGCTCGACCGCGAGGAGTTTCCCCGCCCCGAGACCACCGCCCAGGGCCTCGCCGCGCTCAAGCCGAGTTTCGCCGGGGTTGCGGACTTCGACATCGGCGGAAGGACCTTTCGGGGACAGATCAACCGCCGCTATCCCGACCTCAAAATCGAGCATTTCCACCACGCCGGGAACTCGTCGGGCGTGGTCGATGGCGCGGCGGCCATCCTGCTGACCTCAAAGGAATATGCCGACGAGCACAAGCTCAAGCCGCGCGCCCGCGTGGTCGCGTTCGCCAACCAAGGCGACGATCCGACGCTGATGCTCAACGCGCCCGTCCCCGCGGCGAAAAAGGTGCTCGAAAAGGCCGGGCTGACCAAGGACGACATCGACGTGTGGGAAATCAACGAGGCGTTCTCCGTCGTCGCCGAGAAGTTCATCCGCGACCTCGATCTGCCGCGCGACAAGGTCAACATCAACGGCGGCGCGATGGCGCTCGGCCATCCGATCGGCGCGACCGGATCGATCCTGATCGGCACCGCGCTCGACGAGCTCGAGCGCTCGGGCGGGCGTTACGGCCTCATCACGATGTGCGCCGCCGGCGGGATGGCCCCGGCAATCATTATCGAGCGCCTTCAAAGCTAAGGGAACCTCGGCCCCCGTGCGGCGTATCTAGGCGAAAGGAGCTTCGCTACGATGATCGACCGCAATCCCGACGACCTCGCACCCGAAACCGTCAACCGCGAGCAGGACGACGAGGACACTCAGGCACAGTCGGTCGCCGACGAGGCGCTCGACCGGGCAACCGCGCCGTTCGGCCTGAGCGATACCGAAAAGGTTTCGTCGGGCGACGATAGCGACGACGCGCAAGACCTCGTCGATCACATGCGCCAGATGGAATCGAGCGGCCGTATCGACATGGACGCCTTCCGCGGCGAGCGGAACGACGACGACGAGGAAGGCATGCTCGGCGACGCCGCCGAGGACGACTAGGCTGCGACCATCCGGTCGAGCCGCCCGCGCACGATCTCTTCCGCATCCGCAACGATCCGCCCGATCAGTTCGACGCAGCTCGGCACGTCGCGGATCAGCCCCTGGATCATCCCCGCGCTCCAGATGCCGCGCTCGGTGTCGCCGGTCTGCAGCCCCTCGCGGCCGCGCACGCCTTTGACCAGCTCGGCGACTTCGGTGAACGGCTTGCCCTCCGCCTCTGCCGCCCGCACGGCTTGGCTAATCCCGTTCTTCGCGACGCGCGCGGTGTTGCGATAAGTGCGGAAGATCAGGTCGGTCGCGCGCTCGTCGCCCGCGACCATCGCCGCCTTGAAGTTGTCATGGATCGGCGCCTCTTTGGTCGCGCAAAAACGCGTGCCCATGTTGATCCCGTCCGCCCCGAGCGCGAGCGCCGCGGCGAGCCCGCGCCCGTCGCCGAACCCGCCCGAGGCCAGTATGGGGATTTTCACCTGGTCGGCCGCGGCGGGGATCAGGATCAGCCCCGGAATGTCGTCCTCGCCCGGATGTCCCGCGCATTCGAAGCCGTCGATCGAGATCACGTCGCAGCCGTTGCGCTCGGCCGAGAGCGCGTGACGGACCGCGGTGCACTTGTGGAGAATGATGACGCCGTGCGGCTTCAACTGCTCCCAGATTTCGCGCACCGCGGGGGTGCCCGCGGTCTCGACGATCCGCACCCCGCCGTCGAGCGCGGCTTGGGCATAAGCTTTGTAATCGGGGGCGTTGATCGTCGGGAAGACGGTGATGTTGACCCCGAACGGCTTAGAGGTCATCGCCCGGCAGCGCTCGATCTCGGCGCTTAGCGCAACGGGGCTCGGCTGGGTCAGCGCGGTCAGGATGCCGAGCCCGCCCGCGTTCGAAACCGCGCTCGCCAGTTCGGCGGTGCCGACCCACTGCATTCCGCCCTGAACGATCGGATGTTCGATCTCGAGCAGTTCGGTTATGCGCGTCTTGAAAGCCATTAACTGATCCTCACGCGGGTATCTGGTTGAACGGCACGCCTTTGTCGGGGCGGTGATCCTGCGGCAGCCCGAGCACCTTTTCGGCAATCGTGTTGAGCAGCACTTCGTCCGATCCGCCCGCGATCCGCCCCGTTGGCGCGTTGAGCCAGCTCGCGGTCCAGTCCTCCTTGACGAACGCATGGGGATCGAAGGCGAGCCCGGCTGCGCCTTGCAGATCGATCGCCAGCTCGGACAGTTTCTGCCGGCTGCGCACCGCGACGAGCTTTTGCAAGCTCCCTTCGGGGCCGGGAGACATCCCCGCCTCCATCATCAGCAGCGCGCGCCGGGTGATCGAATCGAGCCCGGCGCGCATGGCGTGGTTGCGCGCGATCGCCTGACGGATGCGTCCGTCCTCGATCGCGGGCTTGCCGTTGAGTTCGGTGTTCCTGGCCAGCTCGACGAACAGATCGAGGTGGGGGCCGAACCCGGCGCTGTCGGTGGCGACGTAGCGTTCGATCATCAGCGTCGCGAGCGCGATCCCGAACCCACCACCGACGTCGCCCATGCGCTGATCGTCGGTCAGCTTGACGTCGTCGAAGAACACTTCGTTGACGTGGCTGTCGCCGCCCGCGAGCTTGATCGGGCGGACTTCGACCCCGGGCGCCTTCATGTCGACCCAGAAGTAGGTAAGCCCCTTGTGCTTGGCGACGGTGGGATCGCTGCGCGCGACGATCACGCCGTAATCGCAATACTGCGCCCAGCTCGTCCAAACTTTCTGGCCGTTGAGCTTCCACCCGTTGCCGTCGGTTTCGGCGCGGGTGCGCAGCGCGGCGAGGTCCGATCCGCCCGACGGCTCGGAAAACAGTTGGCACCAGATTTCCTCGCCGCGCAGTGCCTTGGCGACGCGCTGTTTGACCCATTCGCGATGCTCGCCGTCGGCGCCTTGGCCGAACCGGATCAGGATCGGGACGGGCATCCCGAGCGAGATGCCGAAGTATCCGGCGGGCATTCCGAGCTGCATTTCCTCGGCATCGAAAGCGATCTTCTCGAGGTGGCCGAGGCCTTGCCCGCCGATCTCGATCGGCCAGTTTATCCCCGCGTACCCGGCGTCGTACTTCGCCGCCTGATACTTGCGCGCGAGCGCGAGGTCGTCCTCGACCCCCAGTCCGCGCCGCGCCTCGCGCCCGTACTTGGACGCCATACTTGCGAGCCACGTGCGGGCCGTCGCGCGATAAGCGGCCAGATCGCTCATGCCGCGGCTCCTGTCAGTTGGTCGACCAGCAGGTCTTCCCAGAACAGCATGCTGCCGCCCTCGCCCGCGAGGCTTCGCGCGCGTCGCATGTGAAGATGGAGCGCCTGCTCCCAGGTCACCCCGATCCCGCCGTGGATCTGGATGCAGTCGCGCGCCGCGGTGTCGTATGCTTCGGTCGCCGAAAGCCGCGCGTCGGCCGCGGCGATGAGGAAGTCCGGCGTGCCTTCCCGCGCGGCGGCGTGGATGCAGTTCGCGCGCGCGATCTCGACCAGCCCGTAAAGCTCGGCGATGCGGTGCTTGATCGACTGGAACGCACCGATCGGCTGGCCGAACGCCTTGCGGGTGAGCGCGTAGTCGCGCGCGATGTGGAGCAGCGCCTCGGCCCCGCCGACTTGCTCGTGCGCGGTGACCACCGCCATCCGCGCCATGACGTCGAGTGCGAGCGAGCGCGCCGCCTCGCCGTGTGCCAGCACCGCGGCGGGGGTCCGCTCGAATATGAGATCGGCATAAAGCCGCGCGTTGTCGAAGCTGCTGACCTGCGTGCGGGAGACCCCCGCCAGTTCCGCAAGCACCAGCACCGGCGCATCGCCCTCCCGGGCCCAGACGAGCGCCAGATCGGCCGCCGCGCCGCCGGTCACCGCGGGCTTGGCGCCGGTCAGCGATCCGGCCGCGAACGCAACCGTCGGGCGCGCCGGAAGCGGCGCGCTGCCTTCCGCGAAGGCAACGCAAGCGGTGATCTGGCTCGCCGCAAGCTTGGGGAGCCACGCCTCACGTGCCGCACCGTCGGTCCCTTCGAGCAATGCTTGCGCGACGCCATACCCGGGCGTCAGGAACGGCGCGCCCGATGTCGCCGCGCCCGCCGCTTGCGCGACCAGCCCCAGTTCGAGCAACCCGAGCCCGAGACCGCCGTGCGCCTCTGGGATCGCCAGCCCTGTCCACCCCTGCTCGACCGCGGTATCCCAGAACGGCCGGTCCCACTCGCCCGTCTTCTCGAGCAGCGCCAGCAGCCGCTCCTTGGCCATCCGCGCATCGAGCACACGGCGCGATTCGGTGAGGATCGCCTGTTGACCTTCGTCGTAAAGAACCGACATTCCCGCTCCCGCGCGCTCGTTTAACCGGGCGATTAAACGACCGACCGCCGGGCCGCAAGTCTCAGTAGCTGCGCGGCAGCCCGAGCACGTGCTCGGCAAGGTAGCTGAGGATCAGATTGGTGCTGATCGGCGCCACCGTGTAGAGCCGCGCCTCGCGGAACTTGCGCTCGACGTCGTATTCCTCGGCGAACCCGAACCCGCCGAAGATCTGGACGCACATGTCCGCCGCGGCCCAGCTCGCTTCGCTGGCGAGGAGCTTGGCCATGTTCGCCTCGGCTCCCGGATTTCCGCCCGCGTCATACGCACCGGCGGCGTGGTGGACCATCAGCTCGGCCGCGCGCATTTGCGCATAACAGCGCGCGATCGGGAACTGGACGCCCTGGTTCTGCCCGATCGGGCGGCCGAACACCTCGCGTTCCTTGGCGTAGCCGGTGGCGCGCGCGATGAACCACTTGGCGTCGCCGACGCATTCGGCCGCGATCAGGATGCGCTCGGCGTTCATCCCCGAAAGGATGTAGCGAAAGCCCTTCCCCTCCTCGCCGATCAGGCTGGAAGCAGGGATGCGCAGATCGTCGAAGAACACCTCGGTGGTCGAATGGTTCATCATCGTGCGAATCGGCTTGACGCTCATGCCCTTGCCGAGCGCTTCGCGCATGTCGACGAGGAAGATCGACAGTCCTTCAGTTCTTTTGGCGGTGCGCTTGGCCGCGTCCTCGCGCGGCGTCGTGCGCGCGAGCAGCAGCATCAGGTCTGAATGCTCGGCGCGGCTGGTCCAGATCTTCTGGCCGTTGACGACGTATTCGTCGCCATCGCGCACCGCGACCGTGCGCAAGCTCAGCGTGTCGGTGCCGCTGGCCGGCTCGGACACCCCGAAGGCCTGCAGGCGCAGTTCGCCCGAAGCGATGCCCGGCAAGTAAGCGCGCTTCTGCTCCTCGCTGCCGTACCGCAGCAGCGTGTTCATGATGTACATCTGCGCGTGCGCCGAAGCGCCGTTGCACCCGGCGGCCTGAATTTCCTCCATGATCACCGCCGCGGCGTCGAGCTTGAGCCCCGATCCGCCGTATTCGTCCGGAATCAGCGCGGCGAGGAATCCCGCTTTGGTAAGCGCGTCGACGAACTCACCGGGGTACTCCCGCTCACGGTCCTTGCCGCGCCAATACTCGCCCGGAAACTCGGCGCACAGCGCCTGCACCGCCCGGCGGATTTCGGCGATGTCGCCGCTTTCGGTCATGCGAAGTGGAGCCTCCGGTACTTGCCGCGAAAGTAAAGCAGCGGATCGCGGCGCGGCTCGAACTGCGCGCGCACGACTTCGCCGATCAGGATGAAATGATCGCCGCCGTCGTGAACCGCATCGCGCCTGCATTCGAAACTACCCAAAGAGCCAGCGAGCAGCGGCACCCCGGTTTCGCCAGGCGACCAGTCGGTGAGCGCGAAACGGTCCTCGCCTTTGCCGGCAAAGCGGTTCGAGGCGGGCTGCTGGCCGATCTGGAGGACGTTGACCGCGAAGTGCTCGGCCTCGCGCAGCAGCAGCGCGCTGCCCGCGGTATTGGCGATGCACACCAGCAGCAGCGGCGGATCGAGCGAGACCGAAGTGAAGCTGTTGGCGGTGAGCCCGATCGGCGTGCCGTCGGGGCAGATCGTGGTGACCACGGTGATCCCGGTGGCAAAGCAGCCGAGCGCATCGCGCAAGGTCCGTGCATCCGACCCGGCGTGAAACTCGGGCGCGGCGCGCGGCTGCTTGCGCTCGAGAAAGTCGAGCAGCAGCCCGAGGAATGCCTCGGTGCGGTCGGTGACCACGAGCAGATCCGCATCGGCAACCTCGGCGCTTTCCCCGCTGGGCAGCGCGGTGTCGAACGCCTGCGCTTCGGCCGAACGCTCCATCCACGAGAGGCCCCCGCGCACGATCAGCGTGGGGAGCTTGAGCTCGGGGGCGGCAGCGGCAAGCCGCCCGGGCACCGCGCCGGTGGCGATAGCGGCCAGCGTCCGCTCGTCCCATTCGCCGGTCGCGCCGCCCAGCCGCTGGGCGATCTCGGCGGCAAGCGCGGGATCGGCGCGGACGGGCATATCGACCAGCACTAGCCCGGCGGCGAGGTTGCCCGCATCGGTCGCCAGCGCGGCGGTCGCGATCCATCCGCCCAGCGTCGCCGCGACGACCACCGGACGCGATCCGATCTGCGCCAGCACCGCGCGCAAGTCTTCGGCATGCGCGTCGAGATCGTAACGGCCTTCGGTGGGCCATTCGCTCGCGCCGTGACCGCGCTGATCGAGCATGACGACGCGCCGCCCCGACTGGACCAGCCCGTCGGCGACCTTGTCCCACATCCGCCGGGTCTGCCCCGCGCCGTGGACCAGCAGGATCGCGGGATCGTGCTCGTCACCGCGCACCTCGGCCTCGAGCCGCACCCCGCCGAAGCCTTTGAACGTCACCACCGCCATAGCGCGCTGTTAAGCGGCGCGCGCGGCGGTGTCACGAGGGAACCCGTCCCGCCTCACCGAGTTGTTCGGGCGAAGGATTTCTCCGCATGTTCAACGACAACACCGCGCAGACGCGCGCCGAAACCGGCGTGTCGGATGCAATCGCCGCGCACGATTTTCCGTGCGTCGGGGCAAAGTCCGCGCTCGCCACCGGGATGCTCAGAGTCGTCGGCTGCCACCGGCTCGACAGCAACTGGGACGATCTGCGCATCCACCGCGAGCTGCTCGACTGGGCGGCCGAATATCGCAGCGAGCCGACCGGACTGCGCAGCTTGGCGATCACTTTCGACGGGCCTTACGATCTCGCCGAGGCGCAATTCGAGCAACTGATGTGGCAGCGCATCCAGTCGTTCGCGGACAAGGACGCGTGGCTGGGCCAGCCCTACGACGGCAGGGTCAGCGCCGACCCGGCGGATTCGCACTTTTCGCTGAGCTTCGGCGGCGAGGCGTTTTTCGTCGTCGGGCTTCACCTCCATGCCTCGCGGCCCGCACG
>JBBRER010000076.1:0-11494 GCA_038202745.1 Sphingomonadales bacterium
TGAAGGAGGAGCGACGATGACCGACGATCTTTCCCGCCGCGCCTTCCTTCAGCGCTCGACCGCGCTCTCGCTCGCAGGCGCAGCGACGCCGTTCGTGCTCAACCTCGCCGCGATCGGCGAGGCCGCGGCGGCGACCGCGTCGGACTACAAGGCGCTGGTGTGCGTGTTCATGTACGGCGGCAACGACTGGGGCAACACGCTCGTCCCTTACGATTCGGCGCGTTACGCGGTCTATCAGCAGCAACGCAGCGCGGTCGCTTATGCGCAAGCCGCGCTGGCCGGGACGGTGCTGACCCCCAACGTCGCGCTCGGCGGCGGCGCGGTCAACGCGCTCGCGCCCAATCTCGCGCCGCTGCTGCCCATCTGGAACGCGGACAAGATGGCGGCGATGCTCAACGTCGGGCCGCTGGTCCAGCCCACGACCAAGGCGCAGTACCAGGCGAACAGCGTCCCGCTGCCGCCCAAGCTGCTCAGCCACAACGACCAGCAGAGCTACTGGCAGTCGAGCTCGCCCGAAGGCGCTTCGTCGGGCTGGGGCGGGCGGATCGGCGATCTGCTCCAGTCGGGCAACGGCACCGCGACCACGACTTGCATCAACATTTCGGGCAACGCGGTGTTCCTCACCGGCAAGGCCGCGGTCCAATATTCGGTGACCACCGCCGGGCCGATCGCGCTGGCCGCTCGCAATTCGCTCCAGGGCTCGACGGAAGCCGGGTTGCTGCTCCAGTCGCTGCTGCGCGGCGGCGGCTCGCACTTGATGCAGAATGCATTGGGCGGGGTCGGCGCGCGCGCTCTCGATCTCTACAACCTCGTTTCGGCCAGCCTCGCTCAGGCGCCCGCGACGACCACGCCGTTCCCCGCATCCGCCGATGTGCAGTCGAGCCTCGGCGCGCAACTCCAGCAGGTCGCGCGGCTGATCTCGGTGTCGAGCCAATTGGGCGCCAAGCGCCAGGTGTTCTTCGTTTCGACCGGGCGCTTCGACACCCACGACGGCATCCCCACGCTCCATCCCACGCTGATGACCAACATCGCCGACGCGCTGCGCGCGTTTTACGACACCACGGTCGAGCTGGGCGTGGCGAACCAGGTCACCAGCTTCACCGCCTCGGATTTCGGGCGGGCGTTCACTTCGAATAACGACGGCTCGGACCACGGCTGGGGCAGCATGCACTTTGCGCTGGGCGGCGCGGTCAAAGGCGGGCGCTATTACGGGATCAACCCGGTGCTCGCCAACGGCGGCCCCGATGATATCGGCCAGGGCCGCCTGATCCCGACTATGGCGGTCGATCAATACGCCGCGACGCTCGCCAAATGGTTCGGCGTTGCGGCCTCCGACATGGCGAGCGTGGTGCCCAACATCGGCAACTACGTCGGCAGCGCGTTGGGGACCGACGTGGGGTTCCTGTGATTTGGCAAATGCGCTCGCCCAGGAACCGCGCGGATCAGAAAACTGTAGAAAATGAATGTCATGCGATGACTTTTATTTGCACGGTTTGAAATTCGACCTATCCTGCCCGCGGGTAAACTTCGCGGGGGTCGCATGCGAAAAGTGGAATGGGTCGCCGCGCTCGCGGCGTTGACGGTTGGTGCTTGCAGCGGGGGCGGCGCGGGGAACGCGGTTGGCGGCGGCGGGACCGCCAATTCGCCTCCGGTGTTCAGTTCGGCCGGTGCGGCATCGGTGATCGAGAACACCGCAGGCACAGTCTATACCGCGACCGCCACCGATGCCGACGGCAACGCGGTGAGCTTTTCGATCGCGGGCGGCGCTGATGCCGCGCGCTTCGCGATCAGCGCGGCAGGCGCGCTGAGCTTCGCCGCCCCGCCCAACTTCGACCTGCCCGGCGACGCCAATGCCAGCAACGTCTATCAGGTGACGATCGCGGCTAGCGACGGCCGCGCCACGACCACGCAAAGTGTCGCGATCACCGTCACCAACAGCAAGGAAGGCGTTTCGGTTCAGCGCATTTCGACCGGGTTCGTCGATCCGGTCGCAGCCAGTGTCGTGCCGGGGACGCGGCGGCTGATTGTCGTCCAACGCAACGGCGACATATTCGAAGTCGATGGGGCGACCGGGAATATCTCCGCCCAAGGTAACCTTTTTTCGGGATTCGGACCCTCCCCTGGAGCCAAAGTATTGTCGGCGATCGCCGTCCCGACTTACGCCACTACCCCGTCGGTGATCATGGCGCTGCAATATGCGGACGGCAGGATCATCATGTATCGGGCAATTAAGAACGCCGCGACCTGGGTCAGCAACAGCATTCTGCTCAACACGCCTGCCACCGCGTCGGACGAAAACACCGTCGCTTTCGCTTATTCCGACAGCACGACGCTTTACGCCGCGATCACTGATGGGAGCGGCACCACGCAGTCGAACGCCGCGCAGAGCTCTGGCACCCTCCTTGGCAAGCTCGTCAAAATAACTCCCGACCCCGACCCATTTGCGGGCGCAAGCCCGAACTATTTCATCGTCCAGCAAGTCGGCAGCGGGGTGCACCAGCCGACCGGAGCCAGCGTCGTCTCGGGCGATCTGCTGTTCGGCGACCGCGGCGCGACCGCGTTCGAAGAAGTCGATCGTCTGACGCTGCCGGGAACCTCGGCGAATTTCGGCTGGCCGTTCAAGGAAGGCACCCAAGCGATCGCCAACAACCCGCCCGGCGGACTTACCGATCCGGCGCTGCAATATGCCCACGGCACCGGCCTGCGGCAGGGTGCCGGTGTCGTCGCCGGACAGGCATACGCTGGCGCCGTCGGCAGCCTCGCGAATATGTACGTCTTCTCCGATCGCAACGGGACGGTCTTTGCGGTGCCTTTGGCGAAGCTGCGGAGCGGCACACTGGTGACCAGCGCCGACATCGAAGTGCGCAGCTTGGATTTCGCCGCCAATGCCGGTGCAATTTCAGCGCCGGTCGGCTTTATCAGCGACGGCAGCGGCTTCCTCTATGTGATCGACGGCGACGGCGAGCTGTTCCGCGTCGATGGGGCCTGACGACAGCTCGAGCGAAGAAGGAACCAACTATGATCCGCACAATCCTCCTCGGCGCCGCGGCGCCGCTGGCGTTGCTTGCCGCGCCCGCGCATGCCGGACCCCCCAATGCTGAATCCGGCGACCGCGCGATTGCGGCGATCGTCGATGAAGGACTCAACCGTTCGCAAGTCATGACGATCGCGTCGCAGTTGATGGACGGGATCGGCTCGCGGCTGACCAATTCGGACAATTTCTACCGCGCCGAGGACTGGGCGAAGGGCAAGTATGCCGCGTGGCATCTGGCGAACGTCCATTCGGAACCGTGGCAGTTCGGGCTCGGGTGGAACCTGAGCTCGTATTCCGCGTCGATGGTCTCGCCTCGCGCGCTCAAAATGACCGCGATCCCCGTCGCGTGGTCGCCGCCCACGGGGGGGACTCTGCGCGCCCCGGTCGTCGTCGCGCTGATGAGCAAGCTTGAGAACTTCGACGCCTGGCGCGGCAAGCTCGCGGGCAAGATCGTGCTGGTGAGCTTGCCCGGTGCCACCGCCGAGCCCGACAAGCCGTTCTTCCACCGGCTCGACGATGCGGAGATCGGCAAGCTCGATAGCTACGATCTGCCCAGCTACGATCCCGATGCGGTGGCGCGCGGGGTCAAGAACCGCGTCTTCGCCAAGAAGCTAAGCGATTTCCTCAAGGCCGAAGGCGCGCTCGCCTCGATCAAGATCAGCTACCGCGACGGGATGCTCGTCCAGGGCGAGGGCTATGCCTTTCAGCCCGGGCAGACGCTGAGCGTTCCCGCGTTCGAGCTTGCCGCCGAAGACTACCGCCGGCTCGTCCGCCTCGCCCAGAGCGGCCCCGCGCCGGTGATCGAGCTGGCGAGCGAAGCCGCCTACAACACCACTCGCACCACCAGCGACAACCTCATCGCCGATATTCCCGGCACCGACGCCAAGGCCGGCTACGTGATGGCGGGCGCGCACTTCGACAGCTGGTACGCGGGCGACGGCGCGACCGACAACGGCGCGGGCAGCGTGGTGGTGATGGAAGCCGCGCGGATCCTCTCGCAGCTCGGCTTCCGGCCGCGGCGCACGATCCGCTTCGCGCTGTGGTCGGGCGAGGAGCAGGGCCTGCTCGGCTCGAAAGCCTATATCGAGGCGCATCTCGCGCACCGCGTGGTCGATCCCGCGCTCGATCCGATCACCGCGATGCAGGCCTGGCGCACCGCGTTCCCGGTCCAGCCGCTCGCCGATCACGCGCGGCTCAAGGCCTATTTCAATATGGACAACGGCAGCGGCAAGCTGCGCGGCATCTATGCCGAGGGCAACCTCGGCGCGGCGCCGATCCTCGCCGACTGGCTCGCTCCGTTCAAGAGCATGGGCGCGGGGCATGTCGTGGCGCAGAAAACCGGTGGGACCGACCACGTGTTCATGCAAAGCGTTGGGCTGCCCGCCTACCAGTTCATCCAGGATCCATTGGACTACGGCGCCCGCGTCCACCACTCGAACCTCGACACGCTCGACCACGCCCGCGCCGACGATCTGCGCCAGGCCGCTGTGGTGATGGCCGGAATGCTGTGGCAGGCCGCCAACAGCGACAAGGAACTGCCGCGCAGCCAACTGCCGACGCAGCCCGACAAGACCGATCCGTTCAAGGTGACGGACCCGAACGAGTAGCGGGGCTTACTCGCCGACGGTCACGCGCGTGGGGTTGCGGCCCACCGAACCGGCGAGCGCGGCGGGATCCACAAGCCGCACTTCGCCCCCGTTCCAGCGCAGCTCGCCCGCGCGCCGCGCCTGCTGGAGCATGCGGTTGATGTGGACCGGGGTCAGCCCGAGCGCGTCGGACAGCGTTTCCTGCGTCAGCGGGAAGCCGAACCGACCGCCCTGCGCGAGCCGGCGAGCTCCAGCCGGTCGTGCAGTTCGAGCAGCAGATCGATCAGCCGCTCGTGCGCGTTGAGCCGGCCCAGACGCGTGACTTGCGCCAACAGATGCGCTTCGTCGAGCGCGCCGCTGATCGCATAAGCGCGCGCCAGCGTGGGCGAGGCTTCGGAATCGGGCAGCGGGCACACCACCGCCCTGGTCAGCGCGATCAGCGTCGAGGAGGCGACCGCGCCTTCGAACGTGCAATGGCCGACCAGGTCGCCGGGCAAGGCGAAGCTGACGAGCTGGCGGCGGCCGTCGGCAAGCTGGCGGACGCGCGCGGTCCAGCCTTCGAGGATCAGCAGCGGCTCGCGCGTGTGCCGGCCTTCGACGGTCAGCTCGGCGCGCGCAGGAACCGGGCGCTGGTGCGCCATCGCGGCGAAGATCGCGGCTTGCGCGGGCTCATCCAGCGCCGTCAACGCTGCCAGCCGCTGCAGCGCGGGCGGAGCGCCTTCGGCCAGCGGGAGCGCGCGCGCGGTCATGCCTGGGGCGGCGCGCACAGCCGTTCGACCCAATCGGTCACCGCGCCGGTCGCGAACGGCTTGGAAACCCGCGGGGTGGCGCGGTATCCCTCGGGCATCGCCCAATCGTCGTAGCCGGTGACGAAGACGTGGGGGATGCCGCCCTGGACCAGCCGGTCGGCGACCGGGTAGGACATCGCGCCGCACAAGTTGATGTCGAGCACCGCGGCGTCGAGCGTGGTGTCGCCCGCCAGCGCGAACGCCGCGCTCATGTTCGCGACAGGGCCGACGACTTCGGCGTCGAGCGCATTGAGCGCGCGCTTGAGATCGTGCGCGATCAGATATTCGTCTTCGACGATGAGAACCCGTTTGCCTGCCAATGATCCTGTCATTGCATGGTTTGCCCGATCTCTAGCGACGTATCTGCCCCCTCGGCCGACAATGGGACCGAGATCGAGCAACGCACCCCGTTGCCTTTGAATTCCAGCTTCGTTTGCGCGCCCAGCCGATAGGGGAGCGCTTCTTCGATCAATTCGCGTCCAAAGCCCTTGCGACTCGGCTTGACCGGGACCGCGGGAACCCCTTGTTCGGTCCATATGAGGTCAAGAACCGATTGCTCACCATATACCAGGTTAAGCTTCCACGCGATGTCCAGCTTTCCCGTCTCGGTGCTCAAAGCCCCGAATTTCAAGGCGTTGGTCGTCAGCTCGTGGATCGCCAGCCCCATCGATTCGGCCGACTGATAGTCGAGCGTCACCTCGGGCCCCGAAAACGTCACGCGCGGACCGTCGGACACGCCGACGCTGAGCAATTCGTCGCGCAGCAGGCACTCCAGATCGACCGTGCGCGCCAGATTGTGCGTGGTCATCACCTGGGTGCGGGCGAGCGCGTCGAGCCGTCCCTTGAAATGATCGACCATTTCGTCGCTGTCGCCCGCGGTCTCGCGGGTGCGAGTGAACACCGCGCGCACCACCGCAAGGATGTTGCGCACCCGGTGCTGGAGTTCCGCCACCAGCACTTGCTGGCGATCCTGGAAGCGGCGCTCCTGGTCGATGTCGGTCGAGGTGCCGAGCCATTCGATAATTCGCCCGCCGCGGCCGCGCACGGGCGTCGCGCGCGTCTGAAACCAGCGATACGCGCCGTCCTGAACGTCGCGCATCCGGTACCCCACTTCAAGATTTCCGCGCTGGGGGGCGAGCGCCCACGCCGCGAGGGCCTGCTCACGGTCGTCGGGGTGGACCGGATCGAGCCAGCCGAGCCCGTGGCTCTCGGCCTCCGGCTTCCCGGTGAAGTCGGTCCACTGCGGGCTTGCCCAGGTCCACCGGCCCTCTCCCGCGGCGCGCCAGACCAGCTGCGGGATGCCCGTCAGCAGCGCTTGCAGGCGCTGCTCGGCTTCGCGCAGCTCGGTAACGTCGCTGCCGATGCCGCCGATCGATCCGATTTTTCCGGTCTTGTCGATGATCGGAAAGTCGGTGTCGCGCACCCACCGAATCGCACCGTCGGAAGGGCGGCGGATGCGGAATTCGAACGCGACCCGTTCGCCCGCGCGAACGCGGTCGATGTTCGCCTTGGCATGATCGCGGTCCTCGGGCACGATCAGATCGAGCCAGTTGCGGTAATTCTCGCCCGCCAGCACTTCTTCCCGGCTGAGGCCGTAGATCGCGTCGAACCCGGAGGTCAGACGAGTCCACTGCAGCGTTTCGGTATCCCGCGCCCACAGCACATCCTGCGAGGCGTCGCCGAACTGCCGCAAGCGTTCCTCGCTGTCACGCAGGGCTTCCTCGGTCTCCGATCGCTCGAGCAGGTCCGCGACCTGCCGCGCCAGAATGTCGAACAGCGCAAAATCGCTTTCGGCCAGCTTCCGCGGCTGGCGCCAATGCGTCGAGATCATGCCGATCGGCTTGCCCGCGCGGGTCACCAATGGCGTGGACTGCACCGCCCGGGTGCCGGACGCGCGAAACGCCTCCAGGTCGCCAGTGCCGACGAGCTCGGCGACTGTTTCGATATCCTCCGAAACGACCCTGCTGTTGGTCCGCAGCGCCTGACCGCAGCTGCTGGCGTGGCTCGCGTCCACCCACGTCCAATATTCGGTCGAATCGGGGTGGAGATTCCGCGTAGCGAGCCGGCGCAGCCGCTCGCCGCCGTCCACGAGCAACTGGATGCTGACCGCATCGGCCTGCATCAGCTCGAGCGCGGCGTCGAGAATCTGTTCGTGCAACACTTCGGGCGGCTGTTCGGGAATCAGGCGCGTGCTCAACCGTTGCAGCAATTGGGTGCCGGCCAGTTCCGCTGCAAGCAGCCGCTCGCTTGTCCGCAATGCCGCTTCCGCGCGCCGCTGCTCGGTGATGTCCTGAACCGTCCCGAACAGACGCGCCGCGTGCCCCTTCGCATCCAGCTGCGGTGCGCTGTGGGCCGCGATCCAGCGGATCTCGCCATCGTTCGCGCGGCGGATGCGGCATTCGAAATTCCATCCGACGCCGGTCTCGGCCGCGTTCCGGAATGCGGCCTCCACACTGGCCCGATCCTCGGGAACGACATGGCCGAGGAAAGTCTCGAAGCCCCAGTCGTCAACCGGCTCGTCGTACCCGAAAATCAGGTCGTGTCGCGGCGCGCGCACCGAAAAGTCGGTCGCGAGGTCGAGTTCCCACTCGCCGATCTGTCCGGCATCGAGCGCCAGCCGCAGGCGCATCTCACTCCCCTTCAACGCGGCCTCGGCGCGGGCGCGCTCGACCGCGTCCCAAGTACGATCGGCGACTTCGCCCAAAAGGATGACCGCATCCTCGGACCAGTCGCGCTCCTTGGTGTCGGTCATGAGGAGCATAGCTCTAAGCCCACCCCCCTTGAGGAGCGGCGCCCCGAGCAACGATTTGATCCCCATCGCGCCGTAGCGCTCGACGACGCGCGGGCTCCACAGGGGCGACGCCGCGTAGTTGGGCACGATGAGAATCTGCCCAGATTTGCAGTGCTCGATGAACTGCGGGATGTCGCTGAGGTCGTGAGTTCCGACCAGCGATGTCAGGCTCTCACGATGCGCGTCCCTCAGCACGACGCCTTTCGCCAGCTCTTCATTGAAGTCGAGATAATAGCACCAGCCGACATCGAACCGCTCGCGCAGCAGTCGGGTGACCTCGCCCTGGATGTCCGCCGCGTCGCCCAGCGGCCGCAGCGCGTCGCTAAGCCTTAGCAGGAACGCCTGCCGTTCCTCGCTTTTGCGCAGCCTGGCGTCCGCTGTCCGGGCGCGGCTGCGGCGCGGTTCGGCGGACCGCCCCCCGCCTCCCGCCATTGCGCCGTTCGCCATCCGTCGGCCTTTCGCGCGATCAACGCCCGAGCGCCGTGATTGTCGCTTGGCGCGGGTCGATTATTCTTGATCGCCGCCGAGTGATACGCCTTTCCCGGCGGTCACGCACTTACTTCCATCAGCGCGCCGCGATCACGCCGTAAAGATCGTGCGCGTCGGCGTCTTCGATCCGCACATCGACGATATCGCCCGGCGCGAGCGTGGCGGGGACATTGCGCAGGAACACCTGGCCGTCGATCTCAGGCGCGTCGGCCTGGCTGCGCGCGGTCGCGCCGATATCGCCGTCCTCATCCGCCTCGCCGACCTCGTCGACGATCACCGGCAGCGTCCGTCCGACTTTGGCGGCGAGCTTGGCCGCGCTGATGCGCTCGGTCAGCTCCATCAGGCGGGCGTAGCGTTCCTCCTTGACCGGCTCGGGCACGGGATCGGGCAACAGGTTGGCCGCGGCGCCTTCGACCGGCTCGAACCGGAACGCGCCGACGCGGTCGAGCTGCGCTTCTTCGAGCCACTCGAGCAAGTAGGCGAAATCGTCCTCGGTCTCGCCGGGGAAGCCGACGACGAAGCTGCTCCGCACCGTAAGATCGGGGCAGATCGCGCGCCACGCCTTGAGCCGCTCGAGCACTTTGGCCTCGTTCGCGGGCCGCTTCATCGCGCGCAGCACTTTGGGGCTGGCGTGCTGGAACGGGATGTCGAGATAGGGCGTGAGCAGCCCCTGCGCCATCAGCGGGATCACCGCGTCGACGTGCGGATAGGGATAGACGTAGTGGAGTCGGACCCAAGGCGTAGCGCCCGCAGGAGTGCGCAGCCCGCCAAGCTCGCGGGCGAGGTCGGTCATATGCGTGCGCACCGGGTTCCCGTGCCACATCCGCTCCTCGTGCCGGACATCGACCCCGTAAGCCGAGGTATCCTGGCTGATCACCAGCAGCTCCCTGGTCCCCGCCGCGACGAGCTTCTCGGCCTCGCGCAGCACCGCGTCGATCCGTCGGCTGGCGAGTTTTCCGCGCAAGCTGGGGATGATGCAGAACGCGCAGGCGTGGTTGCAGCCCTCGCTGATCTTGAGATAGCTGTAGTGGCGCGGGGTGAGCTTGATGTCGGCCATGTCCGCGTAATTTTGCGGGATCAGATCGATGTATGGCCCTTGCGCGGGGGGCGCGGCTTCGTGGACGGCTTCGACCACCGCCTCGTACTGGTGCGCGCCGGTCACCGCGAGCACCGAGGGGAACCGCGCCCGGATCACTTCGGCCTCGTTCCCCATGCACCCGGTGACGATCACGCGTCCGTTCTCGGCGATCGCCTCGCCGATCGCGGCGAGGCTTTCCTCCTTGGCGCTGTCGAGGAACCCGCAGGTGTTGACCAGCACGACGTCCGCGCCCGCGTAATCGGGGCTCATCGCATAGCCGTCGGCGCGCAGGCGGGTGAGGATGCGTTCGGAATCGACGAGCGCTTTGGGACAGCCGAGGCTGACCATCCCGACCTTCTTCTGGTCGGGCAGGCGCAAGGTCGCGGATGCGGACATAAGCGCGCGCCCCTACACCCGGCGCGGCGTTTGCGCTACCCACGTGCGATGGACATCGCGATTACCAAAGGATGCGGCGAGGACCGGATCGCGATCGTGCGCGCCGACGGCAGCCGCGCCGAGACCGCGTTCCCCCACAAAGGGCCGGTCCCGCACGACGCGGTGCATTTCTTCGTCGAACGGGGTCTCGGGCTCAAACGCGCATTCTGGGGGTTGGTCGCCGCGGGCCGCCACCCCGAGGAACTCGCGGCGCTCGCCAAGGCCGGCGGCCATGCGAGCGCGACCCGCGCGACTGAGCCTGAAGTGGGAATCGTTGGGCTCATTCAGGCCGAACGGCTGGTCGAATGCTTCGAGGCCGAGATGTGGAGCGGCGGTGCGGACGATGGCGGGCTGCTCGAAATGGCCGCGGGCGGCTGCGCCACCTCGCACGTCGCGGTGCCCGTGATTGCGCCGGGCGCGCTGGCGCGCACGCGCGCCGCACTGATCGCGTTCGCCCGCGACTGGCCAACCGCGCCGATCGGGCATACCGTCACGCTGAAGTGGGAGGAGAATTGAGATGGGACCGGTAAATTGGCTGGCGGTCGTGCTGGGCGCAGTCGCGTTCTTCGTGGTCGGCGCGCTGTGGTACGGGCCGTTGTTCGGTAAAGTCTGGCAACGCGAGGCGTGCCCGGGCGAACGGCCACAAGGCCCAGTTGTGGCCCGCAATCTGGGCCTGACGTTCCTGTGCGAACTGATCGTGGCCGGCGCCTTCGGACATCTCGTCGCGAGGACGCAGCCTTCGCCGCATGTCATCATGATGATGGCGGTCGGGCTGGCGCTGGCGGTGATGGCTCCGGCGATCGGGATCGGTTATATTCACCAGCGCAAGTCGTTGACGCTGTTCGCGATCGATACCGGACACCTCGCGGCCGGGATGGCGGCGCTGGGCGCGGTGTTCGTTTTGCTGCGCTAGTCGGCGGGGCGCTCGGGCAGTTTGCCCAACGGATCGACCGCGACGCGCGCGCGGCGAATCTCGAAATGGAGCTGCGGCGTCTTGGCGGCGCCGCTGGTCCCGGCGGTGCCGAGCTTCGCCCCGGCAGCGAGCTTGTCCCCACGCTTGACCGCGATTGCGCCCAGGAAGCTGTAAACGCTGACCCACCGCGCGCCGTGGTGAAGGATGACCGTGCGGCCGTATTCCTCGGGGCCGTCGCCCGCGAAGATCACCGTGCCCCGGGCGGTCGCGCGCACCGGATCGCCCGCCGCGGCGGCGATGTCGACGCCGTCGTGGTACCTCGCGCCCGCGCCGCGCGGCTTGAACTTGCGCAGGACTTCGCCCGGAAGCGGCCAGGCGTA
>JBBRER010000077.1:0-11457 GCA_038202745.1 Sphingomonadales bacterium
ACCGCTCGCCAGCGACGCGCCTTCGATATGGCAGAACGCGCGGATGCGAACGTCGTCGGCTACGATGACGCCGGGGCCGAACACGACATTGGGCTCGATTGTCACGTCGCGACCGAGAGCGGTGTCCCAGGCAAACCACACGGTCTCGGGCGCGATCAGCGCGGCACCCTCGTCCATCGCGCGGCGGCGACGCGCCTGCTGCCAGCGTGCTTCGGCTTCGGCGAGTTCGGCGCGGCTGTTAATCCCCGCGACCTCGTCGGGGTCGTCGGTGACTACAACCGCGCAAGCCCGCCCGTCGGCAGTGGCGATGTTGACGATATCGACAAGGTAGTATTCGCCTTGGGCGTTGGCGTTGCCGACCCGCGCCAGCAGCGCGAACAAGTCCGCGCCGCGCACCGCCATCAGCCCTGAATTGCACAGCCGGCATTCGCGCTGCTCAGGTGTCGCATCCTTGTGCTCGACCATCGCCGCGATCCGCCCGTCGTCGTGCGCGAGCACCCGGCCATACCGGAGCGGATCGGCGGGTTCGAACCCGAGCACGACCACCGCCGGAGCGTCGTCGGCATGAAGCCGCGCGATCATCGCGCGCAGCGTATCGGCGCGCACGAACGGCACGTCGGCGTAAACGATCAGAACGTCGCCGCTAAACCCCGCCAGCGCAGCCTCGGCCTGCTGGACCGCGTGCCCGGTGCCGAGCTGCGGTTCCTGCACCGCAATTTCGGCGCGGTCCCCAAGCGCTGACTCGAGCTGATCGCGCCCCGCACCGACCACTACAACTTGCCGCGCCGGGGTCAGCTCCGCGATGCTGGCCAGCAAATGCTCCATCATCGGCCGGCCGGCGATCGGGTGGAGCACCTTGTGCGTGTCGCTGTTCATCCGGGTGCCCTTGCCCGCGGCAAGGATCACGACGGCGAGCGGAATCGAAGTCGGGTTCATGGGCACGGGCTTTGCCAGCAAATCGTTGCGCTTTCCACACCCGTGGACGCCGGACCACGCTGGCTTGCCGCTACGTCCCCGCCGCGCCGTGCGACGACGGTTGAAACCCCCGCCCGCGCGTGCCATCGCGCCCGCCGAAAACCGCTCAGCAAAAGGCCAAGCCCATGACCATCTCGTTCAAAGACCGCGTCGCCATCGTCACCGGCGCGGGCGGCGGCCTGGGCCGCGCTTATGCGCTCGAGCTCGGCAAGCGGGGGGCGAAAGTCGTGGTCAACGATCTGGGCGGCGCGCGCGACGGCACTGGGCATTCGGACGCCGCGCTCAAGGTAGTCGCGGAAATCGAGGCCGCGGGCGGCGAGGCGATGGCCAACGGCGGCAGCGTCACCGAATTCGCGCAGATGGAAGCGATGGTCGCCAAGGCCAAGGAAAAGTGGGGCGGGGTCCACGTCCTCATCAACAACGCCGGGATCCTGCGCGACAAGACGTTCGCCAAGATGACGATGGAGGATTTCGATCTCGTCGTTCAGGTCCATCTGATCGGCTCGGCCAACTGCACCAAGGCAGTATGGGAAACGATGCGCCAGCAGGCTTACGGCCGCATCTTGATGACCGCGAGCTCGACCGGGCTGTTCGGCAATTTCGGCCAGGCGAACTACGGCGCGGCCAAACTCGGCCTCGCCGGGCTGACCAAGACGCTCGCGCTCGAAGGCGCGAAGTACAATGTGCGCGTCAACACGCTCGCTCCCGTGGCGGGAACGCGGATGACAGAGGACCTCGGAATGCCCGAGGCGCTGTTCAACGCGCTCTCGCCCGAAATCGTCGCCCCCGCCGCGCTGTTCCTGGTCAGCGACGATGCGCCGACCAATATGATCGTCGGCGCCGGCGCGGGCGCGTTCCATGCGGCTTACGTCACGCTTACCCCCGGGGTCGCCCTTCCCCTTGCCGAACGCACCCCCGAAGGCGTCGCCGCGCACTGGGAGCAGATCGCCGATCGCACCGGCGAGATCGTCCCCCAATCGGGCGGCGAGCAGTCGGCCGTCGTGATGGCCGCGCTGGCCAAGATCGGCGGGCTTGGATAACGCGTCATAGTGTATTGACGCGCTAATACACTTCGGGCATTCTCCGCCGATAAACAGGGAGAGTGCCATGTATTCCGAAGCCGATCTGCGAGCCGCGGTGGCGGCGGGCGTTGTCAGCCGCGACGCGGCCGACGCATTGCGCGCGCATGCCGCGGGGCTGCGCCAGTCGCCCGTCGCCGACGAAGAGCATTTCCGCCTGATCACGGGCTTCAACGATATTTTCGTGACGATCGCCGCGGCGCTGCTGCTCGCTGCCGCCGCGGGGATCGGTGCGGCGATCGCGCCGGGCGTCGGCGGAGCGCTGGTTGCCGCCGCGGCCTGGGGCTTGGCTGAATTCTTCACCCGGCGACGGCGGATGGCACTGCCTTCGATCGTACTGCTGCTCGCCTTCGTCGGCGGGATCGCGGCGATCCCGATCAACATCCTCGCCGAAAACGATCCGCAACTGTCCGACCGCGCAGGCGCGCTGATCGGAGCGGGGATCGCGCTGATGAGCGCGGCAGGGGCATGGGTCCACTGGCGCCGCTTCATGGTGCCGATCACCGTCGCCGCCGGAGCCGCGGCGGTCGCTGCAACCGCGATCGCGCTGACCGCCGCCGCGGTGCTGCCCGCGATCGACCACGACCACCCCGAGCAAATCCTGCTGCCGCTGGTGTTCGTCGCCGGGCTCGGCGTATTCGCGTTCGCGATGCGCTGGGACATGAGCGACCGCGCGCGCGAGACGCGGCGCAGCGATGTCGCCTTCTGGCTCCATTTGCTCGCCGCGCCGATGATCGCGCACCCGCTGTTCAACTGGCTGGGGGTGACCGAGGGGCGCAACATCACCGCGCTTTCGGCCGCGGGCGTGCTCGCGATCTATGTGCTGATGGGGCTCGTCGCGCTCGCGGTCGATCGCCGCGCGTTGCTCGTCTCGGCGCTGGCGTACGTGCTGGTGGCGATGACCTGGCTGTTCCGCGAGTTCGGGATGGTCGAGCTCAACGTCGCGATCACGGGCCTCGTGATCGGCAGTGCATTGCTCAGCCTCTCCGCGTTCTGGAGCCCGATCCGCCGCGCGATCGTCGCGCAGCTGCCCGGCGGCATCCAGGCACGGTTGCCCGAGACGCGACTCGCCATAGCCTGAGCGCCAAGACTCAGGGAGGAAGGCGGGGTCCGGCGCGAGCCGGGTCCCGTTTTCGCCTCAGCTCACAAGCTGCGCGGGCGCATCTAAGCTTCGACCAGCTTGAGCAGCTTGCGCTCCAGCGGATACAGTACGCCCGCCAGCTCGTGCCCGCGCTTGAGCACTTGCCCGCCCTCGCCGAACAGCGCCCACATTCCTTGTTTGCCGCGCAGCGCCGGGCGTTTCTCGACGCGGGCCTGGGGGCGTTCGGCGGCGCGGCGGAAGGCGGCGAAGCTCGCCGCGTCCCGAGTGAAATCCATCGCGTAATCGCGCCAGTCGCCCGCCGCGACCATCCGCCCGTAAAGATCGAGGATGCGTTGGAGTTCGTCCCGCTCGAAACCCACTTGCGCCGCGTATCGCGCCGCCTGCGGGAAGGGCGTGACGACCGCGCTCAAGCCGCCTCGCCCGCCTTCTTGCCCTTGCGTGCCGCCGAACGTTTCGCGGCGACGGCATCACGCTCCTCGAGCAGCCCGGCGAGCCGCGCGCGCAAGCTCTCGACCTCGCACTGGAGCAGCTCGAGCTTCTGCGTCGCCGGATCGAACCGCTCACAGCACGGGGTGCCGTATGGGACGAAGCCTTGCGTCTCGGGCTTGACCTCGACCGGCATCGGCTTGGCCGGGATGCCGATCATCGTCGCGCCTTCGGGGACGTCTTTGGTCACCACCGCGTTTGCCCCGATCCGCGCGCCCGCGCCGACCGTCACCGGCCCCAGGATCGCCGCGCCGAGGCTGACGATCACGCCGTCGCCCAACGTCGGGTGACGCTTGCCGCCGCGGCCGTTGGTGGGGTTCGTCCCGCCGAGCGTCGAGCCTTGATAGATCGTGACATCGTCGCCGATCTCGGCGGTCTCCCCGATCACCACGAAGCCGTGATCGATGAACAAGTTGCGCCCGATCCGTGCGCCGGGGTGGATGTCGATCGCGGTCAGGAAGCGGCTGAGGTGGTTGACGAAGCGCGCGACGAAGAACAGCCCGCCGCCGAACAGCCAGTGCGCGACCCGGTGCAGCCCCATCGCCAGCACGCCCGGGTAAAGCAGCACTTCCCAGCGCGAGCGCGGCGCGGGATCGCGCGCCACGATGGAGTCCAAATAGGCGTTCAGCCGCTCAAACATGGTTCCCCCTTTGTCCTCGAAACGGCCGTCTAAAGCAAGCGCGGCTGCTCGGCTCCCACCACTTCGTCGAGCGCGTCGCGCCAGATCGCCAGCGTCGGCGCCTGCTTGCGCTCGAGACTGAGCCGGTCGATCGCGGCGACGAGCCGCTCGGCCCCCACATGGGAACGCGTCGCGCGCGGGACAAGATAGGCCGCCGCATCGGGTCCGAGCGCGAGCCCGCGCTGCTCGGCATGAACCGCGATCAGCTCAGCCAGCATCGCATCGTCGGGCGCCCCGATTTCGAGGTGGAGCGCGGCGGCGAGCCGCGAGCCGAGATCGGGCAGCGCGACGTCCCAGCCCTCGCCCGCCCCGTTCACCAGCAGCAGCGGCGTCCCGCTTTCCTGCGCGCGGTTCCAGCGGTGGAACAGCTCGGTTTCGTCGATCCGGTCGGCGTCGTCGATCGCCTCGCCCGCATTCGCGGCGAACCACCGGGCGACCAGGCTCTTGCCCGAGCGTGGCGGCCCGGCGAGCAGCGCGGTGCGGAACGGCCACGCCGCGGCGGCGGCCATCGCCTCGAACACGTGCGCGTTGGCGCTGCCGAGCACGATCCGCGCGGGGGCTTCGCCGCCCGCCGCCAGCGGCAGCGCGATCTGGGTCACTTCCGGATGCTGAGCGCGCCCGGCCCGACCGCGACGGTGTAGCCTTTGGTGCGCAACGCGGCGGCGAGAGCGCCCAAATCCCCGGTGAAAGCGACGCGCATGATCGAGGTGCCCCCCATCGCCAGGCTCGTGGTCGCGGCGGACGCGACCCCCGGGCTTCCGCGCACGGCGGCCAGTGCCGCATCGACCGCGCCCGCGTCGGGCGAAGCGAACTGGATCGTCACCGTGCTCGCCGCCGAAGTCGCGGTGGCGTCGGGCGCCGGCGTCGCACCGGGGGTGGCAAGCGCGGCCGGCCCGGCTTGCGCCTGCTGCCCCGCCGCGATCAGCGCGGCGAGCCCAGGATCGATCGAAGCATGCTCGGCGTTGAGCGTCGGATCGGGGCGCAGCAGCCCATCGGCGAGCGCCTGTGCGTAAATCGCATCGAACCGCCGCACCGCCTGCGCGAGCATCGCCGGCAGCTTGCTTTCGTCGGGCGCGGTCATGTCGAACGCGGCGAGGAAGGTATTGTCCGGCCCGTAGCGCGCGGTGAACGCGCCGTGGACCGGCCCGCCCGGCCACTCGCGCGCCAGCCGCGCTTCGGGGACGATCAGGTCGGCGGCGCCGAACTGATCGAGAATGCCGCGCCACCACGCCCGGCTGCGGCGGCCGGTCTGGCCCGCGGTGAGCAGCAGCGAATCGCCGCCCGCCCCGACCGGGCGGACGTAGTCGATCGGGCTCGTCCCGGCATTGAACGCGGCCCACGCCTGCTGCCACGGCCCGCGCACTTCGAACACTTGCGCCGCGCCGCCCTGATACAGCACCGGCACCACCAGCAGCGGCGCCGAGCGCGAGCCCGCGCCCGTCGGTCCGCCGACGAATTGACCGGCGCGGGCGCGGTCGAAAATCACGCCCAATGTCGCGATATAGCGCTTGGGTCCGATCTGCTCGCGCTGGACGACGATCGCCGAGACCATGCTTTCGAGTTCGCCGTCGCCCATCGCCGGCCCGCCGAGCTTGGCCCAGGCTTGCTTGGCGGCAAGCTTCCACCCGGCCTCGCGCGCTTCCTGTCCGCTCGCCCCGGTCGCCTCGACTTCGATCCCATCGACTTCGATGTCGCGCGAAGTCGCCACCGGCTGGATCCCGCGGTCGCCCTCGATCTGCGCAATCAGCCGCGCCGGGCCGATCAGCGCCAGCGCGAGCGCAAGCCCGACGCCGAGCCCGCCCACCAGCGTGGCGGCGGGTCCGGGCCGCCAGGCGAAGCGGAGGTGGTGGGGGAGCGGGAATGCCATCGGGGAAACCGCGCGCCTTTTGCCCAATGGACGATGGAAATCCAAGCGCGAAAGCGTTAGGCGGCGGCGATGAACGACGAGGCGAAGCGCGGCGGCTACACTTACGAGCAGGCGGGCGTCTCGATCGCGGCCGGCAACGCGCTGGTCAAAGCGATCGGTCCGCTCGCCAGGTCCACCGCGCGCGCGGGCGCCGACGCCGAACTGGGCGGGTTCGGCGGGTTCTTCGATCCGCGCGCCGCGGGCTACCGCGACCCGCTGCTGGTCGCGGCCAACGACGGGGTCGGGACCAAGCTCAAGCTGGCGATCGACCATGATCGCCACGACACGATCGGCATCGATCTGGTCGCGATGTGCGTCAACGATCTGATCGTCCAGGGCGCCGAGCCGCTGTTCTTCCTCGATTACTTCGCCTGCGCGAAGCTCGACGCAGGCGTGGCCGAACGCGTGATCGCGGGAATCGCCGACGGCTGCCGGATCGCCGGATGCGCGTTGATCGGGGGCGAGACCGCCGAAATGCCGGGTATGTACCAGCCCGGCGATTACGATCTGGCCGGCTTTTGCGTCGGCGCGGTCGAGCGCGGCGAGCAGCTGACCGGCGAGCGGGTGGCGGCGGGCGACATCCTGCTCGGCCTCGCCAGCTCGGGCATCCATTCGAACGGCTATTCGCTCGTCCGCCGCCTGGCCGCCGACAAGGCGTGGAAGCTCGATCGCCCGGCGCTGTTCGACGCCGACCGGCTCTTGATCGACCTTTTGATCGAGCCGACGCGGATTTACGTGAAAAGCCTGCTCCCGCTGATCCGAGCCGGACGCATTGATGCGCTGGCGCACATCACCGGCGGCGGGCTGCTCGAGAACGTCCCGCGCGTGCTTCCCCATGGCCTCCACGCGCGGATCGACGCCGACGCGTGGGAGCAGCCGCGGTTGATGGCATTCCTTCAGGCTCAAGGCGCGATCGAGCCCGCCGAAATGGCGCGGACATTCAATTGCGGCGTCGGCATGGTCCTCGCGGTCGCGCACGACGATGTCCACGGCGTGGTCGAGGAACTCGAACGCGCGGGCGAGACGGTGCTGCGCGTCGGCGAGATCGTGCCTGGTGCGCGAGGCTGCACCGTTTTGGGTGGCGCCGGGACATGGAGTGCGAGGGAAGCGTGGGAGGCCGCGCATCATGCCTAACCGCGCCAAAGTCGCGGTGCTGATCTCGGGGAGCGGCACCAATATGGCCGCGCTGCTTTACGCGAGCCGCGCGGCGGATTGCCCTTACGAGATCGTGGTGGTCGCCTCGAATGATCCCGAAGCCGCAGGGCTTAGGCTCGCCGAGGCTGAGAGAGTCGCGACGTTTAGGCTCTCGCACAAAGGCATGGACCGCGCCGCGCACGACGACGCGATCGACGCCGCGCTGCGCGAGGCCGGTGCGCAGTTCGTCGCGCTGGCGGGCTACATGCGCGTTCTAACCCCCGAATTTGTTGCCAAGTGGGAAGGCCGCGTGCTCAACATTCACCCCTCGCTGCTGCCCAAGTATCGCGGGCTGCACACCCACGACACGGCACTCGCGAACGGCGATACGCAAGCGGGATGTACGGTTCACGTCGTCACCGCCGAACTCGACGACGGGCCGATCCTCGGCCAGACGCAGGTCGCGATCCTCTCCGGCGACACCGCGCAGACGCTCGGCGCGCGGGTGCTGATCGCCGAGCACCAGCTTTATTCGCGCTGCCTTGCCGAATTCGTCTCGCGCGAGGCTTCGCCCGAGTGGCTTGTCGCGCAAGTCCGAGATCGTGCGCTCGCGCTGCCCGAAGCCGACGAGGTCGCAAGCCACGGGATGCCGTGCTTCGGAATCGTCAAAGGCAAGAAGTTCGCTTACGTCAGCGTCGATCACCACGGCGACGGCAAAACCGCGCTGCTGGTCAAGATCAGCGGACCCGACGAGCAAGCCCAGCTGATCGAAAACGACCCCGAGCGCTACTATCGCCCCGCCTATTTCGGCGACGGCTGGATCGGCATCCGGCTCGATCTGGGCGATGCCGACTGGGATGCGATTGCCGACTGGCTGGCGCGGAGCTGGCGCTCGGTCGCGCCACGCAAACTCACCGGATTGATGGACGTCGCCGACACATTCTAGGCCAGAGGGAATCGCGCACGTGTTCAGCCAGCTCGTAACTTGGATCCCGATCGCGCTGGGCCTGTTCGGCGCGCTCCTGACTTGGCGCCAGTTCCGCGAGGATTCGCTGCGTCGCAACGAAGTGCTGGCGTGGGCCGACGAGGGAATCGCCTGTCTCGAGACGCTGGTGGTGACTTGCCTGCTCAAGGACCGGCCCGACTTCGCCGTGCAAGTCCGGCGCAAGCTGCTCATGGTTGTTTTCGACAGCGCGATCCTGGTCGAGCGCGGGCGGCTATTCTTCAAGAACCGCGGCCGGGGCGACGGGCCGTCGACGCGCGCGGCCTATAGTGGCCAGCGCTCGTACGTGCTCGATCCACTGGTCGCGGCGCACCAAGTGGCGACGCGGCTGCTGCTAGATGGCCCCCAGCCGGGGGCCGGCTTGCGGCTCGTTGCGGAAGACGCGCTCAAGGACTTCGTCTCGCTGATGCAGCTCGAACTCGGCCGCGATCGCACCGCGACGGGGGAGACGCGCCACGGCGGCAGCGGGTTCACGCTCGACGCCGCACTCGCCGCGCTCGATCCGGCGCGGTTGGCGGCGGTCGAGAGTAAAGTCGGCCGCCGGCTCGGTCGAGGCGCTACCGGGTAATCAGCCGGCCTCGCGGCGCAGCTTGGCTTCACCCTCGAACATGTAGTCGCGCGTGATCGGCGCGGCGTCGCGCCGTTTGAGGTATTGGAGCTGGTACACCCCCATCGGCGCGTCGCGGAACATCGTCAGTGAGACGGCGAGGTAGAACTGCCACAGGCGGTAGAAGCGTTCGTCGTACATCGCGACGATCTCGGCCTTGTGGGCGCGGTAGCGGTCGTACCATTCGCGGATCGTATAGACGTAGTGCAGCCGCCAGGTCTCACAATCGGCCATGATCAGCTTGGCCTGTTCGCTCGCCGCGACGATCTCGGACAGCGCCGGGAGGTAGCCGCCGGGGAAGATGTACTTGAGCATGAACTTGTCGGTCGTGCCCGGGCCGCCGAGCCTGCCCATGGTGTGGATCAGCGCGATCCCGTCGTCGGCCAGCAGCTCGCGGATCTTGCCGAAATACGTCTGGAAGAACGGCTGCCCGACATGCTCGAGCATTCCGACAGACGCGATACGGTCGAACTTGCCGGTGACGTCGCGGTAGTCGATCAGCTCGAACTTGACCCGGTCGGAGACCCCCGCGTCGGCGGCGCGCTGGCGCGCGACCTCGAGCTGTTCCTTCGACAGCGTGATCCCGAGCACATCGACGTCGGCAAGCTGGTGGAGGGTCAGCGCAAGCCCGCCCCAGCCGCAGCCGATGTCGAGCACTTTCATCCCCGGCCGCAGCATCAGCTTGGCCGCGACGTGCTTCTTCTTGTCGAGCTGGGCCTGCTCGATGTCGTTCGCCGGATCGGTGAAGTAGCCGCAGCTATATTGCAGGTCCTCGTCGAGGAAGAGCCGGTAGAAATCATTGCCGACGTCGTAGTGGTGGGCGACATTTTCGCGCGAGGCCTTGCGCCAGTTGAGCTGGCTCAAGCCGTGGCGGATCTTGCCGCCCTTCTTGAGGAACTTGTTCGTTCCGGCGCTGTCTTCCCATTTGTGGCTGCCGCGGATGATGTTGACGAGGTCGATGATGTCCCCGTCCTCAACCGTCAGGCGACCGTCCATGTAGGCTTCGGCCGCGCCGAGCCCGGGATCGCCGGCGATGCTGCGGACGACTTTGCCGTCGGCGAGACGCACCGTCACCGGGCGAAAATCGGGATCGGGCGCGCCATAGCTGTAGCGCGCGCCCTTATGATCGATAACGGTCAGCTCGCCCTTCTTCACATAGCCGGCGAGCATTTTATCGAGAAGCCACATCCAATATTCCCCTGCCTTATGCGCGGGTTGGAGCGGACGGCCCGAAGCAGGTCAAGCCCCGGGCGGCGATCGACAGGGGATCAGGCGACGGCGAGCCCGGCGCTGGCTAGCCGACGATCTCTTCAGGCCGAAAGAAGTAGTCGATCTCGATCTTGGCGTTGTCGTCGCTGTCCGAGCCGTGGACGGTGTTGGCCTCGATGCTTTCGGCCAGTTCCTTGCGGATCGTGCCGGGCTCGGCATTGGCGGGGTTGGTCGCGCCCATCGCGTCGCGGTTGCGCTTCACCGCGTCCTCGCCCTCGAGCACCTGGACGACCACAGGCCCGCTGGTCATGAAATCGCACAGTTCGCCGAAGAACGGGCGTTCGCGGTGGACGCCGTAAAAGCCTTCGGCCTGATCGCGGGTCATGTGGATGCGCTTCGACGCGACGACGCGCAGCCCGGCATCCTCCAACATCCTTGTCACGGCGCCGGTCAGGTTGCGGCGGGTCGCGTCGGGCTTGATGATCGAAAAGGTGCGGGTGACCGCCATCGTTGGTTCCTTGAAAGCTTGCTGGGTGTGGGGATTTCGGGCGCGCCCCTAGCCGCTCAGGCGCGGTCTCGCAAGCTTCAGGCCCGCTGCTCCCACTTGCCGCCCGCCTGCTCCCAGTAATTGCGCGTCACGTCGTCGCGCCCGTCAAGCGAGCGCCAAACCGAGCGCGCATCGTCGATCTGGGCCTTGTCGAACAGCAGGAAGACGCGCTCGAAGGCTTCGGCCTCGGCGCGCCAGCGGCCGTCGGCGAGCGCCACGAACTTCGCGGCGTTGCGCGGCTCGGGCACGTCGGACAGCAGCACCGGCTGGCGCGCATCGTGCGGGCCGCCGGCGAAGCCGTGCGCGAGGAACGTGTCCGCCCGCGCGGTCCACAGCCTTTCGTCGACCCGTGCGAGTTGCGCATCGTCGGCCGAGACGACCAGCAGGCGCTCGCCCGCGACGAGGATCTGGCGGGCAATCGCCGCCAACGCGTCCTCGGCCGGATCGCGGCTCAACTGGTAGAAATCGACCCTCAAGTCCCCCTCCCGCTTGCGGGTGGGGTTAGGGGTGGGCGCGATGGTACAATCGCGGGGGCAACCAGGCCCACCCGGGTGCGACTAGGCCGCTGACACGGCCAAGTCTCGCGGCCCTCCCGCAAGCGGGAGGGCGACTTAATGCTCAAGATTGTCGCGAACGAAGCGGTCGAGCAGGCGCACGCCGTAACCGGTCGCGCCTTTGTCCCAGGTTGCACCGGCTTTCGCCGCCCAAGCCATCCCGGCGATGTCGAGGT
>JBBRER010000078.1:0-11217 GCA_038202745.1 Sphingomonadales bacterium
CGGGCGGGACCGGCAAGCAGTTCTTCCGCCCGCAGTTCGCCGACGAGCTTTACGCGCCCGGCCAGCCGTTCGACATCCGCACGACTTACGTGATCCTGCCCGACAACATCGGCCACGGCGGTTCGTCGAAGCCGAGCGACGGGATGCGGATGAAGTTCCCGCGCTACGGCTACGCCGACATGGTCGCGGCGCAAAAGCGGATGCTGACCGAGGGCTTGGGCGTCTCCCGGCTCAAGGTGATCCTCGGCACGTCGATGGGCTGCATGCATGCGTTCGTGTGGGGCGAGACTTATCCCGGTTTCGCCCAGCGCCTCGCGCCGTTCGCGTGCAACGCGACCCAGATCGCGGGGCGCAACCGCGTCTGGCGCAAAATGAGCATCGACGCGATCGAGGCTGATCCGACATGGAACGGGGGCAACTACACCACGCAGCCCGAGCAGGGACTGCGGACCCAACGCGATTTGTCGCTGATCGCGGGCAGCAGCCCGCTCGCCTGGCAGGTTGCCTATCCGACGCGCGCCAAGGCCGAAGCCTTCCTCAAGCAGGCCGAAACCGTCTACCGGACGACCGACAACGACGCCAACGACACGATTTACCAGCTCGACGCCTCACGCGATTACGACCCGTCCAAAGGCTTGGCGAAGATCAGGGTTCCGGTGCTGTGGGTCAATTCGGCGGACGATTTCATCAACCCGCCCGAGCTTGGCCTCGCGCAAAAACAGGTCCGCCAAATGCCTCGCGCGCGGTTCGTGCTGATCCCGGCGAGCGCCGACACCCACGGCCACGGCACGCATACCTGGGCCAAGTTCTGGAAAGCCGATCTGGCGCGGCTGCTCGCGCAATGAGTGCCAAATTATCGAACGAACGCCGCACGCTTTATCGGCCGATCGAACCGTTCGAAACCGGGATGCTCGATGTCGGCGACGGCCACGTCGTCTATTGGGAGCGCTGCGGGACGCGCGGGGCGAAGCCTGCGGTGTTCCTCCACGGCGGTCCCGGCAGTGGGTGCAGCGCCACGCAGCGCCAGCAGTTCGATCCCGCGCTGTACGACGTGCTGCTGTTCGATCAGCGCGGCTGCGGGCGCTCGACGCCGTTCGCGAGCCTGGAAAACAACACCACTTGGGACCTCGTCGCCG
Organism: Sphingomonadales bacterium; assembly: GCA_038202745.1. GTDB lineage: Bacteria > Pseudomonadota > Alphaproteobacteria > Sphingomonadales > Sphingomonadaceae > Novosphingobium. The sequence goes on from JBBRER010000078.1 coordinate 1,137, forward strand.
ATATCGAACGGCTGCGCGAGCTCGCCGGGCACGACAAATGGTTGGTGTTCGGCGGCAGCTGGGGCTCGACGCTGTCGCTGGCTTACGCCGAAACGCATCCCGAGCGCGTTACCGAACTGGTGTTGCGCGGGATTTTTCTCGCCGCACAAAGCGAGTTCGATTGGCTCTACAAGTTTGGCGCGAGCGAGCTTTACCCCGAAGGCTGGGACGATTTCGTCGGCCATATCCCGCCGGCCGAGCGCGGCGAACTGCTTGAGGCCTATCACCGACGCCTGACCAGCGACGATCCGGCGGTCCGGCTCGCCGCCGCCAAGGCGTGGAGCACGTGGGAGGGCCTTACCGTCACGCTGCTTCCCGACGCCGAGATGATGGCCGATTTCACCGCCGACGATCATGCCGTGGCGGTGGCGCGGATCGAGAACCACTACTTCCGTCACGACTGTTGGCTCAAGCCCGGACAGTTGCTGGCCGGCGCGAACAAACTGCACGGAATCCCCGGCGTGATCGTCCAGGGGCGCCATGATTGCTGCACGCCCCCTGCGGCCGCGTGGGCGCTCAAGCAGGCCTGGCCCGAAGTCGATCTCCAGATCGTCCCGGACGGGGGCCACTTGTTCACCGAACCGGGCATCGCCGACGGCCTGGTCCGCGCGAGCGACAGGTTTGCAGGCAAGACATAAACTCATGCGCCCCCGCGAAGGCGGGGGCCTCAGTCGGTAGCGCGCCGACGCTTGAGGTCCCCGCCTTCGCGGGGACTCGCATTTTGGGACATGTCGTCTTAGGCGCGGGCGCGATGATCCTCGTTCTCGATAACTACGACAGCTTCACCTGGAACCTCGTCCATTATCTGATGGAGATGGGGGCGGAGGTCGAAGTGGTGCGCAACGACGCCATCACCGCGGCTCAGGCGCTGGCGAGCGGTGCGCGCGGATTTCTGATCTCGCCCGGTCCGCGCACCCCCGATGAGGCAGGGATCAGCCTCGACCTCGTCGCCGCGTGCGCCGATGCGGCCAGGCCGCTGCTGGGCGTCTGCCTCGGCCATCAGACGATCGGCCAGCATTTCGGCGGCCGCGTGGTCCGCGGCGGGCTGATGCACGGCAAGACCAGCCCGGTGCTCCATGACGGCAGCGGGGTGTTCGCCGGTCTGCCCTCGCCGTTCACCGCGACGCGCTATCACTCGCTCGTGGTCGACGACATTCCGGCGAGCCTGATCGTCAACGCGACCAGCACGACGCCGGGGCTCGAGGGAACCAGCACGATGGGCTTCCGCCACGAGACGCTTCCGATCCACGGCGTTCAGTTCCATCCCGAAAGCATCGCCACCGAGCACGGCCACGCGCTGCTCGCCAATTTCCTGCGCCTGTGCGGGATCGAAGCGCGCGTTCCGGCATGACCCGGCTGCCCGAAGTCGAACCGCATCTGGACGAAGCTCAGGTCTCGGCGGCGTTCGCGGCGATCCTCGACGGGACGGTGAGCGACGACGAAATCGCGCGATTCCTCGTCGCGCTGTCCGACCGCGGCGAGACCGCGATCGAGATCGCCGGCGCGGCGCGCGCGCTGCGCGAACGGCTGATCCCGATTGCCGCGCCCGAAAACGCGATCGACGTGTGCGGAACCGGCGGCGACGGGCACCACACGCTCAACGTCTCAACCGCGGTGGCGCTGGTGGTCGCGTCCTGCGGAGTGCCGGTCGCCAAGCACGGCAACCGCGCGGCAAGCTCGAAAGCGGGCGCGGCGGACACCCTGGAAGCGCTGGGGCTCGACATGGAGGTCGCCGGGCGCACCGCCGAGGCGACGCTGGCGGACCTCGGCATCTGCTTCCTGTTCGCCGCCAACCATCACCCGGCGATGCGCCGCATCCAGCCGATCCGGCAGGCGATCGGGCGGCGCACGATCTTCAACCTGATCGGCCCGCTGGCGAACCCGGCCGGAGTGCGCAGCCAGCTGCTCGGGATCGCGCGCCCGGCTTACGTGCCGATTTATGCCGAAGCGATGGCAATGCTGGGGACCGGGCGATCGATGATCGTTTCGGGCGACGAAGGGCTCGACGAGCTGAGCCTCGCCGCGGGCAATGAGCTGGCCGATGTCAGCGGCGGCGAATGGGAAATGCACCGGGTGACATGCGACCAGGCGGGCTTGGCGCACGCTCCGGTCGAGGCGATCCGCGGCCGCGACGCCGCGCACAACGCCGCCGCGCTCGAGGCGCTGCTGCTCGGGGCGCCGGGGGCGTATCGCGACGCGGTGCTGTTCAACGCCGCCGCCGCGCTCCAGATCGCGGGGGAGGCGGCCGACTGGCACGAAGGCGTCGAGGAAGCCGCCGAAGCGCTCGACAAGGGCCTCGCCTACACGCTGCTCAAATGCTGGATCGAGACGACCAAGTGAGCGACAAGCTCGCCGAAATCTGCGCGACCAAGCGCGGCGAGGTCAATGCGCGCAAGCAAAGCACGTCGCTTTCCGAACTCGATGCTCGCACCCGTCAGCAAAGCCCGCCGCGCGGGTTTCGCGCCGCGCTCGAAGCCGCACCGGGCTTCGCCTTGATCGCGGAAATCAAGAAAGCTTCGCCCTCCAAAGGATTGATTCGCGAAGATTTCGTTCCCGCAGCTCACGCCCGTGATTACGCCGCGGGCGGGGCTGCCTGTCTCTCGGTCCTGACCGATGCGCCGTACTTTCAGGGCCATGAGGACTATTTGATCGCTGCTCGAGAAGCCTGCGCACTCCCAGTGCTGCGCAAGGATTTCATGATCGACCCCTGGCAAGTCGCCGAATCGCGCGCGATCGGCGCGGACGCTGTCCTGATCATCGTCGCCGCGCTCGACGATGGCGCGATGGCGGAAATCGAGGCGGCGGCGATCGAGCACGGGATGGACGTGCTCGTCGAAGTCCACGATGCCGCCGAAATGGAGCGCGCGGCGCGGCTCAAGTCGCGGCTGATCGGGGCCAACAACCGCGATCTCAAGAGCTTTGTCACCGATCTCGGGACGACCGAACGGCTTGCGCCGATCGCCCCCGAGGGCGCGCTGCTGGTCGCCGAAAGCGGCATCGCGGACCATCGCGATCTGGTGCGGCTCGCAGCTGCGGGCGCGCGCGCTTTCCTGGTCGGCGAGACGCTGATGCGCCAAAGCGACGTCATGGCGGCGACGCGCGCGCTGCTGGACGGCTGAAGCCGGCACGAAAGCCTTTCCTACATCGCGCGACGCTGCCACCGTTCGGCCAACGCCAAGTCATAAGCAAAAAAGAGCCGTCGCGATTATGTGTAACCTGTCGCCTTTTTGCCCAAAAAGCCCGCAAGACTGCGGCGCTCGCATGGGTGACAGGCGGGTGACACCCTGTCATCCGTTGTCACCCTGGCAGTCGTTGCCGACGCGCTGCTCATGAGCGATCTCACGCATCTCGACGCGGCCGGAAACGCGCGGATGGTCGATGTCGGCGGCAAGCCGGAGACGCGTCGCGTGGCGATCGCGGGTGGGCGAATCGCGATGAATCCGGCCGCGCTCGCCGCGATCCGCGACGGCAGCGCACCCAAGGGAGATGTGCTCGCCGCGGCGCGGATCGCGGGGATCATGGCGGCGAAGAAGGCCGCCGAACTGATCCCGCTGTGTCACCCGCTTGCGCTCGATTCGGTGACGATGGACTTCACGATCGAGGCGGACGGAATCGCAGTGACCGCGCAAGTTTCGCTCACGGGACTCACCGGCGTGGAAATGGAAGCGCTGACAGCGGTTTCGGTCGCGCTCTTGACGATCTACGACATGGCCAAAGCGCTGGACAAAGCCATGACCATCGAAGCCATCCGCCTGCTCGAAAAGCGCGGCGGCAAATCGGGCGACTGGCGCGCGGAATGATCCCGCCGCTCCAACTCGAGGAAGCGCAGGCGCGATTGCTCGCGCTCGCCGAGCCGCTCACGGTCGAACATGTCGATGTTCCCAGCGCGCTTGGCCGATGGCTCGCCGAGCCGCTGCTCGCGCGGCGGACCCAGCCCGCCGCCGATTGCTCGGCGATGGACGGTTACGCGGTGCGCGCCGACGAAATTGCCGGTCCCTGGCAGGTGGCCGGCGAAAGCGCCGCCGGGCATCCGTTTAGCGGGATCCTAGGCGCAGGCGAAGCGGGGCGGATTTCGACCGGGGCGCTGCTTCCCGATGGCGCGGGCGCGGTCGTGGTGCAGGAGGATGTCGAACGCGACGGTGCGAGCGTTCGACTGACCGGTAGCGGACCGGCCCCCGGTGCCCATATTCGCCGCGCGGGGTCGGACTTTGCCGCCGGCGCCGAACTTGCCCCCGCCGGCACACGGGTCACTCCCGCGCATGTCGCGCTTGCGCTCGCCGCCGGGCACCGGCTGCTCGCGGTGCGCCGCCCGGTGCGGGTCGCGGTCATCGATTGCGGCGACGAGCTGGCCTCCGATCCCGAAAGCTGCCCGCCGCACCAGGTGCCCGCGAGCAACGGCGCGATGCTCGCCGCGATGCTCGCAGCCTTGCCCTGCGAGGTGACGCGGATCGGCCCGGTGCGCGATGACCTCGCCGCGCTCGCCGCCGCGCTGGGACGAGCGAAACACGCCGACGTCGTCGTCACCAGCGGCGGAGCGTCGGTCGGCGATCACGATCTGATGCGGCCCGCGCTCGAGGCATGGGGCGCACAGATCGATTTCTGGCGCATGGCGATCAAGCCCGGCAAACCGCTGCTGGTGGGCTGGCGCGAGGGGACGGTCGTGCTTGGCCTGCCGGGCAATCCGGTGTCGAGCTACGTCACCGCGGTGCTGTTCCTGCTGCCGCTGATCCGCGCGCTGGGCGGCGCGAGGGAGGTTCTGCCTCGCGCTGTCTCGGCCCCGCTGGCCAAGCCGCTTGGCGCCGGTGGACCACGCCGCGAATTCCTCCGCGCGTTCTGGGACGGAGCCCGAGTCGTTGCCGAATCCGTCCAGGACAGCGGCGGTCTGGCCGCTCTGGCGCGCAGCAACGCGCTGATCGACCGAGCCGCGAACGCCCCTGCGCAGCCAGCGGGCGGCGCGGTTCGGATGATTCTGCTCGGAAATGGCGGCGATGCTTGACGGAGCCGCACAAGTTGCTTAATTGTTCCTTATTCGTTCACTGAACGGCGCAGGAACATCGCGCCGCTTGAGGGAGACCGCCGATGCTCACGCGCAAGCAGCACGAGCTGATCCGCTTCATCCAGACCCGGCTCGAGGAAACAGGCGTTTCGCCGTCGTTTGAGGAAATGAAGGACGCGCTCGAACTCAAGTCGAAGTCGGGGGTGCACCGGCTGATCTCGGCGCTCGAGGAGCGTGGGTTCATCCGCCGCCTGCCCAATCGCGCGCGCGCGCTCGAAGTGCTCAAGCAGCCCGACGATGTCACCGCAAGGGCGCCGCTGCGCGCCGCTGCCAACGATACCTCGGCGCTGACCCCGCTGCGCAAGCCCGCGGCGCCTGCGTATGCCGCCAACGATGTGATCGAAATTCCGCTCCACGGGCGGATCGCCGCGGGCATGCCGATCGAGGCGCTCGAAACCGGGGCGACGCTGCCCGTTCCGGCGGCGCTGCTCGGTCCGGGCGAGCACTACGCGCTCGAGGTTTCGGGCGATTCGATGATCGATGCGGGAATTCTCGACGGTGACTACGCGCTCGTCCGCCGCACCGACACCGCGCGCGACGGCGAGATCGTCGTGGCGCTGGTCAACGGCGAGGAAGCGACGCTCAAGTACTTGCGCCGCGAGAACGGCCGCGTCCGACTCGATCCCGCCAATTCGTCGTACCAGCCGCAGTACTTCCAGCCCGGCGAAGTTAAAGTTCAGGGCAAGCTGGCGGGGCTGCTACGCCGCTATCATTGAGTTTTGCGCGGCGCGAAACGTCCAGGCATCGGCGGCGCGCCGCGCCACCAGCCATGTGCGCCCTGCCCCGCGGCGACGGTATCGACCTGCCGGCGCGTCAGGTCGATCGCGAGCCCGCCGGTGCGCGACAGCAGCATCCGGTCGGCCTTGAGCCAGCGCGGCGCGCAGCTGCGCGGCAACATGCGGTCAGCCACGACGATATCGGCCTGCGCGCAAGCCGCAGCGAGCGTTTTCCAGGGAACGTAGTCCTTGCCGCGCGAGAGCAGCAGTTTCGTCGCGCGGCCATCGCGGACCAGCGTCACCGCGCAGAAATCGTCGTTGCAGCGCGCGCCCGGCCAGGTCTCGAGCAGCACGGGATCGCCGCGCATCCCGGCGACTTCGGCGAGGTTGTCGCGGGTATAGTCGCTGCGTTCGTCGCGCAGCATCAGCAGCGTCCGACCGCCGTCCTCGATCACTCCGACATGGCGTCCGTCACCCGATACGAGCACGTCGGGCGGCGACAGAAAGGCGAGTCCGAGCGCGCTCACGGCTGCGGGAATCAGCCCCCACAGCCGCACCCGCCCGCGCCACAGCGCGAGCCACAGCCCGCCGCCGACGAACAGCAGGAACAGACCCCTGCCCATCGTCGGGAACATCGTCACCGCGCCCGGTTGCGCCGCGGTCCAGCGGGCAAGTGCGAGCAGGAATTCAAGCGACTTGCCCGCCAGCCACCAAAACGGCGCGCCCAGCCCGACGGCGTCGAACAGCAGCGCCAGCGCGATCAGAGGCATCGACACAAATGTGGTCAGCGGGATCGCGATGACGTTGGCGAGCGCGCCGTAAACCCCCGCGCGGTGAAAATGGAACAACCCGATCGGCATCAGCGCGAGCTCGATCACCACGCCCGTCAGCAGCAGCGCGGCGAGGTTGCGCAGCGTCTTCGCCCACCACGGCTCGTCGCGCGCGGCGGTGAACTTGCGCATCGGTGCCGCGCCGTGGAGCGCGACGATCGCCAGCACCGAAGCGAAGCTCATCTGGAAGCTCGGCCCGATCACCGCCTCGGGCCAGGCGAGCATCACCGCCGCCGCGGCCAGCGCGAGCATTCTGAGCGACAGCGGCTCGCGACCGAGCGCAAGCGCTGCCAGCACCAGTAGCGCCCCCAGGCACGAGCGCACCGTCGGCACTTCGGCGCCGGTCAGCAGCGTGTAACCGACCCCCGCCACCGCTCCTGCCCCCGCCGCCACCAGCGGCAGCCGCACACGCAGCGCGAACCACGGCCACAGCGCGAGCAGCCGGATCGCGAGGAAATAACTCGCGGCGATCACCGCGCTGACGTGCAGCCCGCTGATCGAGAGCAAATGGGTGAGCCCCGCATCGCGCATCGCGTCTTCGTCGCTCTGCGCGATCGCGCCGCGCTCGCCGCTGGCGAAGGCTGCGGCGATGCCGCCTGCCGAGCCCGCGACTTGCGCCTCGACGTGGCGCGCCAACGCGTGGCGGAGCCGCGCCAACACCCCGCCATCGCCGCCCGTGCCTGTTACCGCGACCGGCCCGATCGCCGATCCAGTCGCGGCGAGCCCGGAAAACCATGCGGCGCGCGCGAAGTCGTAGCCGCCCGGCAGCATAGGCGGCGCGGGCGGCATCAGTCGCGCCTTGACGCTCATCGTCGCGTTTTCGCGCAAGCCCTGAGGCGCTTTGTCGAGCGGGACGTTGATCCGCACTTTCACCGCCTCGGCGCGGTCGGGAAGGTGCGTCGCCACGGTCAGCCGGACGCGCTCTTCGGCGGGCTGCGGCTCGACCGCCGTGATGCGCCCGGCGACCGTCCCGACCCAGGCGCGCGCGATCGGAGCGGTGCCGACGACTTCGGACTTGGTCCAAGCCGCGCCGGCCCCGAGCGCGAGCACCGCGGCCATGCTCAACACAGCTTTGCGAAGGAACGGAAACGAGCCGTCCGCGGGCAGCGCCGCGAGCGTCAACGTCACGCACCCGGCCAGGCCGGCGAGCAGCGCCAGCCATTCCCACCAAGTGCCGAGCGCGAACCACGCCGCGATCCCGAACGCCAGCCCGACCGCCAGCCACGGCGCGCGCTCGAACGGCGCATTTTCGAGGAACAACTCGGCGTGCGCGGGCGCGCTGGACAAGTCCAAGTGCTTGCGCCAAGACTTATGTTGCAGTGCAGCGTCGTCCGCCGCGAGGGCGCCCATCGGAACGGCCGGCAGAGCCTTGGTCGCCATGGCGCGAGAGAACAGGAAGGAACGAGTGTTGGCAAGCGGAGCGATCGATCGGGGCGGTTCGGACACCGGCCGCGTCGTCACCCGCTTCGCGCCGTCGCCGACCGGATACCTGCACATCGGCGGCGCACGCACCGCGCTGTTCAACTGGCTGTTCGCGCGCCATCACGGCGGGACCTATCTGCTGCGGATCGAGGACACCGATCGCGCGCGATCGACCGAGTCCGCGATCGCAGCGATCTTCGATGGGCTGTCGTGGCTTGGGCTCGAGGGCGACGAGCCCGCGACGTTTCAGTTCGCGCGCACCGCGCGCCACGCCGAAGTCGCGGTCGCGTTGATCGAGGGCGCGCATGCCTATCGCTGTTACCTGACCAGCGACGAACTCGCCGAACGACGCGCGCAGGCGCAGGCCGAGCGCCGCACTTTCCGCGTGCAGAGCGAGTGGCGCGACGCCGATCCCTCGACGCATCCGGCGGGGCTGCCGTTTTCGGTGCGGATCAAGTCGCCCCTGGAGGGCGAGACCGCGATCGACGATCTCGTCCAGGGCCGCGTCGCGGTGAGTAACGCCGAACTCGACGATTTCGTGCTGCTGCGCTCGGACGGGACCCCGACCTACATGCTCGCGGTCGTGGTCGACGATCACGACATGGGCGTGACCCACGTGATCCGCGGCGACGATCACCTCAACAATGCGTTCCGCCAACTGGCGATCATCGAGGCGATGGGCTGGGGCCGCCCGGCTTACGCGCACGTCCCGATGATCCACGGCGCGGACGGCGGCAAGCTTTCCAAACGTCACGGCGCGACCGGGGTCGATGCCTACCGCGACGAACTCGGGATCCTGCCCGAAGCAATGTTCAACTATCTGCTCCGACTCGGCTGGGGTCACGGCGACGACGAAACGATCTCGCGCGAGCAAGCCATCGCGTGGTTCGACATCGTCGATGTCGGCAAGAGTCCGTCGCGGTTCGACCTCGCCAAGCTGCAGAACCTCAACGGGCATTACTTGCGCGAGGCAGACGATGCGCGGCTCGCCGCTCTGATTGCGGCGCGACTTCCGGGTGCGGATTTGGCGCTGCTCGAACGCGCGATGCCGGTGCTCAAAGTGCGCGCGCGCGATCTCAATGACCTTGCCGCAAACGCCGCGTTCCTGTTCGCCGAGCGGCCGCTGACGCTCGAGCCCAAAGCCGAGGCGCTGCTTACCGGCGAGGCGCGCGCGCTGCTCGCGCAAATCGCCGCGCGGCTGGAGCAGGAAAACGACTGGACAACCCTCGCGCTCGAAGCCACGCTGAAAGCCATGGCGGAGGAGCTGGGGCTGGGCCTGGGCAAGCTCGCTCAACCCCTGCGGGCGGCGCTGACGGGTCAGGCAACCTCGCCGGGTATTTTCGACGTGCTGGTTCTGCTCGGGCGGGACGAGAGCCTGGCGCGGATCGCCACGCAGGCCGTGCCCGTGCAAGGCGGACAAGCGGTTTGAGGAGGGACGGACACGTGACCAAGACGGCGACTTTCGGGGCTCATGGCTCCAATCACGAACTTCCGGTCATCGCGGGCAGCGACGGCCCCGACGTGGTCGATATCCGCAAGTTCTACGCCGAAACCGGGATGTTTACTTTCGATCCCGGGTTCACCTCGACCGCGGCGTGCGAAAGCGCGCTGACCTACATCGACGGCGACGAGGGGGTGCTGCTCCACCGTGGCTACCCGATCGGCCAGCTCGCCGAGCATTCGAGCTTCATGGAGGTGTGCTACCTGCTGCTCAACGGCGACCTGCCAAGCGCGGACGAGCTCACCGACTTCTCGCGCACTATTACCCGTCATACGATGCTGCACGAACAGCTTTCGACGTTCTACCGGGGCTTTCGCCGCGATGCGCACCCGATGGCGATCATGTGTGGCGTGGTCGGTGCGCTTTCGGCGTTCTACCACGACAGCACCGATATCGCCGATCCCGACCACCGCCGGATCAGCTCGCACCCGCTGATCGCCAAAATGCCGACCATCGCGGCGATGGCCTACAAGTATTCGATCGGCCAGCCGTTCGTCTATCCCGACAACTCGCTGTC
>JBBRER010000079.1:0-11045 GCA_038202745.1 Sphingomonadales bacterium
GCTGCGCGTTCGAGGAGGAGGCGACGCGTGGGGCCACCACCCCCAACCCCCTCCTCTGAAGAGGAGGGGGCTTTCGAAGTCTCCACCGTGCTCACGCCAGCGCCCACACCGAAAGCGCCATTTCGCAGCGCAGTTCGAAGCCGAGCGTCTCGTAAAGCCGGATTGCGCCCACGTTGTCGGCGTAAGTGTGGAGGAACGGCGTGTCGCCGCGCCGCGAAGCCGCGCACGACGCGATGGACGAGCGCGGCGGCGAGGCCTTGCCCGCGAAATTCGGGCCAGGTGCAGACCGCGCTGACTTCGGCGAGCTCCGGAAGCAACATCCGCTCGCCCGCCATTGCCGCCAAGCGGCCGTCGATGCGGATGCCGAAGAAATTGCCGTAGCGATGCGTCGCGGCGCCCCACGGCCCGGGCTCCGTCGCGAGCGCGAGTTCGGTCATTTCGGGCGCATCGGCCTCGCCGAGCAGGACGATGCACGGATCGTCTTCGACGGGCGCTGGCTTGGTCGCAACCATCTGCACCAGCGTCGCCTCACGCAGCGACTGCAAGCCCGGCGTAGGCGCGCGGCGCTCGCGCTCGACCAGCCCGACCGCGTCGTCGGGACCCGCCAACGCACACCGCAATGCAACAACCGCCTCGTCCGACCCATCGCGAAGTGCAGCGAACGGCCCGTAAGCCGGATCGATCCGCACCGCCGCGCCCGTCGCCACCGCCAGCCGCGCCTGCCGCCCGGTCAGCGCATGCCACACGGGCCGGTCAAGCGTCTTGAAATCCCCGGGATCGCGCAATTCAGCTTATTCCTCTTCAAAATGCTCCAGCCAGAATTTTGACTTCGGATCATTGATCGGTTTGTTGGTGAGGAGGCTCCAAGGAATCAGCACGCGACGGCCTTCGTCGTCCAGATACCTCACCTCAATCCGTGTGGCATATCGCTTTACGTAAACGTAAGCTGGACGCCGATCGATTCCGCCGGAGATCAGCTCACAGAGAATGACCTTTGCCTTGAGAGGCAGCGCCTCAATCTCCTTGGGACTTACGGGTCTCATTTACACCCGCTCCAACAATCGATCCGCCTGCGCTCGTGCTTCAGGCGTCACCTCTGCCCCCGAAAGCATCCGCGCGATTTCCTCCTGGCGGCCGCCCGCGTCGAGCAGTGCGACCGAAGTGCGCGTGACGGTGCCCTCGCTGGTCTTGTGGATCACGTAGTGCGTTTCCCCCCGCGCCGCGACCTGGGGCGAGTGCGTGACCGCGAGCAGTTGTCCGCCACTTGCTAGTCGCGCCAGCCGATCGCCGATCGCGCTGGCGACCGCGCCGCCGACGCCGCGGTCGATCTCGTCGAAAATCACCGTCGCGGCCCCGCCCTCCTCGGCCAGTGCCACCTTCAATGCGAGGATGAAGCGCGACAGCTCGCCGCCGCTGGCGATCTTGGCGAGCGGGGCGAAATCGGCGCCGGGGTTGGTGCTGATCAGGAACTCGACGCTGTCGAGTCCGTGCGGCCCCCAGCGCTCCTCGGGCAGCGCGGCCACCGCGGTGCGGAAGCGCGCGGCGTCGAGCTTGAGCGGGGCAAGCTCGCCCGCGACCGCCTCGTCGAGCCGCATCGCCGCGGCGGCGCGGGTGGCATGGAGCGCCTCGGCGCGGGCGCGGTAGACTTGGCCAGCCTCGCCGGCCGCGCGCTCCAGAGCGGCGACTTCGCCCTCGCCGTGCTCGATCGCGTCGAGCTCGGCGCGCATCGCCGCCATCCGCGCGGGCAACGCATCGACCGGACAGCTGTGCTTGCGCGCGGCGGCGCGCAGATCGAACAGCCGCGTCTCCATCGTATCGAGCGTGTGGGGATCGTGCGTGAGCGCTTCGGCCGCGCGGGCGAGCCGGTCTTCGGCTTCGGACGCTTCGATCACCGCGCGGTCGAGCGCGGCGAGCGCCTCGCCCAGCAGCGGGTGCTCGGCGGCGATCCGGTCGAGTCGCCGCGCCGCGCCGCGCAAGCTCGCCAGCGCCGAATCCGAGCCCGCCCACAAGTGCTGGAGCTCGCCCAGATCGCCCGATAGCCGCTCGCCCTTTTGCATCGCCGCGCGGCTGCCGGCGAGTTCGTCCTCCTCACCCGGGATCGGCGCGAGCGCGGCAAGTTCCGCGACATGCGCGAGCAGGAGGTCGCGGTCTTCGCCAGCGCGCACGACGCGCGCCCGCGCCACCTCGAGCGCATCGCGCGCGGTGCGCCACGCCGTCCACGCGCGCTCCACACCCACCACATCGCCCCGCCCGAAGCGGTCGAGCAGCGCGCGATGCCCGCGCGGACTTACCAGTCCGCGATCGTCGTGCTGACCGTGGACTTCGACCAGCGCCGCGGCGAGCTCGCGCAGCAGCGCCGCGCCCACCGGCTGGTCGTTGACGAAGGCGCGCGAAGCCGCCGCGCCCGCGCCGTCGGCCTTGAGCCGGCGCTTGAGGATCAGCGGCTCGCCGGTGTCGATCTCGATCCCGGCTTCGTCGAGCACGGAGCGCAAAGCGGTGGGCAGCTTGTCGAATTCGAACGTCGCGACCACGCTCGCCTCGCTCATCCCGGCGCGGAGCAGCCCGGCTTCGGCGCGCGATCCGAGCACCAGCCCGAGCGCGTCGAGGAGGATCGACTTGCCCGCCCCGGTCTCGCCGGTGAGCACGCCCAGCCCCGCGCCGAACGTCAGGTCGAGCGCTTCGATCAGCACGATGTTGCGGATGGAAAGCCGGGTCAGCATGTTCGCGGCCCGTTCTAGCCGATGCAGCGTGGCAACTGCAATTGCGTCAGGGCGCGTCGTCACCCGCGAACGGCGCTTCGGGCTCGAGCGCGTCCGCAAGTGTCACCCGGTCGAGCATCGCCGCCATTTCGTCGCGCAGTGTCAGCATCAGCGCGCGCAGGCGGCATTCTCTTTCGGGCAGGCAATTAAGGCAATGCTCGTGCGCGTTGCGACTGGCGCACGGGGTCAGCGCCACACTGCCGCGGGTCAGGCGGATGATGTCGCCGTAGCGCACGTCGATCGGCGCCAGCCCCAGTTCATACCCGCCGTCGCGCCCGCGGTGCGAGATCACCAGGCCCTCGCGGACCATTTCGCTGAGGATCACGGTCAGGAATTTGCGCGGAATGTTCTGTGCGGTGGCGATCGCGTCGAGCCGCACCGGACCCTGCCGCCACGCGTCGGCGAGGTGCTGTAGCGCGCGGATAGTGTAGCGGGTCTTCTGCGACAGCATCGCGCGTCACAAGCGCGCGGTGCGATAAAATGTCAACTTGAGGAGTAGAAAGCGCTCGCTCAGCCGGCTTTGGTCCCCGGCGCGTACTTGGTCATCAGGCCATAAGCCTTCTTGTACCACTCGTTGCCGGGGTAGTTGGCGCCCAGCACCGCCGCGCTTTTCTGCGCTTCTTCGGGCAGACCCAGCGCGAGGCTGGTCTCGACCATGCGGAACAGCGCTTCGGGGGTGTGGCTGGTGGTCTGGTAGTCGGCGATCACGTTGCGGAAACGCAAGTTGGCGGCGAGCCACTTGCCCGAGCGCTCGTAGAAGCGCCCGATCTCCATTTCCTTGCCCGCGAGGTGATCGTTGAGCAGATCGACCTTGAGCTTGGAATCGGCCGCATATTGCGTGTTCGGATAACGGCGCGCGGTTTCGGTGAGCGCGTCGAGCGCCTGCTTGGTGATCTTCTGGTCGCGAGTGACGTCGCTGATCTGCTCGTAGTAGCTCAGCCCGATCAGATAGTAGGCGTACGGCGCGTCCTTGTTGCCCGGATGGATCTCGAGGAAGCGCTGCGCCGACTGGATCGCTTTGGTGTAGTCGCGATCGACGTAGTAGCTGAACGCGCTCATCAACTGGGCGCGGCGCGCCCACGGCGAATAAGGATGCTGGCGCTCGACCTCGTCGAACAGCGCGGCGGCGAGTTTGGGCTCGCCCCGGTCGAGCTTGTCCTTGGCCGCGGCGTAAAGCGAATCGACATCGCGTGCGACGAACGCGGTGTCCCTCAGGTTCGAGCGTCCGGCGCACCCTGCGGTGAGCGCGACCGTGCCGGTGGCAAAGGCAAGAATGGCGAGCTTGAACGGCGAGCGGTTGAGCATGGACGCGCCTATAACCAGCGTCCGGCTGAACGCCAAGTGAAGTTGCGCGGGACTGCGCAGGATCGCTTGGGCGCACTTTGCAACCGCATCGCCGCGAGCGCGGGAACCCACCGGGTCTCGTTCATCCAAGCGACAGGCGCGGAGCCGGAACGCGGGGTCGAGCCGGAAACTTCCGGCGGGGAGGGATCGCAACACCACATGGCTTTCTTCGGCCTTCTGCCGTTCGCTGCGGCGGACCTCGCCATCGATTTGGGCACCGCCAACACCGTCGTCTATCTGCGCGGCCACGGGGTGGTGCTGGCCGAGCCGTCGGTCGTCGCGCTCGAAACCATCGACGGCGTGCGCCGGGTGCGCGCGGTGGGCAACGAAGCCAAGCTGATGATGGGCCGTACCCCCGACAACGTCGAGACGATCCGGCCGTTGCGCAACGGCGTGATCGCCGATCTCGACGTGGCCGAGCAGATGATCAAGCATTTCGTCGCCAAGGCGCGCAAGAGCGTCTCGGCGCGGCTGCGCGGCAGCCCCGAGATCGTGCTGTGCGTCCCCTCGGGCTCGACCATGGTCGAGCGCCGCGCATTGCGCGATGCGGCGAGCAACGCGGGCGCGCGCAAGGTCTGGCTGATCGAGGAACCGATGGCTGCGGCGATCGGCGCCAATCTGCCCGTGACCAACCCGGTCGGCAGCATGGTCGTCGACATCGGCGGGGGGACCACCGAAGTCGGAGTGATCTCGATCGGCGGGCTTTCGACCGCGCTGTCGGTGCGGGTCGGCGGCGACCGGATGGACGAGGCGATCGGCGCGTATGTGCGCCGCCGCCACAACTTGCTGATCGGCGAGGCCACCGCCGAGCGGGTCAAGATGGAAGTCGGCGCGGCGCAGCCCTGCCAGTGCACGGGCAAAGATGGCGAGAGCATGTCGGTGCGCGGCCGCGACATCGCGCGCGGCGTCCCGCGCGAGATCGAGATTACCCGCAACGAAGTGGCGGAAGCGCTCACCGAGCCGGTTTCGCAAATCGTCGACGCGGTCAGGAAAGCGCTCGAGAACACCCCGCCCGAGATCGCGGCCGACATTATCGACGACGGGATCATCATGACCGGCGGCGGCTCGCTGCTGAGCCGGATCGATGCGGTGCTGTCCGAAGAGACCGGGCTCCCCGTCCGCGTCGCCGATAGCCCGCTGACCTGCGTGGCGATGGGCGCGGGCCGAGCACTCGAGGAAGAATCCTACCGCGCGGTATTGCAGGCGGCCTAAGTCACCCGCGACCGTGTCGCGTAAGCCGGGTCGCGCCAGGCTTCGCTAACCAGCACGTCCGCGAGCACATCCACCGCGCGCCAAACGTCCGCGAAGCGCGTGTAGAGGGGGGTCATCCCGAAGCGGATGACGTCGGGCTCGCGGAAGTCGCCGATCACTCCGCGCGCGATCAGCGCCTGCATCACCGCGTAGCCGTTGGGGTGCGCAAACGCGACGTGGCTGCCGCGCGCGCCGGACCCACGCGGGGTGACGAGGCGCACCCCGGGGCAGCGAGCCTCGACCAGCTCGATGAACAAGTCGCAAAGCGCCTGACCTTTGGCTTCGAGCGCGCTCATATCCGTCTCGAGAAACAGATCGATCCCGCATTCGAGCGCAGCGAGCGCGAGGATCGGCGGGGTGCCGCACAAGAACCGCACGAGGCCCGGCGCTGGGGCGTAATCGTCGCCGAACGCGAACGGCGCGGCGTGGCCCATCCACCCCGTCAGCGGCGACCGCAGCTTTTCCTGCAAGTGCCGCGCGACATAAAGGAACGCGGGCGCGCCGGGTCCGCCGTTGAGGTATTTGTAGCCGCAGCCGACCGCGAGTTCGGCCCCGGCGCCTGCAAGGTCGAGCGCGATCGCGCCCGCGCTGTGGCTCAGGTCCCAGATCACGATTCCGCCGCGCGCGGTCACTTCGCGCGTCACCGTCGCCATGTCGAAGCGCTCGCCGGTCTTGTAGTGGACGTGCGTGAGCATCACGACCGTTGCGGCGTCCGCAGCGGCGACGATTTCGGCGCGCGGCAACGTCTGAACCACCAGCCCCGGGGTTCGCGCGGCAAGCCCTTGCGCGATGTAAAGGTCGGTCGGGAAATTGCCCGGCTCGGTCAGGATCGTCCGCCGAGCGGGATTCGCGTCGAGCGCGGCGGCGAGCAGCTTGAACAAGTTGACCGAAGTCGAATCGGCGACCAGGACTTCATCGTCCCGCGCGCCGATCAGCCGCGCGATCTTGGCCCCGACGCGCTGCGGCGCGCCGATCCAATCGGCCGCGTTCCAGCTGCGGATCAGCCCCTCGCCCCACTCGGCCTCGATCGTGTGTGCGACGCGCGCGGCGGTCGCGCGCGGCAAAGCACCGAGCGAATTGCCGTCGAGGTAGATCACCCCATCGGGCAGCGCGAAGCGCTCGCGAAACGGCGCGAGCGGATCGGCAGCGTCGCGTACCTGGCAATCGGCAAGCGTGGCTATCAAGCCGCCGGACCCTCGCGCCGGATCACCAGGTTGCGGATTTCGCTCATGTCCTCGATCGCGAAGCGCACGCCTTCGCGGCCCAGCCCCGAGTCCTTGACCCCGCCGTAGGGCATGTTGTCGACGCGGTACGACGACACGTCGTTGACCACCACGCCGCCGACTTCGAGCACGTCCCACGCTTCGAGCACTTTGTGAAGATCGCGCGTAAACAGGCCGGCTTGCAAGCCGAACTTGCTGTCGTTGACTTCGGCCAGCGCGGCGTCCCAGTCGGTGAACTTGCTCAGCACCACCACCGGCCCGAACGCTTCCTCGCGCACGACGTCTGCGCCCGCCGCCACGCCTTCGAGCAGCGTCGCCTCGAGCATCTGGCCCTCGCAACCCCCGCCCGCCAGCAGCGTCGCCCCGCCCGTCACCGCGTCGTCGATCCACGCTTTGAGCCGTTGCGCTTCCTTGACCGAGATCATCGGGCCGATGAAGGTGTCGCGGTTCTTGGGGTCGCCCGATTTGAGCGCCTTGACCTTGGCGGTCAGGCGGTCGCGGAAGGTGTCGTAGATCTCGGCGTGGACGATGCAGCGCTGGACGTGGATGCAGCTCTGCCCGCTCTGGTAATAACCGCCGAACACGATCCGCGCGAGCGCATGGTCAAGATCGGCGTCCTTGTCGACCACCACCGCGGCATTCCCGCCCAGTTCGAGCACGACCTTCTTCTTCCCCGCGCGCGCTTTCAGGTCCCAGCCAACCCCGGGTGAGCCGGTGAACGAGAGCAGCTTGAGCCGCGGATCGGTCGTGAACAAGTCCGCCCCATTGCGGCTCGCAGGCAGTATCGAGAACGCGCCATCGGGCAGCACATCACACTCGGCGAGGACTTCGCCCATGATGATCGCGCCCAGCGGCGTCAGGCTCGCCGGCTTCATCACGAACGGGCAGCCGATCGCGATGGCGGGCGCGATCTTGTGTGCGGCGAGGTTGAGCGGGAAGTTGAACGGCGAGATGAAGCTGCAGGGCCCGATCGGCACACGCTTCCACATTCCGATATAGCCTTTGGCGCGCTCGGACACATCCAATGGCTGGACCTCGCCGTAATTGCGCGTGGCTTCTTCGGCGGCGATCCGGAAGGTGTCGATCAGCCGCGTGACCTCGCCCTCGCTGTCGGCGATCGGCTTGCCCGCCTCGACGCACAGCGCAAACGCGAGTTCGTCGAAGCGCTCGGTGAAGCGTGTGACGCAATGGAGCAGCACGTCACGCTTCACGTAAGACGGCAGTCGCGCCATCGGCTCGGCGGCTTTGACCGCGCCCGCAATCGCCTGATCGATCACGTCGGGCGTCGCCAGCGCGGTGCGGAAGGCGATCTCGCCGGTGAACTTGTCGGTCACCGCCAGATCGGCGTTGGGCTGCGCGGCCTTGTTGTTCAGGTAGAGAGGGTAAGTGTGCTTGAGCTTGGTCATGTCGGCTCCGGTAACCTTTGGGCAGGAGAGCGGTGACGGTCACCCCCCGGCCCAAGTTCTACGCGCCGGAGAAAACGATGCAAACGTAGATGATCCGCGCCGCGTTGGTAGCCTTGGCTACCCGATCTGTTCCGGCAACGACAAACGACTTGCGTATCCTCCCCCCGAGGATAAAGCACTTGCATGAAGCACGCGTCGCACCCGGGGATCGCCAAGCGGCTCAAGCGGGCCAACGGGCACCTCGTCTCGGTCATCGCGATGTTGGAAGAGGGGCGGCGCTGCGTCGATCTCGCCCAGCAGCTGTTCGCGGTCGAGAGCGCGATCGCGATCGCCAAGCGCGAGCTTATTCACGATCACATCGAACACTGTCTCGGCGACGGCGTGGACTCCAACGAGGTAACCCCGGCGGCCGCGCTCGACGAATTCAAACAGCTCGCCAAGTATCTGTGAGGCCCCACGCTATGACTTCGATCCGCGATTGGCTCGGCTTTGGCGGCCGGCAAACGGTCCACGACGACCACGGTCACGGGCATGGCGGAAAGTCGGGCCACGGCCATACGCACGGGGTGATCGATCCATCGCTTACGAATTCGGATCGCGGCATCTGGGCGATCAAATGGTCCTTCGCGATCCTCGCCGTCACAGGGGCGATCCAACTCGTCGTCGTGCTGTTGTCGGGATCGGTCGCGCTGCTCGCCGACATGATTCACAATGTGGCCGATGCGACGACCGCCATCCCGCTGTGGGTCGCCTTCGTGCTCGCCAGGCGCAAGCCGTCGAAAACTTTCACCTACGGGCTGGGCCGGGTCGAAGACTTGGCGGGCATCCTGATCGTGCTGATCATTCTGTTCAGCGCGGTGGTCGCCGGATATCAGGCGATCAACCGCCTGGTTCACCCGCAGGCGGTCACGCATCTCGGCTGGCTGGCCGTCGCGGGCTTCATCGGATTCGTCGGCAATGAGGCTGTGGCGGTGTTCCGCATCCGCGTCGGCCGCCAGATGAACAGCGCGGCATTGATTGCCGATGGCTATCATGCGCGGACCGACGGGCTCACCTCGCTCGCGGTCGTGCTCGGCGCGGCGGGGGTTTGGTTCGGCTATCCGCTTGCCGACCCGCTTATCGGCCTGTTGATCACGATCGCGATCATGGGGATCGTCTGGCAGTCGGCGCGGGCGGTGATTACGCGCACGCTCGATGGCGTCGAGCCGGGCGTGACCGCCGAGATCCGCCACGCCGCCGAGCATGTGCCGGGGATCGAGAGTGTTACCGATGCGCGCGCGCGCTGGATCGGCCACCAGCTTCACGCCGACGTCGCGATCTCGGTCGATAATGCGCTTTCGCTGCCCAAGGCGATGACGATCGCTCGAAAGCTCAAGCAAGAGCTCCTCGATCATATACCCGCGCTGCGAACCGCCAACGTCACCTTCGATCATTCCGAGCTTAAGAAGATCGACTTGCCCGACAACGCGGAAGCGCATGGTCATCGCCATTCATCCGAACCCGTCGCGCATGAGCACTGACATGACGGGCGATAACGGCCCCGGCGACGGTCATCGGCATGGCGCGCATGACCACGCCCCCGCCAGCTTTGGCCGTGCGTTCCTTGTCGGGACGCTCCTCAATCTTGCGTTCGTGGCGGTCGAGGCGGGATACGGCATCGCGGCCAACTCGGTCGCGTTGCTGGCCGACGCCGGGCATAATCTTTCGGACGTTCTCGGGCTGCTGATCGCCTGGGGCGCCGCCACGCTCTCGAAGCGTCAGCCGAGCGCACACTACACTTATGGCCTGCGCCGGACCTCGATTCTCGCGGCGCTGATCAACGCACTGGTGTTGCTCCTCGCGATCGGCGCGATCGTCTACGAAGCCATCGGCCGGCTGGTTTCGCCGCAGCACGTGGCAGGCGGGACCGTCATGGCGGTAGCCGCGATAGGTATCCTCATCAACGGAGCCACCGCGTGGCTGTTCGCACGCGGGCGCAAGGGCGATATCAACATTCGCGGCGCGTTCCTGCACATGGCGGCCGATGCCGCGGTCTCGGCAGGCGTGGTCGCGTCGGGCTTCCTGATCGGGCGCACCGGGTGGCTCTGGCTCGATCCGGCAACCAGCCTCGTTATCGCTGTCGTCATTCTGGCCGGGACATGGGGCCTGCTTCGCCAATCGGTCGAGATGGCGCTGGACCGCGTTCCGGGTGAGATCGTTCCCAGAGACGTGGACGCTGCGCTTGCCGCCCTGCCCGGCGTGACGCGGGTCCACGATCTGCACATCTGGCCGATGAGCACGACGGAGACCGCGCTGACCTGTCACCTCGTCATGCCCGCCGGTTGTCCCGGCGACCATTTCCTGCGCGACGCGAGCGCCATGCTGCACGACCGCTTCGAGATCGGTCACGCGACCATTCAGGTCGAGCGCGACGAAAACGAAGCCTGCGCGCAGGCCCCCGCTAGCGTCGTGTAGTCCGCGCCGGCAGCCGGAAACCTGCCAAACGGTTCTTCATGCATCCTCCAGCAAAACGTAGATCACAGCAGCACTGCGGCACGTCGCCACGGGGGCGGGTCAAGCCTCGGCGCGTCCGCCGCCGCGCACGAACGCCAGTCCCGCCAAGCCGACCGCGAGCAACACCACGATCGTCGCGAACCCGCCCTGCTGGCTGTGCGTGAGGCGTGTGCCGATACTGACCAGGCTCGGCGCGAGCCACGCCGTCGCCACCCCCGACAGCGCATAGACCCCGAAGAACGCGCCGGTTTGCGCAGGCGGGGTCAGCCGGACCAGCGCGGTCCGCGCGGAGGCGTATTGCGCGGTGATGAAAGTCGCGTTGATGAACCCGATCAGCAGAAACACCAGGCTCGGCAGCGTGCGGAACACTGGGCCGCTCCATAGTGGCGCGTGGCTCTGATCGTAGTGCCACAGGTAAAGGATGCGGTCGGGCGCCATCCCGAGCATCGCGGTGAGCCCGATCATCGTCATCGCGATCTCGATCCGCAGCGCGTTCTTGGGTCCGACCCGGTGATCGAGCCAGCGTCCCGTCTGCCCGCCCGCGACCGCAACCACGCTGAGGATGATCC
>JBBRER010000080.1:0-11023 GCA_038202745.1 Sphingomonadales bacterium
GGCATCGAACCGCCAATTGACCAAATGGAGCGAACGCAGCGGGATTTTGCCGGTGGCGCCAGCGGCAACCGGCAACCCCGCGACGCGCGCCGCCGCGGCATCGATTGCGAGTTCTTCGCCCGCCCAGGCAAGATCGACCAGCCGGGCGCGGACTTCGCCGTTGACGCTGATTTCGGTCAGCCCGGGGCCGCTGCGCGCGGGAACGCTTTGCGCGGTCAGCCCGGTTGGGAGAGCGAACGGATCCGTTTGCGCCAGGGCGGGAGACCCGCCGAGCGCCGCGGCAAGCGCGACGCTGAACGCCAGGAGCCGTTCAGCTGCAGGTCGGCGAGACCTGAGCATTGTAGGTCTGCCCATCGACTTGGGCGGCGATCGTCACGGGACCGGAAGCGCAGCTGCCGGCAACCGGCCAGGAGATCGTCGAACTCGCCAAGACATAACGCACGGTGTTGCGATCGACTTTGAGCGCGCGACCATCGCCCGATCTTGCTTGAAGATCGAAGATGCGCGCGGTCATCCCGCCCGCGTTGCTGGCTTCGATTCTGCCGCCGGCCAGGCGCCAGGTGAGCTGCGTCGGCTGCGCCTTGTCGCGATCGAGAAACACCGGAATGGTGAAGCGAAGCCGCGCTTCGGCTTGGCCGGACTTCGCGAGTGAGGGGTCGGGCAATTGATCGACCGCCAGCCGGAAATGCTTTTCGCCCGGCGACGCCGGGCCGGTACGCAGCAGCCGGACGATCTGCGTCTGCCCAGCGGCTATCGATACGATCGACGGTGAGATGACGAGCTCGGCGCTCGGCGCGTAGCGGTCCTCGCCGCCGTCCTGACTCCACGCGAAAAGCCGGGTCTGGACGGGAAGCGGGCGCGATGAAGAGTTGGTCAGCCGCAGCGTGGCTGCGGGATGCGCGGCGTCAAGCTCGAGCCGCAGCGGGGCGATGTTCAGTCGCGCACCGAAGTCGCCGCTTTGAGGCACGGATGCCGGAGTGGCGGTCGGCTCGTCCGCACGCAGCGCCGGAGCCCAACCGAGGATGAGTGACCCGCCTGCCAGCGCCAAGGCGAACTTGGGATTGATGCTGGCAAGACGGGTCATTCAGGTCTCCGGATCGTTTAGAAGTTGACGGTGACCGTCACGGTGTCGTTGTAGTCACCCGCGGGAACCGACGTGGCGCTCGACGGAATGCGGCCGTACGCGGTCAGGCTGATCGCGGCGGCGCCGGCCGTACCTTTGACGGTGTCGGTGCCGCTGGTCTGACCCCAAGCGGCCGAACGGGCCGAGTTGGTGTAGATGTTGTACGGAATCTTCTTCGTCGCATCGAGCGAGTTGACCAGGTTGCGCTGGCCGCTCACGTTGTTGACGCCGAAGTTCATCGAAACGTCGTAAGCCGCGCCCTGCGTGCAGGTCAGCGACACGGTCGAGGAAGTGTCGACGTTGACGCCGCCCACCCCGGTCAGCGTGCCGAAGTCCATCGCGGTGGCCGAGACGGTGCACGAATTGATGACATTGACGACAACCGGCATCGTGTTGCTGGCCGAAGCGGCCAGCGCCGGGGTCGAAGCGAACGCCGCAACCGCGGCCATCCCAAGAACAATCTTACGCATGGTTATGATCCCCTGAAAACTCGGCTAGGTGCCGCTCATCTCCATGCGTCGGGAACCATTGAGAAATCCCTAATGGTTACACGGATATTTTCCGTTCCCTTGGGGCTAATACCTAGGAGGATATGGTTAACATCGGGTAACCGCAGGAACACTTTTCTGCGCGGCGCGATTTGGTCGCAGCCCTAGGGCGCGCGGGTCAGTAGTTGACGGTGATCGTCAGCGTGTCGCGATAGCCGCCCGCGACGAGGGTCCTGGCCGAAGTCAGGCGACCGTAAACCGTCAGTACGGTGAGTCCCGTGGGACCGGAGTTTCCCGGATAGTTGTTTGCCGCACCCTTGCCCCAGATTTTGCTCCGCGGCGGATCCTTATAGACGTCGTAACGAATATAAGCGTTGGCCGACGCGTTGAATACGCGCCGATTGGAGTTGCCCTGCGGATAAAGTCCGTCGTCGATGTCGATCGTGTAATTCAAGTTCGGCGTGCACTGCAGCGTGATTGTAGCCGTGGTATCGACGTTCCCATTGGGCGGAACCAGAAGCACCCAAGAAAGCGGCGTCGCGCTGATCGTGCAGCCGTTGATTACCGTGGTGGTGACCGGCATCGTGTAAGTCGCTTGGCCGCTTGCGGCGTGCGCGGGCGCGGTCGCGAGCAAGCTCGCGCCGCATCCCGTCAGCAATCCGGCAAAGCGAAGTTTGCGCAAGCGCCATCCCCCGAAAGAAGGGAGCTATAGCTGTAACCACTTAGGCGAAGGTTAATGCCGCGGTGACGAATCCTGCGCCCGGCCCCGAGGCTAGATCCCGCCCCCGGTCAGCCGCTGGCAGATCAGATCGAGCTGGTCGAGCGTACGGTAGCGGATCGTCACCGCGCCCGAACGCGGGTCGGCGTCGGCGTTGATCCGCACCGACAGCCCGAGGAACTCCTCGAGATGGCTCTGGACCGCGGCGATATCCGCCGCCTCGCCCGATTCGCGCGTGGTTCCGGCGTGGCGGCGTTGGCGCGGGGTGCCCTTGCGTGCGAGCCGCTCGACTTCGCGCACTGAAAGCCGCCCCGCCACCGCCTGCGCGGCGATCCCTTCCGCGTTTTCGACCCCGATCAGCGCGCGCGCGTGCCCCATCGACAGCTTGCCCGCCTCGACCAGCTCGATCACCGCTTCGGGGAGCGCCAGCAGCCGCTGGAGGTTGGCGACGTGGCTGCGGCTTTTATCGACCAGCTTGGCGATCTCGGCCTGGGCGAGGCCCTCGCTTTCCGCCAGCCGGTGATAGGCGCGGGCTTCTTCGATCGGATTGAGGTCTTCGCGCTGGAGGTTCTCGATCAGCGCCAGCGCGGTCACCTCGCGCTCATCGAGTTCGCGAATTAATGCGGGCATTTCATGGAGTTGTGCGCGCTGGGCGGCGCGCCAGCGGCGCTCGCCCGCGACCAGCCGCCACTGCCCCGGTCCGTGCGGGGTGACGATGATCGGCTGGATCACGCCGCGCTGCGCGATCGACGCGGCCAGTTCGTCGAGCGCCGGCTCGTCGAAGTGCCGGCGCGGCTGGGCCGGATGCGGGACGATATCGGCGACCCGCAACATCGCCAGGCCGCCCTGGTCCGCGCGCGCCCCGGACCCGCCCGGATGCGCAACCAGCGGCTCCTCTCGCCGGGTTTCGCCCATCAGCGCGCCGAGCCCGCGCCCAAGCCCGGTTTTGCGCTTGGCGGCGCCGGGAGCGTCGCTCTGCGGCACCTTGATATGGATAAAGGGTTCGTCGCTCATGCGGCTTTCCTCTTCTCTGGGAGGCGCGAAATCAGCTCGCGCGCCAAGGCCATGTAAGCGCGGCTGCCGGCGCACGTGTGGTCGTAGACGAGCGCGGGGAGCCCGTGGCTTGGCGCTTCGGACAGCCGCACGTTGCGCGGGATCACCGTCTCGAACACCAGCGGGCCGAGGCACGAGCGGACATCGTCGGCAACCTGGTCGGTGAGGCGGTTGCGGCGGTCGAACATCGTCAGCGCTATCCCTACTATGCCAAGATCGGGATTGAACCGCTGCTGGACGCGCTCGACCGTCTGGAGCAGCTGGCTGAGCCCCTCGAGCGCGAAGAATTCGCATTGCAGCGGCACCAGAAGCGTGTCTGCGGCACCGAGCGCGTTCAACGTGAGCAGCCCCAAGGACGGCGGGCAATCGATGAACGCAATATCGTGCCCAACGTCTTGGGTGAGCGCGCGGCGCAGCCGATCGGTGCGGTGATCTACACTCACCAGTTCGACTTCTGCCCCCGACAAGTCTTCGGTCGCGGGAATCAGATCGAGCCCGGGGATCGCTGTCGGAATCACGCATTGACGCAAGGGAACATCATCGATCAGCATGTCGTAAGCCGATCGCTCGCGGCGATCGGCGGGAATTCCGATCCCCGTCGAGGCATTTCCCTGCGGATCGAGATCGACGAGCAGCACTTTCCACCCCGTCGCGGCCATTGCGGTAGCGACGTTGATCGCGGTCGTGGTCTTGCCGACCCCGCCTTTTTGGTTGGCCACCGCGACCTTAATCACGTTTTTCCGCCCTTTTTGCCGCGTAAACGACCTACCACAATGCCCGCCTCCGGGTCGGTTGCGGACTGTTCCACGTGGAACATGTGATCCCAGCCCCTCAGTTCGGACAATTCTTGCTGCGCCGAACGGCCTTTCGGCAAGAGCCAGAATGTGTCGGCGGTGGAAAAGCGCGCGGACAGTATCAATAATTTGTCGAGCGGTGCGACGGCGCGGGCCGAAATGGTGTCGAATTTCGCGGTTGTGAGATTCTCGACCGAACCCGTCACGGCGGCGTTGCTCAAACCAAGCTCCCGCACGGAGAATTCAAGCCACGCGGCGCGTTTAGGGCGCGATTCAGCCATTTTTACCCGCATACCGGGGCGAAGGGCGGCGATGACGAGCCCGGGAAACCCCGCGCCCGTTCCCAGATCGAGCCATGTTCCCACCGTTTCACGTGGAACGTGAGCGAGCAGCTGAGCTGAATCGGCAATATGGCGCTTCCACACATCGGCGAGGCTCGATGCCGAAACCAGGTTCTGGTGCCGGTTCTCCTCATGCAACAACGCGACCATGCGCTCGATCCGCCCCGCCACTGTGACGTTCCACTCGGGCAGCGCTTCGAGCCAGGCGCGTGCCCCGGCCTCGTCCTCGATCATGCCGCGAGGCGCCGGGCGTGGACGAGCAGCGCAGCAAGCGCGGCCGGGGTGACGCCCGGAACCCGCCCCGCTGCAGCAAGCGTCGCCGGGCGCGCTGCGCCTAACCGTTCCACCATCTCGCGCGAGAGTCCGGCAATCGCAGGGTAGGGAAAATCGTCTCCGAGCGACAACGCTTCGCCCGCCTGCAAGTCGCGCAGCTCGGCGGTCTGCCGGGCCAAGTACGGGGCGTAGGCCGCATCTTCACCGACTTCCTCCGCAAGATCGTGGTTTGCGAGCAATTCGGGATCGAGCCACGGCGCCAGCGCTCCGAGGTTTACTCCGCCGAAGCGCAGCCATTGGCGCAAGGGCAGATGGCCGGTGTCGCCGCGCACCGCGAGCCCAGTTGCCTGCAGCTCCTGTGCTCCCACTTCGGATTCGAGCGCCGCGTCCAACGCGGCGCGCTGCACCTCGCGCCGCTCGAACCAAGCAGCCCGCTCTTTTCCGATGCACCCTGCCGACAGCGCCAGCGGCGTCAGCCGCGTGCCGGCGTTGTTGGCGCGCAGCCGCAGCCGATACTCGGCCCGCGCGGTGAGCATCCGGTACGGCTCGGTCACGCCGTGGAGCGTGAGATCGTCGACCATCACCGCGATGTAACTGTTGGCGCGGTCGAACGCGATGGGCGGCGTCCCGCGCACCGCGGAGGCGGCGTGCATTCCGGCGACCAGCCCTTGCGCCGCGGCTTCCTCGTACCCGGTGGTGCCATTGATCTGCCCGGCGCAATAAAGCCCGGGAATTCCGCGCAGTTCGAGCGTCGAACGCAACGCGCGGGGATCGATATGATCGTATTCGACGGCGTAGCCGGGCACGACCATTTCCGCGCTCGCGAGCCCGTCCATCGTCCGCAGCATCGCCAGCTGAACCTCGGCGGGCAGCGAAGTGCTGATCCCGTTGGGATAGACCAGGTGCGTCACCAAGCCCTCGGGCTCGAGGAACACCTGATGCCCGTCGCGATCGGCGAAGCGGTGGATCTTGTCCTCGATCGAGGGACAATAGCGCGGCCCCGCCGCACCGATCGCCCCGCTGAACAGCGGCGAGCGGTGGAGCGCGCCGCGAACGATCTCGTGGCTGCGCGGGTTGGTGCGGGTGATCGCGCACGCAAGTTGCGGATTGGCGCGGGTGGCGGTGAGCGCAGACATCGTCCAGGGCTCGGCGTCCGACGGCTGCTCCTCGAGGCTCGCCCAATCGATCGTGCGCCCGTCGATCCGCGGCGGAGTTCCCGTCTTGAGCCGCGCCATCGGCAGCTCGGCCTCGCGCAGTTGCGCAGCCAGCCGCTGCGCCGAAGCCTCGCCGATGCGCCCCCCGGTCATCCGCTCCTCGCCGCGAAACAGCGTTCCGCCGAGGAACGTGCCCGTGCACAGCACGACCGCGGGTGCGGCGATTGCCGAGCCGTCGGCCAGATCGATCCCGGCGATGCGCCCGCCCGAAAGGCGCAGCGCCGCCGCTTCGCCCGGGATGCACCTCAGATCGCCTTGCTCGGCGAGCAACGTCTGGACCGCGCGCTTGAACAACGTCCGGTCGGCCTGGACGCGCGGCCCACGCACCGCGCTGCCTTTGCTGCGGTTGAGCATGCGGTAGTGGATCGCCGCGGCATCGGCGGCGCGCGCGATGATCCCGTCGCAGGCATCGACCTCGCGCACCAGATGGCCCTTGCCGAGCCCACCGATCGCCGGGTTGCAGCTCATCGCCCCGATCGCGGCAAGTTCGAAGGTGACCAGCGCGACGCGCGCGCCGATCCGCGCCGCGACCGCCGCCGCTTCGACCCCGGCGTGCCCGCCGCCGATCACGATGACATCAAATTGTTGCACGACGCGCCCATATCGGCGCGCGGGCATCACGTCAAAAGGGCGCGTTCCACGTGGAACATTACTTGCCGATGCAAAACCG
Organism: Sphingomonadales bacterium; assembly: GCA_038202745.1. Lineage (GTDB taxonomy): Bacteria > Pseudomonadota > Alphaproteobacteria > Sphingomonadales > Sphingomonadaceae > Novosphingobium. The sequence continues at coordinate 6,675 of JBBRER010000080.1, forward strand.
CCCGAACAACGCGTCGAGCATGTCCTCGGTGGTAGTACGTCCGAGCAGGGCGTCGAAGCCGACGCGCGCCAGCCGCAAATTCTCGGCGAGGAGCAGGGGATCGGGCTGGATCTGCGCGGCGACCAGCGCGTCACGAGCCTCGCTCAACCGGTCATGCTGTCGTGCGTTGAGCGCGGCCTCGCCGGGTTTGGGCAGCATGGATCGTGCGGTGACGAGCAGATCGGCGCGCAGTGCGTCCATCCCCGCGCCGGTGAGCGCAGACACGCGGTGGCGCGGATCGCGCTTGGGCTTCGCATCCGCGCGGTCGGATTGCGCAGCGATCTCCCAGGCGCTCTCGGGCCCCTCTCCTTCGGGCCCGAGCCACAGCACCAAGTCCGCTTTCGCCACCGCCGCCTGCGCACGTCCGATTCCGATCACCTCGATCGCATCGTCCGCGCCATCGCGCAGCCCGGCGGTGTCGAAGAAGCGAAATGGAACCCCGGCGAGCGCCACGGGATGCGTCAGGACATCGCGCGTGGTCCCGGGGGTGGCGGCGATGATCGCTGCATCACTTTCCACCAAAGCATTGAAAAGTGTGCTTTTCCCGGCATTCGGCGGACCCACCAGGACGACGCCGAAACCTTCGCGAAGCGCTTCGGCGCGCGGCCGGGCGAGCCAATCGCCAAGCTCGTTCGCCAGCGCCATGAGCTGCGCGGGAAAATCCCCGGGAAGCCCCGCGACATCGTCTTCGTCGCCAAAGTCGAGCACCGCCTCGACCGCGGCGGAGGCGGCGAGCAGCCGTTCGCGCCAATCGCCGACCTGCCCGGACAGCGCTCCGCTCGTCATCGCCTGCGCAGCGCGGCGCTGAAGCTCGGTCTCGGCGGTCAGGAGATCGGCCAAGCCCTCGGCTTCGGCGAGGTCGATCCGTCCGTTGGCGAACGCCCGACGCGTGAATTCACCCGGCGCGGCGGCGCGCAAGCCGGGGATCGCGGCGATCTCGCGCGAGACCGCTGCGATCACTGCGCGCCCGCCGTGGCAGTGGAGTTCGGCGACATCCTCGCCGGTCGCGGTCTCCGGCCCCGGCAGCCACAGCCCCAGCGCGCGATCGAGCACTTCGCCGGCGGAATCGCGCAACGTCACCGCACTAGCCCGGCGCGGTCGGGGCAAGCGCCCGGCGAGCCGCCGCAACGCGGTCTCCGCATTCGGCCCGCTGATTCGCACGACCGCAATCGCCGCGGGCGGCGCCCCGCTCGACAAGGCGAAGATCGTATCGGTCATATCCTCCCCACCGGTGGGGAGGTGGCAGACGCCAAGCGGCTGACGGAGGGGGTTCGCGATCTGGCGCTGCGCGTACGGCGAGCCCCCTCCACCAACCTTCGGTCGGCCCCCCCTCCCCATCCCGGGGACGATCACTTCGGTCAATCCTTCTTCTTGGCCTCTCCGCCGAACGCGCCGCCGCCGTCGATGAACTGCTTGAACAGGTTGATCCCGATCTGGCCCATCGGCGCCATGTTCTTGGCGAAATCCTGGAGTTGATCGATGTTCGCCGCGCCTTTCATCGCCTTGGTCATTGCATCGACGTAGAAGTCGTTGGCTTTGCCGACGTCGGGCAGCCCCATGAACGAGCGCGCTTCCTCGGGTGTGCAATCGATCTCGACATGGACCTTCATCGCGGGCTCTCCTCGGGACGTGTGCTAGCGTGCTGACACACGTCCGCGGTAAAGTCCACGGCGCTACCCGTCCCCGTAGCTGCCGATGCTTTGGAAGACGCGGGCGATCGCGGCGCGGTCGGCCTCGCCGATCTCGGGGCGCCAGATTTCGAACAGCAGCACGACGCGTTGATTCGGCCCTCCGTTGCGCGCTTCGTGCTCGAAACTGTCGTCGAAGATCAGCGGTACGCCGTCCTCCCAGCCGCGCGTCTCGCTGCCCACGCGCAAGCTGCATTCGGGCGCGGTGAGGATCGGGATGTGGCAAATCAGCCGGGTGTTGAGCATGCCGTGATGCGGGGCGATGTGTGCGCCCGGGAGCAGCCGCGACCAGTGCGCATTGGGCGAGCGCCCCTCGATCCGCGGCATCGGCGCATAATCGAGCGCGGCCATCGTCGCGGGGCAACGTGCCGCATTCGCTTCGACAACCGCGCCGTCCTGCCAGAAGTGGAACGCGCTCCAGTCCTGTTTGCCGAGTAGCGGATTGTTGGGCGCGGGACGGTTGACTTGGCGGCGGACATAGGGCGCGAAGCCCCCGCCGCCGCGCTCGAGCACGGCAGCCAGCTCGGTTTGCATCGCGGGCAGCAACGCGAGCATGTCGGCAAGCCAGGGGAACTCCTCGGGCTCGTAAAACCGCCGCTGCGGCAGCCCGGGGTAATAGAACACATTGGGCTGTTGGAGGTAGACCTGACGCTTGCCGGTGAGCAGTTCGATCGCTTCGTTCATCGTCGGCGAAACTTCGCCCAGACCGTCGAGCAGGTGCGCGGTGAAATCGCTCTCGGCGGCGGCGATCGCGGCCTCGGCATGCGCGGCGAGCTGCGCGAGCGGCGGGGGCATCGCGCCGTCGAAGCGTGCCTGCGCCAGCGCCGCCTGGAAGAAGCTCGTCGCCGCGCGGGTATCGTTCGCGCGCTCGCGCAGTAGGCCTTTCATCAGCAGCGCCCCGATATCGCGCGGCGCGGTCTCGAGCTGGCGGTCGAGCGCGGCTTCGGCGGCATCGTCGTTGCCGATCTGGAGCTCGGCCTGGGCCAGCGCGTGCCACTCCATCGCCGCGGGCGCGCTACCCGCCGCCTCGCGCAGCAGCGCCGCGGCACGCGCGAAATCGCGGCGCTGGAGCGCGGCCTGGCCCTCGGCGATCATGGTGGCGGCATCGGTCATTCGCGGCGGCATAGGCGAGGCTGGATTGGGCGGGCAAGCCGCGTCATGGTGCGCGCGCAGAGCAAGGAGCTTGAGGCCGATGACCGTCCACCCCGGCGTCACCGCATGGCACGCCTATATGGCGACGGGCGGAGACGCCGCGGCGCTGTCCGCGCTGATCGCCGAGAACGCGGTGTTCCACTCGCCCGTCGTCCACACCCCGCAGGCGGGCAAAGCGAAAGTCATGGCCTATCTGCTGGCCGCTGCGAAAGTGCTCGGGAACGACAGCTTCCGCTACGTGCGCGAGATGAGCGACGGCGACAACGCGCTGCTCGAATTCACCGCCGAGATCGACGGCATCCACGTCAACGGCATCGACCTGATCCGCTTCGACGCGGAGGGCAAGATCGCCGATTTCAAAGTGATGGTGCGGCCGGTGAAGGCGGTGAACAAGCTGTGGGAGATGATGGCGGCGCAGTTGGGAGCGACGGGCTAACCAAACGGCAACGCCAGCGCTTCACGTTCGATCGCTCCCGCTACGTCAATTCCGACTTGAGCAATTGGCACAACAACTACCAATCTACCGGTAACGGGAATCAACAATCGCCCCAGGATATGTCGGATCCTGCCGGCCTCAATCTTGCGGTAGAGCGTTTCGATTTGCCCCGTTCGAACTAGCAAACCTCGGTCGGTGATTTCGATAAAGAACTCGTTTCGCCGCCTCCCCTGCATCATGGGAATGACCACGAAAAGGGCGAGGGCGCTGACACCGCCGATAAATACCATGCCGCTGTCGGCGGCCAACACTCCTCCGACCACAAGAAATAGAAGAGCCAGCAGGATGAACCAAAAGCTCGCCCGCAAGCCACTGCCGCCGACGACGAATCTCAGTGCGTTAACCGCCACCAAGGTGTCGAGGGAACCAAGTCGGATGGGGCCATATTCCCGCCCTGCCATGAGTTCGCCCTACTGATTCATCGTCGCGAAGAAGTCTTCGTTGCTCTTGGAATCCTTCATCTTGTCGAGGAGGAATTCCATCGCGTCGATCGTGCCCATCTGCATGAGGATGCGGCGCAGCACCCACATTTTGGACAGCTTGTCCTTTTCGACCAGCAGCTCTTCCTTGCGGGTGCCCGACTTGCCGACGTCGAGCGCGGGGAAGATGCGCTTGTCGGAAACCTTGCGGTCGAGCACGATTTCGCTGTTACCCGTGCCCTTGAACTCTTCGAAGATGACCTCGTCCATGCGGCTGCCGGTATCGATCAAAGCGGTGGCGATGATCGACAAGCTGCCGCCTTCCTCGATGTTGCGCGCCGCGCCGAAGAAGCGCTTCGGACGCTGCAAGGCGTTGGCATCGACGCCGCCGGTCAGCACTTTGCCCGAGCTGGGCACGACAGTGTTGTAAGCGCGGGCGAGGCGGGTGATCGAGTCGAGCAGAATCACCACGTCTTTGCCGGCTTCGACCAACCGTCGGGCGCGTTCGAGCGCGAGCTCGGCCACTTTGAGATGATCTCCGGTGGCGCGGTCTGA
>JBBRER010000081.1:0-11002 GCA_038202745.1 Sphingomonadales bacterium
CGACGCGTTCGATCCGGCCGGCCGGATCGCAAGAAATCGCCAGCGCAAAACAGCTGCCGCAACTGGCGGACCGGGCCTCGCCGCGTAGCGGGAGCGCGGGATCGAGAGGATGCCGCGCGAGGCCCGTGGCAAGCGCGAGCAGATCGGACGTATAAAGCTTGCCCGCGGCCATCGGCCTCAGCGCTGGGATTTGAGCTTGGGCTTGGTTTCCGCGGCTGGCGCATCCTCGGCGGTGTTGCCTGCGAGCGCGGCCCGGCGGCGCTCGGCGATCATCTTGACCAGCCCTTCGCTGCTCGCGTTCACAAAAGGATAGCTGCGCGCTTGCGTAATCCAGTCGGGCCGACCCGTAGGCCCCCAGACCGTGTCGTAGCCGAGCACGAAGATCGAAAATACCACGACGACGATGACCAGCCCCTTCATCGCGCCGAACCCGAACCCTAGCACGCGGTCGATCGGGCCGAGCACCGAGTTGCGGCTCGCTTCGCCAAACGACTTCGCAAGCAGCTTGACGATGAAGTAGGGCACCAGCAGCAGCACTGCGAACGCCAGCACGGCCGCGCCCGAAGGCGTGCCGACCCAGTTCTCGAGCACGCTCGCTACGGGCGTGTGCAGATAGTGGATCAGGAACAACGCGATCACCCACGCGGCAAGCGCGAGCACTTCCTGGACAAACCCGCGCATGAATCCGGTAATCGCGCCGAGGCCGACCAAAAGCAGAACGGCGATGTCGAACCCGGTCATATTGCGTCGCAACCTAAGGCGCGCGCATTATCCGGTCAACGAGCTTGGGCAGCATCGCCAGCGCAGTGTAGCGCGCCTCGTCCTTCCCCGCCGCGTCGGGTGGGCCGAACGCTTGTGCAAACCCCAGCTTGGCCGATTCGCGCAAACGCAGCCCGGCGTGCGCGACGGCGCGAATCTCGCCCGCGAGCGAGACTTCGCCGAACCACACCGACCGGTCGGGCAGCGGCTTGTCGGCAAGCGCCGAGACTAGCGCCGCGGCGACCGCGAGATCGGCCGCGGGATCGGCGAGGCGGTAGCCGCCGGCGACGTTGAGATAGACTTCTGCCGAGGAGAAATTGAGTCCGCAACGCGCCTCGAGCACCGCCAGCAGCATCGCCAGCCGCCCGCCGTCCCAGCCGACCACCGCGCGGCGCGGGGTGGCGCCGCTAGCAAGGCGCACGATCAGCGCCTGGATTTCGACGAGCACCGGCCGCGTGCCTTCGATCGCGGGGAACACCGCGCTCCCCGCCACCGCCTCGTCGCGGCCTGAAAGGAACAGCAGCGACGGGTTGCCGACTTCCTCCAGCCCCTGTCCCGCCATCGCGAACACGCCGATCTCGTCGACCGGGCCGAAGCGGTTCTTCAAGCTGCGCAGGATGCGGTACTGGTGGCTGCGCTCGCCCTCAAAGCTCATCACCACGTCGACCATGTGCTCGAGCACGCGCGGCCCGGCGATCGACCCGTCTTTGGTGACATGGCCGACAAGCACGACCACAGCGCCGGTCTCCTTGGCGTAACGGATCAGCTCGAACGCGCAGCCCCGGACCTGGCTGACCGTTCCCGGCGCGCCTTCGAGTTGGTCCGAATGCATCGTCTGAATGGAATCGATCACGATCAGCCCGGGCGGTTCGATCGCGGCGAGCGTGGTCAGGATGTCGCGCACGGAAGTCGCGGCGGCGAGCCGGACGGGCGCCCCGCCCAGCCCGAGGCGCTCGGCGCGCAGCCGCACCTGTCCGGCCGCTTCCTCACCGCTGATATAGACCGCGCGTTTGCCCGCTGCGGCGAGCTTGGCCGCGGCCTGGAGCAGCAGCGTCGACTTGCCGATCCCCGGATCGCCCCCCATCAGGATCGCCGAACCAGGCACCAGCCCCCCGCCCAGCGCGCGGTCGAACTCCGCCAACCCGGTGGTCATCCGCTGGAGCACTTCGCCGGGAGCGTCGAGCGCAGCGAACTCGATCGCGCGCCCCCCGCCCGACAAATCGTGCTTCATCGAGAATACCGTTGCGGGCGCATCCTCGGCGAGCGTGTTCCACTCGCTGCAATCGGCGCACTGCCCCTGCCAGCGGTGCGAAACGCTCCCGCAAGCCTGGCAGATGTAGCGGCGTTTGGGCTTGCTCATGCCCCGTCATTAGCCGGAACACAAAGGGAACGCAATTGCCAAGGGCTCCGCACCCCGCCATGAATGCAAACGTGCGGCAAAAAGAACTGCGGATTGCGCTGGTGTGCTACGGCGGGGTGAGCCTCGCGGTCTATATGCACGGCGTCACCAAGGAAGTGTGGAAGCTCACGCAGGCGAGTCGCGATTTTCTCGCGGGCAAGGCGGTGACGAGTGGCAGCGAAGCGGTTTATCGCCGACTTCTTCAGCGCATCGCCGATACGCACGGACTACGGCTGCGGGTGCTGTGCGACATCGTTGCGGGGGCGAGCGCGGGCGGGCTCAACGGCCTGTTCCTGGCGCAGGCGATCCACTCTGGCGCTTCGCTCGAGCCGCTGACGCGGCTGTGGCTCGAAGGCGCAGATGTCGATGTGCTGCTCGACCCCGAGGCGCGCCCGTGGCGTTTCGCCAAGCCGTGGGCGTGGCCGCTGGTGTGGTGGATGCTGCGCCGCCCGGGCAATGTCGTTTCCGCCAGCGTTGCGCCCGAGACCCGCACCGAAGTGCGCGGCAAGCTGTCGCGGCTGATCCGCGCGCGCTGGTTCGCCCCGCCGTTCGGCGGGCTCGGCTTCTCGCGGCTCATCGCGCGCGCGTTCGCCGCTATGGAAGCCGAACCAAGCGGCGATCCGCTGCTCCCGCCGGGACATCCGCTCGATCTGTTCGTCACCGCGACCGACTTCAAGGGCCACATGGAAGTGCTCCGGCTCAACAGCCCGCCGTTGGTCGAGGAAAGCGAGCACCGGCTGTCGATAGGGTTTCGCAGCGCGGTTCCGGCAGCGGCCGGACGTCCGCTTGCGCCGCTTCCCGACCTGACATTCGCGGCGCGCGCGACGGCGAGCTTTCCCGGCGCGTTCCCACCGCTCCAGGCGGCTGAGATCGACGCGCTTGCGGCCGAGAGCGGTATCGGCTGGCCGGGGCGCAGTGCCTTTCTCGCGCGAATCATGCCCGAACACGCCCGCCGCGGCGATCTCGATGCGGTGGCGCTGATCGACGGTTCGGTGCTCAATAACGCCCCGTTCGCGCCGGCGATGGGCGCACTGCGCGACCGTCCCGCGCAGCGCGAGGTCGATCGGCGGTTCGTCTATATCGATCCCCATCCGGACCGGGTCGGCACCACTCGCCGGTCGGACCCGCGGCTGCCCGGGTTTTTCTCGGTGATCTTCGGCTCGCTTTCGTCGATCCCGCGCGAGCAGCCGGTGCGCGACAATCTCGAGGCGATCGAGCGGCGTTCGCGAGAACTCATCCGCTTGCGCGGGATCGTCGATGCGCTGCGCCCCGAGGTCGAGGCTAGTGTCGAGGCGCTGTTCGGGCGCACGCTTTTCTTCGACCGGCCTACGGTGGCGCGGCTTGGGGCGTGGCGGCGCAAGGCGCAGCAGGCCGCGGCGGAACGCGCCGGCTATGCTTTCAGCGGCTATGCCCAAGTCAAGTTCGTCGGGATCCTCGCCGCGTTCGCCGACATGATCCACGCCGCTGCGCCGACTCTGCCCCCAGCCGATCCGATCGCGGCGCATCTCGCGCGGTATCTCGCCACGACGGGGCTCGCGATCAGCGCGCCGGGCGGTGGAGCGAGTGAAGCGGCGATCGAATTCTTCCGCAATTTCGACCTGGGCTTCCGTATTCGCCGATTGCGGCTTTTGGCGCGGCGGTTATCCGAGGACTGGGAAGATGTTTCGCCCGAGACGCGCGAACCGGTGCGCGATGCGACCTACCGCGCGCTGGCGCTCTATTTTGAAAGCGAGCCCGTGGGCGCTCTTGGCGGCGACTTTCCCGCTCTCGCCGCGCGGGTGTTCGAGGCACCAGGCGCGGTGCTCGAAGCGATAGCCAATCGACGCAACCTGACCGAAACCGACACGCACGTCGAGGCGATGCTGGTAGAGGCGATGAAGGCGGTCCCGCGCCAGCTGCGGCGGCGCGTGCTGCTGACCTACCTGGGGTTCCCGTTCTACGACACGGTCACGCTGCCGCTGCTGCGCGGCGAAGGGCTGAGCGAGTTCGATCCGGCCAAAGTCGATCGCATCTCGCCCGACGATGCCACTTCGATCCGCAGCGGGGGCGCGGCTGCGACACTGCGCGGAACCGAGTTCTACAACTTCGGCGCGTTCTTCAGCCGCGCCTATCGCGAGAACGACTATTTGTGGGGCCGCCTCCACGGGGCCGAGCGGATGATCGATCTGGTCGCATCGACGCTGCCCGGCGACGCAGCGCTGCCGCCCGACGTGCTGGCCGCAACCAAACGCGACGCCTTTCTGGCGATCCTGACCGAGGAAGAAGGACGCCTGACCGCCGACCCTCGCTTGGTCGCCGGTATCCGCGACGAAATCAGCGCGCTTCGAGAACCATGTTGAACGGCCCCTCGGTCGCGCGTCGGACGCTGTCAAACCCGCCGCCGCGGATGACTTCGGTGAGCTTCGCCTCGCCCGCCTGCGCCCCCAGCCCTTCGCCCACCTCCTGGTCGAGCGAGGTCGGCACGCAAATCATCGTCGAGGCGTTGTAGTAAAGCCGGCCGACCGGATTGAGATTGTCCGCCGGGGCGTTGCCTGCGATCGGCTCGACGATCATCCACGTCCCGCCGGGCGCGACGATCTTACGCATGTGCGCCGCGCAGCCGCGCGGATCGCCCATATCGTGGAGGCAATCGTACATCGTGACGAGGTCGTAGCCGCTTTCGGCGATGTCCTTGGCGGTGACGGCTTCGAACTTCACCCGGTCGGCCAGGCCGTGCGCGGCGGCGTGGCGGCGCGCTTCCTCGATCGAGGGCTCGTGGAAGTCGTAACCGGTGAATTGGCTCGCCGGATAAGCCTCAGCCATCAACAGTGTCGAGAAGCCGACCCCGCAGCCGACGTCGGCGACTTTGGCTCCGGCTTTGAGCTTGGCCTCGACCCCGTCCAGCGCGGGCAGCCACGACTGGATGATGTTGTTGACGTAGCCCGGACGGAAGAACGCGCCGGTGGCGCAAAACAGGCACCCCGCATGATCGCCCCAGCGCACCCCGGTGCCGTGGCGGAAGCATTCTTCGACCTTGGGCTCGGCCTCGATCATCGCCGCGGCAAGCTCGAACGCGCCGCGCAGATAGACTGGGCTGTCGGGAACGGTGAAGACCATTGCCTGCTCGGGCGAGATGCTGAAGCGCTCGCTCGCCGAATCATAGGTTACATAGCCGTTGGCGGACTGCGCGAGGCACCATTCGCGGACGTAGCGTTCGTGCAGATTGCCCGCGCGCTGCGCCAGTTCGGCGGCTGTGGCGGGAGACTTGGCAAGTTCGTCGAACAATCCGAGACGAAAGCCGATCCGGACTGTCGGCACGCTCATCGCGCCGCCGATATCGCCGAGCATCTTGCCGATGAATTCGTGAAGCTTCGCCTCGTCGAGCGCCTGCGCCATAATCGCGTTTCCTCCGTCAAGCGACCCGGGCGCAGGCTAGCACTTCGAGCGAGATCGACAAAGGCTTGGGTCAGCCGCCCAGCGCGCCTTTCAGGCGCTCGAAGAAGCCCTTCGATTCGGGGCACTCTTCGCCGGTTTCGGTGTCCTGCAATTCGCGCAGCAACTCCTTTTGCCTTGCGCTGAGCTTGCTCGGCGTCTCGACCATGATCTCGACCACCAGGTCGCCGCGACCGCGGCCCTGGAGCACGGGCATTCCGGCGCCGCGCCGCTGGAGTTGCTTGCCCGACTGGATGCCGGTGGGGATCGTCACCGCGATCGCTTCGCCGTCGAGCCCGGGAATGACGATCTCGCCCCCGAGCGCGGCGGTGGTGAACGTGATCGGCACGCGGGTCAGCAACGTCGTGCCCTCGCGTTCGAACACGCCGTGGCGGCGGATGTGGAGGAAGATGTAGAGATCGCCCGAAGGCGCGCCGAACGGCCCGGCTTCGCCTTTGCCCGCAAGGCGGATGCGGGTTCCGTTATCGACCCCGGGCGGGATCGTGACGTCGAGCTTCTGCGGGGCATCGACGCGCCCCTCGCCGCGGCACGCGCGGCACGGCTGTTCGATAACTTCGCCGCGCCCATGGCAGGTCGGGCAGGTCCGCTCGACCATGAAGAAGCCCTGCTGCGCACGGACCTGCCCGCGCCCGCCGCACAAGTTGCAGCGCCGCGCACCGGTGCCGGGCTCGGCGCCCGATCCCGCACAAGGTTCACACTTCGACGCAACCTCGATTTCGATCTGCGCGGTCTTGCCGTGAAACGCCTCGTCAAGCCCGATTTCGAGATCGTAGCGCAAGTCCGCGCCGCGCCGCGCCTGCTGCCGCCCGCCACCGAACGCGCTGCCGAAGATCGTCTCGAAAATGTCACCAAGATCGCCGAAGTCCGCGCCGCCGCTCTGCCCGTTCTCGAACGCGGCATGGCCATACCGGTCGTAAGCCGCGCGCTTCTGCGGATCGGAAAGGCACGCATAAGCCGCGCTGATCGCCTTGAAGCGGCCTTCGCTGTCGCCGCAGCCCGGGTTCTTGTCGGGATGGTGAACCATCGCCAAGCGCCGGTATGACGCCTTGATGGTCGCCTCGTCCGCGCTCCGCTCGACCTCGAGCAGCTCGTAAAAATCGGCTTCTACGCTGGCCATCGCCCCACCCTACAAGCAAACCCGCCGCCCTGCGGATGGCACGGCGGCGGGTCGCTCTGCATCGCTTCGATCAGCCCTTGCTGTCGTCGACTTCCGAGAATTCGGCATCGACCACATCCTCGCCGCCGGCGTCGGCTGCGGCGTCGCCGCCTTCGCCGCCCGGCGAGGCGGACGCCGCCTGCTCCTTCTCGTAGATCGCCTGACCCATCTTCATCGCGACTTCGGTCAGCGCCTGGGTCTTGGCGGTCATCGCCTCGGCATCGCCGCTCTCGATCGCGGTCTTGGCTTCGGCGATCGCGGCTTCGATCTGGCCCTTCAATTCGGCGTCGATCTTGTCGCCGTTCTCCTCGAGCTGGCGCTCGGTGGCGTGGACCAGGCTGTCGGCGTTGTTCTTGGCCTCGGCTTCGGCGCGGCGCTTCTTGTCGCCTTCGGCGAACTGCTCGGCGTCCTTGACCATCTGGTCGATGTCGGCCTCGCTCAGCCCGCCCGAGGCCTGGATCTTGATCTGCTGTTCCTTGCCGGTGCCCTTGTCCTTGGCATGGACGTTGACGATGCCGTTGGCGTCGATGTCGAACGTGACCTCGATCTGCGGCACGCCGCGCCGTGCGGGCGGTATCCCGACGAGGTCGAACTGGCCTAGCATCTTGTTGTCCGCGGCCATCTCGCGTTCGCCCTGGAACACGCGGATCGTCACCGCCTGCTGGTTGTCCTCGGCGGTCGAATAGACCTGGCTCTTCTTCGACGGGATCGTGGTGTTGCGGTCGATCATCCGGGTGAACACGCCGCCCAGCGTCTCGATGCCAAGCGAGAGCGGAGTCACGTCGAGCAGGAGCACGTCCTTGACGTCGCCCTGGAGCACGCCCGCCTGGATCGCCGCCCCCATCGCCACGACTTCGTCGGGATTGACCCCGGTGTGCGGCTCCTTGCCGAAGAACTCCTTCACCACTTCACGTACGCGCGGCATGCGCGTCATCCCGCCGACGAGTACGACGTCGTCAATGTCCGCGGGCTTGAGGTTCGCGTCGGCGAGCGCCTTCTTCATCGGCTCTTTGGTCCGCTCGATCAGCCCGGCGACGAGCTTTTCCAGATCGGCGCGGGTCAGCGTTTCGACGAGGTGCAGCGGGGTGGTCGTGCCGCCTTCCATCCGCGCGGTGATGAACGGCAGGTTGATCTCGGTCGTGGCTGTGCTCGACAGCTCGATCTTGGCCTTTTCCGCGGCTTCCTTGAGCCGCTGAAGCGCGAGCTTGTCGGTCTTCAGGTCCATGTTTTCCTTGGACCTGAACTTGTCGGCAAGGAACTCGACGATCTTGCTGTCGAAGTCTTCGCCGCCGAGGAAGGTGTCGCCATTGGTCGATTTGACCTCGAACACGCCGTCGCCGATCTCGAGGATCGAGACGTCGAAAGTGCCGCCGCCAAGGTCGTAGACCGCGATCGTCTTGCCGTCGTTCTTGTCGAGCCCGTAGGCGAGCGCCGCGGCGGTCGGCTCATTGATGATCCGCAGCACTTCGAGGCCCGCGATCTGCCCGGCGTCCTTGGTCGCTTGGCGCTGGGCGTCGTTGAAGTAGGCGGGCACGGTGATCACCGCCTGGGTGACGGTCTCGCCGAGATACGATTCGGCCGTTTCCTTCATCTTCTGAAGCGTAAACGCGCTGATCTGGCTGGGCGAATAGTCCTCTCCGCCGGCCTTGACCCAGGCGTCGCCGTTCTTGCCCTTGACGATGGTGTAGGGGACGAGCTCGGTGTCCTTCTTGGTGATCGGATCATCGAAGCGGCGGCCGATCAGGCGCTTGACCGCGAACACCGTGTTGTCGGGATTGGTCACCGCCTGACGCTTGGCCGGCTGCCCGATCAAACGCTCGCCATCCTTGGTGAACGCGACGATCGAGGGCGTGGTGCGCGCGCCTTCCGAATTCTCGATCACCTTGGGCTTGCCGCCGTCCATCACCGCGACGCAGCTGTTGGTGGTGCCTAGATCGATACCGATTACTTTAGCCATTCTAACCCCATCCTTGGATCGCTTTGGACGCCGCCCGCCCGCTTCCCGGCATCCCGGCAAAGCACTTCGGCGGCTCGTTAACCGGGGCGATATAGGTCCGCTTTCGCTTGGCACAAGAGCGGCGGAGCGGTAGCGGCAGGGCGATTTTCTAGCCGTTTCGAAAAGGATCGCCTGCCCAATGCGCGCTCTTGCCCTTACTCTTGCCGCAACACTTACCCTCGCCGGTTGCGGCAAGGGGGCGGATGGGCCTGCGGGCAGTGCTTCCGCTTCGGTGGCGTCCGAGGACAAGACCGGATTGTCGCTCAGCGACGGGCGGCTGGTGCTCCCCGCAGTGGCGGGCAATCCCGCCGCCGCGTACTTCACGCTCGCCAGCGACGGGCACGGATCTCGCGCGCTCGTAATGGTTGCGATCGATGGCGCGGAAAGTGCGGAGATGCATCAGACTCAGGGCGGGTCCATGGCCAAAGTGGATCGGCTCGAAAGCGATCCGGGTACGCGCATCGTATTCGCTCCGGGTGGGCTTCACGTCATGGCGTTCAAGCTCAAACCCGGGCTGAAACCGGGCGACAAGGTCGAGATGACGCTGAGCTTCGACGGCGGCGACAAGCTCTCTGGCCCGCTCACCGTCGCCGCGCCGGGCGGTGACGCGATGGGAGATATGCACTGAGTCTGGATCTCGGATGTCCGGTCGGCGCAGAACGTCCGCTGACCGCGGGCGAGATCGCGCTGGTCCGCTCGGTTTTCGAGAGCGCGATCGACCCCGCGCCCGTCCGGATCAAGCGGCGGAGGTTCTTTCCGTTGCAGCCCGTAAACACGCTGATGACCCCGATGGGGCACATCCACCTGCACCCGCGGTCGGCGCATTACGTCCCCGACTACAGCCTCGCCGATCCATCACTGCAAGGCCTGTTCATTCACGAGATGACGCATGTCTGGCAGGCGCAAAAGCGCGGGCGCTGGTATCTCGTGCTGATGCGCCATCCGCTGTGCCGTTACGATTACAGCATCAAGCCGAGCTGGCCGCTCGAACGCTACGGGCTTGAACAGCAGGCCGAGATTGTGCGTCACGCGTTCCTGCTCCGTAGCGGCTGGCGAATTCGCGGGGTGGCGGACAAGGCGGCATACGATCTGCTCGTCGATTTCGCCTAAGCCCACGCGTTTTCAACAGCCGCTGGTTGAGCGAAGCGTCGCGGTTTGGTATCGGGTGAAACCATCAGGGCGGCCCAACCCGCGCCCACCCGATGGACCCCACATGAAACTAAACGATTACGGGATTTCGCGGCAGAGCGGCTATCTCGACGCGTTCGAACTCGACGAGATCTAACTCCCCGCGCCGTTCGCGCCGGTCGTCGAAGCCGCCACGAAGCTTTCCGGCCTGATCACCAGCGGCCGTGCGCGCCACTGGCTCGAACAGCTTCCCGAGCCGCAGATCGGCGACTGGATCGCGACCGCGCCCGACGAGCAGTTGCGCGCGGCGATGGTCCGCTACAGCTTCCTCGTCCAGTCGTACGTGTGGGGGGATGCACAGGCGCCGACGCACCTCCCCGCCAACCTCGCCCGCCCGATCGTGGCGATCGCCGACAAGCTCGGCCAGGCGGCGTTGCTGCCCTATTCGAGCTACGTGCTCGACAACTGGGCACGGATCGACAAATCGGGTCCGATCGCGCTCGACAATATCCGCATGGTCCAGAATTTCGCCGGCGGCGAGGACGAGAACTGGTTCGTGCTCGTCCACGTCGCGATCGAGGCCGAGGCCGGTGTGCTGCTCGACGACGCGGCGCATTTGATCGCGGCGAGCGAAGACGGCGATGCGGCGCTCTGCGAGACACTGCTTTCCGAGATGGATCAAGCGTGGGAGCGCATCTACGCGGTGTTCAAACGCATGCCCGAGCGCTGCGATCCGTACATCTACTTCCACCGCGTCCGCCCGTGGATTCACGGCTGGGCCAACAATCCCGCGCTCGGCGGTGGGCTGATCTACGAAGGCGTCGATAAGTACGCCAATCAGCCGCAAGCGCTGCGCGGGCAGACCGGATCGCAAAGCTCGATCGTCCCGGCGATGGATGCGCTGTTCGGCGTCCACCACAGCGACGATCCGCTCAAAGCCTTCCTCGACGAGCTGCACCACTACCGCCCGGTTCCGCACCGCCGCTTCATCGAAGACATCGGGGCGCGCTCGAAACTGCGCGAATTCGTCGCCGGGTCAGGTTCGGACGGGCTTAAGGCCGCGTTCAATGCCAACGTCGAGCAAGTCGTGCGCTTCCGCACCCGTCACCTCGAATACGCGGCGAGCTACATC
>JBBRER010000082.1:0-10767 GCA_038202745.1 Sphingomonadales bacterium
GTCGAATAGGCGATCACCCGCTTGATGTCCCACTGCGTCGTGCCGACCGTGGCGGCGAAGATGCAGGTCGCCGCGCCGACGAAGGTCACCATCGCCCGCGCGGTCGGCGCGGCTTCGAACATCGGCGACAGGCGGCAGACCATGAACACGCCGGCGGTGACCATCGTCGCCGCATGGATCAGCGCCGAGACAGGCGTCGGGCCCTCCATCGCGTCGGGCAGCCAGGTGTGGAGCCCCAACTGCGCCGATTTGCCCATCGCGCCGATGAACAGGAGGATGCACAGCACGGTCATCGTGTCGAAGCGGTGGCCGAGGAAGCCGATCGTCGTCCCCGCCATTCCCGGCGCGGCGGCGAGGATCGCGGGGATCGAGACCGTTCCGAACACCAGGAACGTTCCGAAGATGCCGAGCATGAAGCCCAGATCGCCGACGCGGTTGACGATGAACGCTTTGATCGCCGCCGCGCTCGCGCTCGGCGTGCGGAACCAAAACCCGATCAGGAGGTAGCTGGCCAGCCCAACCCCTTCCCACCCGAAGAACATCTGGACGAGGTTGTCCGCGGTGACCAGCATCAGCATGGCGAACGTGAACAGCGAAAGGTAAGCAAAGAACCGCGGCTGATCCGGATCCTGGGCCATATAGCCCCACGAATAGAGGTGGACGAAGGCCGAGACGGTGGTGATCACCACCAGCATGACGGACGTCAGTGCATCGACGCGCAGCGCCCAGTCGAAGGTCAGATCGCCCGAGGTCACCCAATGGAACACAGGGACGACCTGCGTCGGCGCGGTTCCGCCAAGGAAGCTCAGGAAGATCGGCCACGACAGCGCGAACGAGGCGAACAGCGCGCCGGTGGTCAGCGACTTGACCGCGACGTTGCCGAGCATCCGATTGCCCAGTCCACCGACGATCGCCGCGAGCAGCGGCAGGAAGACGATGAAGTGGATCGCGGCCAAGCGCCTAACCCTTCATCCGGTTGACGTCGTCGACCGCGATCGTCCCGCGCCCGCGGAAGTAAATCACCAGGATCGCCAGTCCGATCGCCGCCTCGCCGGCTGCCACGGTCAGCACGAACATCGCGAATATCTGACCGGTAAGGTCGTGGAGGAAGCTCGAGAACGCGACCAGGTTGAGATTCACCGCGAGGAGGATCAACTCAATCGCCATCAGGATGACGATCACGTTCTTGCGATTGAGGAAGATCCCGAGCACGCCGAGCACGAACAAGATCGAGCTGACGACGACGTAGTGTTCGATTCCAATCATGCCGTCGCATCTTCAAGGAAATCGTCATCCTGAACTTGTTTCAGGATCCATTTCGCCACACGCGCCGGAGCTTGGTCGGGCGAGATAACCGTGCGGTTGCACCTCCAGCGCGAGCGGCGGAACACGAGGCTTGATGGACCCTGAAACAAGTTCAGGGTGACGGGAATGGGGGTTGGGGCGATCACAGCTGCACCCCCTCGCCCACCGGCGGGCGCATGTTGCGCGTCGCGTCCTGCGGGCGGCGCTGGATCTGGCGCGAGACGTTTTGCTGACGGGTATCCTTGCGCCCGCGGTGGGTGAGCACGATCGCGCCGATCATCGCAACCAGCAGGATGATCCCCGCAGCCTCGAACAGGAACAGGTACTGCCCGTAAAGCAGCGCGCCGATCGCCTCGATGTTGGAGACCCCGGGCGCGGTCGCTGCGGACCCTGTGGGGGTGCCGAGCCTGAGTTCGCCCGCGCGGTACGCGCCGATCCCGAGAACCAGCTCGCCCAGCAGAACCAACGCGACCAGCATGCCAAGCGGGAAGTTGCGCATGAAGCCTGCGCGCAGCGTGGCGAAATCGATGTCGAGCATCATCACCACGAACAGGAACAGCACCGAAACCGCACCGACATAAACGATCACCAGCACCATCGCGATGAACTCGGCGCCGACCAGCACCATCAGCCCGGCGGCGTTGAAGAAGGCCATGATCAGCCACAGCACCGAATGGACCGGATTGCGGGCAAGGATCGTGATCGCCGCGCTGGCGATCATCAGCGAGGCGAACAGGTAGAAGGCGAAAGTCTGGATCATCGATCCTCCCCGGCATGGGGAGGGGGACCAGCGAAGCTGGTGGAGGGGGCTATCGTCCGGGCGTGAGCTTGCGTGGGGAGGCGAACCCCCACCACCGCCGTTCCGGCGGTCCCCCTCCCCGGTTCGGGGAGGATTTGCGTTGTCCCGATCACGCCCGCGCCCCTATCTATACGGCGCATCGGCTTCAAGGTTCGCGGCCAGCGCCCGCTCCCACTTGTCCCCGTTGGCGAGCAACTTGGCCTTGTCGTAAAGCAGCTCCTCGCGCGTTTCGGTGGCGTATTCGAAGTTCGGCCCTTCGACGATCGCATCCACCGGGCAGGCTTCCTGGCAGAACCCGCAGTAGATGCACTTGGTCATGTCGATGTCGTAGCGGGTGGTTCGGCGCGATCCGTCCTCACGTGGCTCGGCCTCGATCGTGATCGCCTGCGCCGGGCACACCGCCTCGCATAGCTTGCACGCGATGCACCGCTCCTCGCCGTTGGCATAACGCCGCAGCGCATGCTCGCCGCGGAAGCGAGGGCTCAGCGGGTTCTTCTCGAACGGATAGTTGATCGTCGCCTTGGGCTTGAAGAAGTACTGCAGCGTCAGCCAGTGCGCCTTGAGGAACTCCCACAGCGTGAAGCTCTTGATGATATGCGCGAGCCAGCTCATGCGAAGTGTCCGGTGGCCATCAGGTAGCCGCTGATGAGGAAGACGAAGAACAGCGACAGCGGCAGGAATATCTTCCAGCCCAGCCGCATCAGCTGATCGTAGCGGTAGCGCGGGACGGTCGCTTTGACCCAGCTGAAGATGAAAAAGAAGAACAGGATTTTGCCGAACAGCCAGATCCACCCCGGGACGATGTAGAGGAACGGCAGGTCGAGCGGGGGCAGCCAGCCGCCCCAGAACAACGTTGCATTGAGCGCGCACATCAACAGCACGTTGGCGTATTCGCCGAGCCAGTAGAGCGCGAAGCTCATGCTCGAATATTCGGTCTGGTAGCCCGCGACCAATTCGCTCTCGGCCTCGGTCAGATCGAACGGCGCGCGTGCGGTTTCGGCCATTCCCGAGATCAGGAACATGACCCACAGCGGGAACAGCAGCGGATTGGCGACGAAGCCGTTGATAAGCCCGAAAACGTGGCCCTTTTGCGCGAGCACGATGCCGTTGAGGTTGAACGTCCCCGCCCACAGCACCACGCAGATCAGGATGAAGCCGATCGAAACTTCGTACGAAATCATCTGAGCCGCGGCGCGCATCGCGCTGAAAAACGGGTATTTCGAATTCGAGGCCCAGCCCGCGATGACCACCCCGTAAACGCCCAGGCTGCTGATCGCGAGGACGTAGAGCAGCCCGACGTTGATATTCGCGAGGATCGCGCCCGAATTGAACGGGATCACCGCCCACGCCATCAGCGCGACGGTGAAAGTGATGATCGGCGCGATCAGGAACAGCCCCTTGTTCGCCGCCGAGGGCACGATGGTTTCCTGGAGGAAGACCTTGAGCCCATCGGCGAAACTCTGGAGCAGTCCGAACGGTCCGACCACGTTGGGCCCGCGCCGCAGCGCCATCGCCGCCCAGATCTTGCGGTCGGCGTAAATCACCATCGCGACGGCGAGCATCAGCGGCAGTGCGATGAGCAGAATGCCGGCAATCGTCGCGAGCGTCCAGGCGGCGCTGTAGCTCATCGTCACGTGGAGCCACGACCACGGAAGACCGAGCAGGTGGAAGTCCTGGAAGAAGTCGGTCACGCCAAAATCCGCCCAGATTCGTCATCCTGAACTTGTTTCAGGATCCATTTCTTCCCAAGCTCCGCGCTCGGAACTGACGAGCTGCGCGTGCCTCGAGCGTAGAAGCGCGTAACTCCGCGATCCGTTCT
This sequence comes from Sphingomonadales bacterium, assembly GCA_038202745.1. Taxonomy (GTDB): domain Bacteria; phylum Pseudomonadota; class Alphaproteobacteria; order Sphingomonadales; family Sphingomonadaceae; genus Novosphingobium. Next base: position 3,924 of record JBBRER010000082.1, read on the forward strand.
GCAACTGCGCAATGGACCCTGAAACGAGTTCAGGGTGACGGGGATGCGGTGTGGTGCGCACATCATTCTGCCGCCTCCGCGAAATCTTCGCCGTGGAGCAGTTCTGCCGAGCAGCGCTGCATCGTCACGCTGGCGCGGGCGATCGGGTTGGTGAGGTAGAAGTCCTTGATCGGGTAGGCGTCGATCGCGCCGGCGGCCTTCGCGCCCTTGCCCGACTTGGGCAGCGCGCCGTAGCCCGCGAGTCCCTCGCGGCCGAGCGCGGGGACTTCGGCGATCATCGCCGCGCGCAGTTGTTCGAAGCTGTCGAACCCGACCGACACCCCCAAGCTATCTGCCAGCGCGCGGAGGATCGTCCAGTCCTCGCGCGCGTCACCGGGGGCGAAGACCGCCTTCTCGGCAAACTGCACACGGCCTTCGGTGTTGACGTAAGTGCCCGGCTTTTCGGTATAAGCCGCGCCGGGCAGGACAATGTCGGCGGCGTGCGCGCCGTTGTCGCCGTGGTGGCCGATATAGACCACCGTGCTGCCCGCGAACTTGGCGTAATCCACCTCGTCCGCGCCGAGCGAGAGCAACAGCTTGGGCTTGGCGGCGACGAGATCGGCGATGCCGCGTTTCTGCGCGTAGCCGAGCATCAACCCGCCCATCCGCGATGCGGCCATGTGGAGCACGTTGAAGCCGTTCCAGCCCTCGCGAACCAGGCCGAGCGGTGCACAAAGTTGCAGAGCGGCACTCAGCGCGCCTTTGGCGAGCCCTGCCCCGCCCACGATCACCGCAGGACGCTTCGCTTCCTCGAACGCACTGAGCACGTGCGGAGGCAAGTTGGCGAGCAGCGCCACATCGCTCCCGAAAAACTCCGCGGGGTAAGTCGTTTCCCACTCGGGGCCGACCACGAAAACTTTGGCCCCGCGCTTCGCCGCCTTGCGCAGCCGCACGTTGACCAGCGCGGCTTCCCAGCGGACCTGGCTGCCGACGATCAGGATCGCGTCGGCTTCCTCGATCCCCGCGAATGTCGAATTGAACGCCACCGCGGCCAGGTTCGAGCAATCGTAGTCGAGCCCGGTCTGCCGCCCTTCGAGCAAGCTGGAACCCAGCGCCCCCGCCAGCTTTTTCGCCGCGAACATCGTTTCGCAATCGACCAGGTCACCCGCGATCACCGCGATGTCGTTGCCCGGTTTCACCCGCGCGATCGCCGCGAAGGCCTCGTCCCAGCTCGCGGCGACGAGCTTGCCGCCTTTCCTGATCCACGGCCGGTCGAGCCGCCGCCGGAGCAGCCCGTCGACCTGGTAGCGGGCCTTGTCGCTCAGCCACTCCTCGTTGACGTCGTCGTTATTGCGCGGCAGCGCGCGCATCACTTCGCGCCCGCGGCTGTCGATCCGGATGTTCGCGCCGACCGCATCCGAAACGTCGATCGACAGCGTCTTTTTTAGCTCCCACGGCCGCGCCTCGAACGCATAAGGCCGCGAAGTCAGCGCGCCGACCGGGCACAAATCGATCACGTTGGCGGAAAGTTCGTGCTTCGCGGCGTGCTCCAGATACGTCGTGATCTGCATGTTCTCGCCGCGGTAAAGTGCGCCGATCTCGTCCACGCCCGCGATCTCCTCGCTGAAGCGGATGCAGCGGGTGCAGTGGATGCACCGCGTCATCGCGGTCTTGATGAGCGGGCCCATGTACTTCTCGGTCACCGCGCGCTTGTGCTCGTCATAGCGCGAGGCGCCGCGGCCATAGGCGAGGCTCTGGTCCTGCAAGTCGCATTCGCCGCCCTGGTCGCAGATCGGGCAGTCGAGCGGGTGGTTGATGAGGAGGAACTCCATCATCCCCTCACGCGCCTTCTGGACCATCGGCGTCGTGGTGAACACTTCCTGCCCGTCCGCGGCGGGTAGCGCGCAACTCGCTTGCGGCTTGGGCGGCCCGGGCTTCACTTCGACCAGGCACATTCGGCAGTTGCCCGCGATGCTAAGCCGCTCGTGATAGCAGAACCGTGGGATTTCCTTCCCCGCCAGCTCGCACGCCTGGAGCACGGTCGCGCCCAGCGGAACCTCGATCTCGACGCCATCGACTTTGAGCTTAGGCATGGGTCGCTGCTCCGCTGGATTCGCGGCGGGCCAAGGGCGAGGCGGAAACGGGTGAGCGAATGATCATCGGATAATGGCGACCGGCTAGCTGTCGCGCTCGCCCTTACGCAAGCCGCCGCGCTTTTCAAACCTGCTTTTCGGCTTGCTCCCCGATTCCGCGCTGCCTAAAACCCCGCACCGCTTCCGTCGCCCGAAAGCCCCTGGAACCCGTGTCGCAACCTCCATCCGAATGCCGCGTCTGCGGACACCGTCAGGGGCGCCGGCTCCTGCGCGAGGACGACGTCTATTCGCGCTGCGCGCGCTGCGGCTGCCTGCAGAAAGAGCTTACGCCCGAGGCCTATCGCGCGCTCCGCCCCAACTACGATCCCGGCGCCTACCTGCAATCGAGTTCGCACACAGAAATCCGCGCATTCCTGCGGGTGAACGACTTCCGGGACGCCTTGCGCAAGCATCTCGGCGAGCCAGGACAGACGCCCGCTGGCAAGACGTTCCTCGATATCGGCTGCGGCATGGGCGCGTTTATGCTTGCAGCGCGCGATCTGGGCATGGACGTGCGCGGCTTCGAGCCCAGCGACGAACACGGCGCGATTGCCCGCGAAGTGTTCGGCCTGCCGGTCGAAAACGCCTATTTCACCGCCGCGGCGGTGGGCGAGGCGCGGTTCGACGTGATCGTGCTGAGCCACGTGATCGAACACATCTATAGCCCCGCCGCGTTTCTGCGCGAAGTGGTCGGGGTGCTCAAGCCCGGGGGGCGCCTGTTGATGATCACCCCCAACGCGGATTCGCTGGTCGCGCGGGTGACCGGTTCAGCGTGGCCGATGCTCGACCAATACGATCACGTCACCATGTTGACGCCCGCGGCGATCGGCTATGTCGCTCCGGCGGGGCTCGCGGTGCGGACTACCACCAGCGAATACCGGGCCGAATTCCTCGCCACGGTGCTCAGCGTGATCAAGGCGCGTTTCGTCCGCCGTCAGGCCAACCGTCCCGGCCAGGCCCCTCCCGACAGGCAGGTGCTCCGCCGCGCAGTGTCGTTTCGCGCAAAGCTGCTGCGCCTCGTTCTGGATGTGGCCTCGCTGCCGTTTTACGCGCTGGCGAGCGCGCTCGACCGGCGCGCGGCCCTGATCACCGTGCTGACGAAGCCAGATAGCTGAAGGCATGTCGCCACATCGAACCGACCCCACCCAACAACGTCATGCTGAACTTGTTTCAGCATCCATCGTGCCTCGTGCCCCGAGGCCCGACCTGAAAGTGCAACGGCGCGGTCATCCCGCCCGACAGGGCTTCGGCGCGGGAGGAGAAATGGACCCTGAAACGAGTTCAGGGTGACGGGGGTGGTGGATGAGGTAATCACTCCGCCGCCTCGCGTACGTTCTCGGCGATCCGCCGTTCCAGCTCGGGGCGGAAGTGCTTGATCAGGCCTTGGATCGGCCACGCGGCGGCGTCGCCGAGTGCGCAAATGCTATGCCCTTCGACTTGCTTGGTCACTTCGTAGAGCATGTCGATCTCGGCGACGTCGGCCCGGCCGGTGCGCAGGCGCTCCATCACCCGCCACATCCACCCGGTGCCTTCGCGGCAAGGCGTGCACTGGCCGCAGCTCTCGTGCTTGTAGAAGTAACTGATCCGGCTGATCGCGCGGACGATGTCGGTGGACTTGTCCATGACGATGATCGCCGCGGTGCCGAGGCCCGAGCCGAGCGCCTTGAGCCCGTCGAAGTCCATCGGGCAATCGATGATTTCGGTGGCGGGGACGAGCGGCACCGACGACCCACCGGGGATCACCGCGAGCAGATTGTCCCACCCGCCGCGCACGCCGCCGCAGTGCTTTTCGATCAGTTCGCGGAAAGGGACGCTCATCGCGTCTTCGACCACGCACGGTTTTTCGACGTGGCCCGAAATCTGGAACAGCTTGGTGCCTTCGTTGCCCTTGCGCCCGATCCCGGCGAACCACGCCGCCCCGCGGCGCAAGATCGTCGGCGCGACCGCGATGCTTTCGACGTTGTTGACCGTGGTCGGGCAACCGTAGAGCCCTGCCCCGGCCGGGAACGGGGGTTTCAGTCGCGGCTGGCCCTTCTTGCCCTCGAGGCTTTCGAGCATCGCGGTTTCTTCGCCGCAGATATAAGCGCCCGCGCCGCGGTGGATGAACACGTCGAAATCGAAGCCCGATCCGCACGCGTTCTTGCCGATCAGCCCGGCATCGTAGGCTTCCTGCACAGCCGCGAACATGACTTCGGCCTCGCGGATATATTCGCCGCGGATGTAGATGTAGGCGGCGCGGGCGCGGATCGCGAACCCGGCGATCAGCGCGCCTTCGATCAGCTTGTGCGGATCGTGGCGGAGGATTTCGCGGTCCTTGCATGAACCCGGCTCGGATTCGTCGGCGTTGATGGCGAGGAAGCTCGGGCGGCCGTCCTTCGGTTCCTTGGGCATGAAGCTCCACTTCATCCCGGTCGGAAACCCCGCCCCGCCGCGCCCGCGCAAGCCGCTGGCCTTGATCTCGTCGATGATCGCGTCCTGGCCTTTTGCCAGCAGGGCTTTGGTATCGTCCCAATCGCCGCGCGCCTGCGCGGCGGCGAGGTTCCACGGCTGGTAGCCGTAGAGGTTGGTGAAGATGCGGTCCTTGTCAGCGAGGCTCACGCCACACCCCCTTCGTCATCCTGAACTTGTTTCAGGATCCATCGGGCGGCCAGATCGGTCGTCGCGCGTAGGGGAGCTGCCTCGCGGTTGGCTCTTCGAGGCACAACCTGCGCGCGTCGAGAAATGGACCCTGAAACGAGTTCAGGGTGACGGTTTAGGTTCAGGGTCCCCATGCTCACCACGCCCCCCGATAATCGTGGTTGGCCTTGACCATCGCCTTGAGCGTGGTCGGCCCGCCGAGCGGTTCGACGGTGTGGCGCTTCTTGAGCTGGGTGCCCGGCTTGGGCGTCTTCCCCGCCGCCAGCGCATCGAGCACCGCGTCGAAGTTCGCCACCGTCAGATCCTCGTAATTGTCGTCGTTGATCTGCGCCATCGGGGCCGAGGCGCAGTTGCCCATGCATTCGACTTCGGTCACGGTCCACAGCCCGTCGGCGCTGACGTGCCCGGGCTTCATCCCGCGCCGCGCGCAAGCGGCGAGGATGTCGTCCGAACCGCGCAGCATGCATGGCGTCGTCCCGCAGACCTGGACGTGGAAGCGCCCGACCGGCTGGAGGTTGTACATCGTGTAGAACGTCGCGACCTCGAGCACGCGGATCACCGGCATGTCGAGCTGGCGCGCGACGTGTTCGATCACCGGGATCGGCAGCCAGCCTTGCGTGCTCGTCTCCGCGCCGACCTGCCGCTGCGCCAGATCGAGCAGCGGCATCACCGCCGACCGCTGTCGGCCCGCGGGGTAGCGCGCAACGATCTTGGGGACTTCGGCGGCGTTCTCCGGCGTCCACGCAAACGCGCCCCAGCGCGCGCGGAGTTCGGGCGTGTCGGGATGCAGGGCGCGGTCAGCCATGGGCTGCCTTCCGCTTGAACAGACACCACCAGAGAACGGATAGCCCTACAATGAGGCCGATTTGTTCAGTGACTGCCCAGTAATCGAATGCGATACCGGCTAACAGTCCGCCGAGGCCGTTGCCGAGCATCAAAGAGAAAGAAGCAATTGAAGCCTCTCGCTCGGTCAGAAAGTTTTCGATCAGCCATTTCAAAAACATGCCGATCAAAACGGTGAACGCTACGATGCCAATTGCCCAATATAAACCCGGGCCGATCACCGGTCGCACTCCCCGAACACCACGTCGATCGCGCCGATGATCGCGGTGACATCGGGCAGCATGTGGCCTTTGGCCATGAAGTCCATCGCCTGGAGGTGACTGAACGCGGTCGGACGAATCTTGCAGCGGTAGGGCCGGTTGCTGCCGTCGCTGATTAGATAGACGCCGAATTCGCCCTTGGGGCTTTCGGTGGCGACGTAAACCTCGCCCGCGGGGACGTGGAAGCCTTCGGTGTAGAGCTTGAAGTGGTGGATCAGCGCTTCCATCGATTGCTTCATCTCGGCGCGCTTGGGGGGGACGATCTTGCGGTCGTCGCTGGCGATCGGGCCTTCGGGCATTTCGGCGAGGCACTGCTTCATGATTTTGGCCGACTGGCGCACTTCCTCGACGCGGACCATGAACCGGTCGTAGCAATCGCCGCGCGTGCCTACGGGTATTTCGAAGTCCATGCGGTCATAGACGTCGTAAGGCTGGGATTTGCGCAAGTCCCACGGGATGCCGCTGCCGCGGATCATCGGGCCGGAGAAGCCCCAGGCGACGGCGTCGTCCTTGCTCACCAGCGCGATATCGACGTTGCGCTGTTTGAAGATGCGATTGTCGACGACGAGGCTCATCGCGTCCTCGAACAGCCGCGGCAGCCGCGTGTCGAGCCAGTCGGCGATGTCGGTGAGCAGCTTGAGCGGGACGTCCTGGTGGACCCCGCCGGGGCGGAACCAGGCCATGTGCATCCGCGCGCCCGACGCGCGCTCGAAGAAGTTGAGCGTGTCCTCGCGGATTTCGAACAGCCACAAGTTCGGCGTCATCGCGCCGACATCCATGACGTGGCTGCCGAGGTTTAGCATGTGGTTGCAGATGCGCGTCAGCTCGGCGAACAGCACCCGCAGATACTGCGCGCGGATCGGCACTTCGAGATTGAGCAGCTTCTCGATCGCGAGCACGTAGCTGTGCTCCATCGCCAGCGGGCTGCAGTAATCGAGCCGGTCGAAATAAGGCAGCGCCTGGAGGTAGGTCTTGTGCTCGATCAGCTTTTCG
>JBBRER010000083.1:0-10472 GCA_038202745.1 Sphingomonadales bacterium
TTGGTCGCGCCGTTGACCACGAGGTAGAACCCTTGCGTCCAGCGCGTAACCATCAGATCGTCGAGCACACCGCCATTCTCGTCGAGCAGCAGCGAATAACGCGGCGCGAACGGCTTGAGCGTTGCAAGATCGATCGGGAGCACCGCCTCGATCGCGGCTTCGACGCCCTCGCCGGAAAGGAACAGCTGGCCCATGTGGCTGACGTCGAACAGCCCCGCGTGCGTCCGCGTCCAGGTGTGCTCGGCGATGATCCCGCCGCCTTCGCGGTCGTACTGGACGGGCATGTGATAGCCCGCAAACGCGACCATCCGCCCGCCGCGCGCGCGGTGCCAGGCGTCGAGCGGCAGCTCCAGCGTTGCGGGCGCTTCGCCGTCGCCATTATCGTGAGTGCCCGTCACAGCTCCGCCTTCCGCATCAGTTGCACCAAATCCGGTGCCCCCTCTGTCACGGAAACCTGAGAGTTTTCCCCCGGGAAACGGGGTTACCCCTTCGGCGGCCCTCACCGAAACGAGGACACTTTCCAGAGCGCCGCTATCGACCCACGCGGTCCGTTGGCCTGAGAGATTCCGGGGCGGTTGCTCCTTCGGCGCCCCGCGACCCGATTGCTCGAATCGCGGGAACTCTCCCGCGCGATCAGCGACCGGGGTGCGATGGCTTGGCAGCACAGGCGAGTCAACCGCTTGGACGGCGCAGAGCCCACTCCGCTGCGATTAACCTCGCCTGCGGCTCGGCAAGTCTCGTTCCCCTCCCGCTTGCGGGGAGTCGCAGACGGCGCGCAGCGCCAGCGGTTGGGGGTGGGTCAATCGCCCAGCCGCCGGGACGCGCGGATCAGCGCGTCGTGGTCGTGAACGAACCGGCCGCCCGCCTTCTCATGCGCGTAAAACAGAATTGCGCGGGCCATTGTCCGGTCATTGATCGAGCGGTATTTGCGGTAGCTGCCGTGGAGCAGCAGATCGGCGACCGGGCTCGCCAGGATCGCCAGCCGCTCGCCGGAACGCCGCTCGCCGCCGCGCTTGCCGCGCAGCAGGCCGGGCCGCAGGATGTCGAGGCGAGGCATGCGCACTTTCGCGAGCGCGTCTTCGGTCTCGCCTTTGGTGCGCAAGTAGAACGACTTTGCCGCGGTGCTTGCCCCGATCGACGACACGACGATCATCTGGCGGATGCCCGCTGCTTTCGCCGCGCGCGCGCATTCGAGCACCAGGTCCTTGTCGATCGCGCGGAACGAGACCTCGTCCTTACCGGCCGCTTTCCACGTCGTGCCGAGTGCGCAGACCAGTACGGTAGCGTTGGCCGCGGCGATCGCATCGCCCCAGCCCGCGGGATCGGCGACGAGCACCTCCATCCGCGCGCCCGGCGGCAGCCGAACCTCGCGCCGCGCGATCGCTACCAGCCGCACGTCGTCGCGCCCGACCGCGAGGCGGATCAGCGCTTGCCCGATCAGCCCGGTAGCGCCGACCAGCGCGATGCGCACCGGGCTAGACATTGCGCAGCCCCTCCGGCGTGCGGCCGTAAATCCGGGCGTGCGACGCGATGGCGAAGCGATCGGTCATGCCGGCGATATAGTCGGCGATGTGACGGCTGCGCGCGGGATCGTCCGCGGGCAATCGCGCGAACCAGCCGCCCTCCATCAGCGTCGGCTCCTGCGCGTAAGCAGCATAGAGTTCAGCAATCAGCGCGCGCGCACGTTCGGCGGTCTCGATCTGCTGCGGGTGATGGTAGAGCTTGTCGTAAAGGAACGCTTTAAGCGCGCGTTCCTGCTCCGCCAGCGCCGGGGTGAACGCTGCGGTCGGCGCTCCCGCGGCGCGGACTTCGTCGGTACTCTCCATCCCCGCCACCCGGCGCGTCGTTTCATCGATCAGATCGTTGACCATTACGCCGATCTGGCTGCGGACCAGTTCGCCGAGCCGGCGATCCTGCGGCGCGGAGGGGAAGCGGCGCTCGATCTCGCGCCACCGTTCCGCGACGAAATCGAGCTCCAGCAGATCGTCGAGCTGGAGAAAGCCGGCGCGGAACCCGTCGTCGATATCGTGGTTGTCGTAAGCGATGTCGTCGGCGAGCGCTGCGACTTGGGCTTCCAGCGAAGGCCAGCGCGGCAGATCGAGCGGGAACGCGGCGTCCAGTTCGGCCAGCGCCCAATTGACCATCCCCGGCGGGCCGTTGTGCTTGGCGAGGCCTTCGAGCAGCTCCCATGTCAGGTTGAGCCCATCGTGCTCGGGGTACGGGCTGTCGAGCCGCATCAGCGTGCGCAGCGCATGGGCGTTGTGATCGAACCCGCCCCGCTTGCCCAGCGCACCGTTGAGCGCGTCCTCGCCGGCATGGCCGAACGGCGGGTGGCCGATATCGTGCGCAAGGCACAGCGCCTCAGTCAGGTCCTCGTCGAGCCCGAGCGCGCGCGCGATCACGCGCCCGATCTGCGCGACCTCGAGGCTGTGGGTCAGGCGAACGCGGTAATGGTCGCCATCCGGCGCGATGAACACCTGCGTCTTGGAGCGCAGGCGGCGGAACGCGATCGAATGGACGATGCGGTCGCGATCGCGCTGGTATTCGCTGCGCGGACCCCGGGCGAGAGCGCCTTCGAGCGCAAACTCGCGGCCGCGGCTGCGCGCGGGATCGCTGGCGTAAGGCGCGCGCGTGAACGTCGCTCAGCCCTCGCCCAGAATCCACGCCGCGGCGGCCTCGGCATGGATCCGCGTGCCGTCGTAAATCGGCAGCACCGTGGCATCGACATCGACCACCATCTCGAGCTCGGTGCACCCAAGCACGACCGCTTCGGCGCCGTCGCGTTCGAGGATGGTCAGGATCGACTTCAACTCGCGCTCGGCCTGGCGGGTGGCTTTGCCGACCAGCAGCTCGTCGTAGATCACCCGGTCGAGCGTATCGACAAAGGCCTTCTCGGGCGGGAGCAATTCGATATCGCGGTCGATCAACTTTTCGCGGTACCAGTCCTCGAGCATTACGTTGCTGGTCCCGATCAGCGCCGCCTTTTTAACGCCGTCGCGGACCATCCGTTCGGCAACGCAATCGGCGATGTGGATCAGCGGCACATCGACCGCGGTCGCTACCTCGGTGTAGACCTTGTGCATCGAGTTTGCGCCGATGATCAACGCCGTCGCCCCCGCGGTCTTGAGCCGCCGCGCCGAGGCGCTGAGCACTTTGGCCGCGCGGGTCCAGTCCTGTTCGGTCGAGAGCCGCGCGAGCCCGCTGAAATCGAGGCTTTCGATCAGCAGCGGCGCGCTGGACTGCGCCCCCGCCTGCGCCTGCACGAGCCGGTTGATATGCTCGTAGTAGGTTCGCGTCGAAAGCCAGCTCATGCCGCCGATCAAGCCGAGTTTGCGCATTGGTCACCCCGGAAAGGCCAGCGGAACGCCCCTTTGGGCGGCCTTACGCAAGCGCGTCTGCCGCGTCCACCCGCGCCCGCTCAGTTCGGCTTCGTGTTGGCCGCCAGCCACGCGGCCAGGTCCGCCTCGCTGCGCTGCGGCGCTTCCTCCATCGGGATATGGCCGAGGTCGGGATAAACGACGACTTGGCTCTGCGGGATCGCGACATGATACCAAACGGCGGCAGCGACCGGTATCAGGCGATCCTTCGCGCCCCATTCGATCAGCACCGGCACCCTGATCGCGACCAATTGCCGCGTTGTGAACTGCTGCGTCGGCCGGGCGAAACGCACCGCGGTGGCGGCGCGGTTGCCCGGATAGCGTAGCAACTCCCAATAGCGATCGACCATCGCCGGAGTAACAATCGCGGGATCGCCGACCGTCTGGCGCAGCGACTTGTCGATCAGCGAGCGCGGCGTGATCGCGCGCATCAGCAGGTTGAGCCCCGGTGTGCGCGCGATCTTGAACCCGATATTGCCTTTGGCGGGCGCGGTCCGGGGAGCACCGCCGGCATCGACCAGGACCAGCCCGCTGAGCCGCTCGGGATGCGCCAGCGCGTAGCTCACCGCGATCCCGCCGCCCATCGAATTGCCCGCGAGCACGAAGCGCGTCAGCCCGAGCTTGTCGGCGACCGCCTGGACTGTCCCGACGAACGCGGCCTGCGAATAATCCCCGCTCGGATTGGGACCGGTCAGCCCGTGCCCAAGTTGATCGAAGCGGACCACGCGATATTTGGTCGCAAGCGCGCTCGCCCAGCCGTCCCAGGTGTGGAGATCGGCGTTCGAGCCGTGGAGCAGAACGATCGCGGGGGCGTCACGCGGCCCCTCGTCGCGCAAGTGGACGGTCAGCCCGCCTCCGAGGGCGATGAATTGCGACGGCGGAGCGCCGTATTTGGCGCGCATTGCCGCGGGACCGGTGTCGGGGGTGCGAAATATCAGCAGCGCGGCGGCCAACGCCACGACCAGCCCAAACACGATCTTGCCCAGCGTCTTCATCGCTTCATCTCCCGCACCCAGCGCGTCACCGCGGCAACACCGTCCTTGTCCACGCTCGCCTTGCCCAGCTCGGGCATCGCGATCCCGCCTTCGGTCGAGCCCATCCGGTAGGTCACGATCGAATGCGCCGGATCGCCGGGGACGACGTCGTATTCGAACGCCCCCGCTCCGCGCCCGGCGGCGACCGGGTGCTTGAACACGCCGAGCTTGGCCGGATCGGACTGCTCCCAGCGCAAGTCGAGCCCCGAGTTCGAAGCCGAGCCCGCGGGATTGTGGCAATGCGCGCAGTTGACTTCGAGATAGCCGCGCGCGGCGGGCTCGGCCGCGCCCTGCTGGCGCGCTTCCCACAGCGGCACGCGACGCGTTACCGTGGGCACGCGGTCGAGATGTCCCGCTTTGGCGAACGCGGCAAGCCACTCGGGCGCAAGATTGCGCGCCTTCGGGCCTATCGGCGTGACTACACCGGCGAGCCCGTGGCATTCCTTGCACTGGTTCTTGTTGGGGATCGAGTAGCTGATCGCCTCGCCCGCGGGCGAGGCGACCGGCACCCGCGCCCCGCCGAGCACCAGCTTCGCCTCGGTCTGCGCGGCGTTCCACTGGTAGGGCAACGCCACCCAGCCCTCGGTGCGGTGAAGCAGAACGCGTGTCTCGATCATCCGCGCGCCGAACCTGAACGTCTTGATCAGCGCGCTGCCGACGGGGAGATCGATCAGCCCCTCGCCGCCCGCTTTGGCCTTCATCCCCTCGGGAACGTAAACGAAGCGCAGCTTTTCGGCGCCGTCGGACCACAGCGGCGTGTTGAGCCGGTACGGCGTCACCCCGCGCGCGGGGTGCTGCTTCGGCGCATCGGCGAAGAAGCGATACTCGGCGAGCGTTTGCGGGAAGGCGCTTTGCGTCACCGCGGCATCGTTGACCGCCGCGCCCGGGAGCGCAGCGCGGGCGATCACGGTGCTGGCGACGAGCAGCGCCGGGAGAAACAGCCTCATGCGGTCAGTCGCGCCTCCAGCGCGAGCGGAGCGCCGACCGTCTTGGGATCGACCGGCTTGACGGGCTTGCTCGCGGTGAATGGCGCGGGTTTTGCCAGCTCCGGCCCTGCGCCCTGGCTCGGCAGATTGAGCGAGAGCCCGCTTGTCCCGGCATCGACCATCAACGCGCCCTGCGCACCCAGGCCGTCCCAGATCACCGGCGGCAGCGCGCCGCCGAACGCCGCCTTGAGCGTGTCGGCGCCGGGCAACTGCGGATCGGTGCCGTTGGCGGCGAAATCGTTGCCCGAAATTACAACATTGCGCGGGCTGGGGTTGTAGGTCTTGTCGGTGAACGGGCGCGGGTACGAAATCACCATGACGCCCGAGGTCGGATTGCCGCGAATGGTGTTCTCGATGACGCCAACCCCGTCGTTGGCCATCACCATCACCCCCGTCCCGCGGCGCACCGCCGCGACGATGTTGCCTTTGGGCGCGAAGTTGGGCGTATCGTTGCCGACCACCAGGTTGCGCGTGACCATCGTGTTGCCCCCGCCCATCACCGGCAGGTTGGGCAGATCGAACACCAGGATGCCGCCGGTGTTGCGCGTCACCAGGTTGCCCGTGACAAGCGCGTTGCGGCTGTTCTCGATCTCGATCCCCGCGACGTTGCCCTGCGCGACCGAGTAGCGGACGGTGATGTCCTTCGATTGTCCGACGTAAATGCCCGCGTCCGAAGCGCCTTCGACCTGGCAGCCGTCGATCAGCACCCCGGTGCTTTCGACCGGGTAGATGCCGTACGCGCCGTTGGTCTCCTTGGGCCCGCCGGTCCACGCCGCGCGCACGCGGTAATAGACGACCCGGTCGGCGCCTTTCGATTTGATCCCGTCGCCGTGCGCGTTCTCGACCGCGAAATCGCGCAAGGTGACGTCGTCCGAGGTGACCAGCAGCCCCTCGCCCGCGCCTTTCTGGCCCGCGAAGTCGAGCACGCTCGCCGCCATCCCCGCGCCGCGCAACGTGACTTTGTCGACGTCGAGCGAGAGCCCGTCGGTGAGCGCAAAGCGCCCTTCGCCGAGCTGAACCACATCTCCCGGTTGCGCCGCGATCAGCGCCTCCTGCAGCCGCGTCTGCGCGTCGGCGCCCGCGGCAACAGCGATCGTCCGGGCGTGGAGCGGAGCGGTAAGCGCAAGCGCGCCGGCCGCAGCGAAGAAAGCGGGAGATGTCCTCATGCCCGCGATGTTGAACTGACAGCGATGTAAGTCAACCGCGCACGATCAAACGAACTTAGCACCGGCAATGCAAAATCCCGCACGATTGCGCAAAATCGGGGCGGAGCGGCGGCAACTAATCAATCCTCACCGCGTTGGGCATGCAGGACAGCCCTGCGCCGCGCAGACGTCCGTTCAACAGGAGGCATGGAATGGCCGGTCCGCGCATGAAGTTCACCCCCGCCCTTGCAGCTCTCACCCTGACAACGTGCCTCGCGGGCGTGGCCATAGTCTCGGTTGCGGCGAATGCCCGCCAGTCCCCGATGCGGCCGCACGCCATGGTTCAAGCGGGCGACGGTCCGCGCGACCAAGGCCCGATGGTCGCGCAGCAGACCGGCGACCCGGTGTTGGGGCGCCAAGTGTTCCGCTTCGAGACGTTCGGCAACGAGGGTTTCTGGACCGACGCGGTGCGGCTTCCGCAGGGCATGGAAGCGGCCAAAGTCACGCCGCTCCAGGCGCTCAAGCTCGGCGTTCAGGTCGATGCCGACATGGTCGATGACGCGACCAAGGCCCAGCTCGCCGCCGAACTCGCCGCCGATCCGAGCGGAAAAACCTCGCGCCTCCTCAACGATCCGGCGGTCACGACCAAACTGGTCATGGCCGGAGCTGTGATCGGGATGTCGCCCAAGAACGGCAAAGTCGGCGCAAGCTGCGCGCTGTGCCACACGATGGCCGACGGCTCGGTGTTCAAGGTCGCCGAGGGCGGCTCGATCGGCAGCCGCGAGGACGGCCGGGCGAACCATTCGCTCAACCTCGGCAAGATATTCGCGACCGCCGCCAACACACGCGCACTTTACACGGTCGCGCAAACCTCGCTCACCGCCAACAAGGGCAAGACGCTCGGTCGCGCGCCGCGCGGGCTGACCGAAAACTCGAGCGAGGCCGAATTCGACGCCTATTTCAGCAACCCCAAGTTCTACCCGATTGGAATGTTCGACGACAGCTTCGACGGCAACGGCAACACGATGCACAACGTGCCGCTGTTCGAACAGGATTTGGCCGCGCCGTATGGCAGCGAGGGCACGCTCACCAAGCAGGACGATTTCGCCAACCTGGTGTTCACCACGCTGTTCGACCAGACGATGCTGACCACGCCCGGCGGGCGGGCGTTCGTGCACAAGCTGGCGGGCCCGGCGGGCGACGAGATGATCGCCGATTACGTCAAGATCCTGCGCGATACCGGGGTTACGGGCTATCCGTTTGTCTCCTCGCAGGCGCAGAGCGGTGGCATGGTAGGCTCCTTGACCAGCCCGATCGGCTTCCGTGTCGACAATTCCAAGCTGTTCGCGCTCAACGCCTATCTGTTCGCGTTGCCGTCTCCGCAAGGAATGGGGCGTGGCGATCCGCGGATCGCCGCAGGCCGCGCGGCATTCGCCGCATCCGGCTGCACGAGTTGCCACAACACTAGTCAAGCCGTGCCGGTGCCGACCACGATCCATCCCATGGCGCAGATCTTCCCCGGCGATCACCCGATGGTGCTCGCGCAGCGGATGCCGCCGCTCAACCCTGTGCTCAACACCGTGCCCAGCTTCTTCGATGACAAGATGGCGGTGGTCAACGCGTCGATCCGCGGCGAAAAGCGCGGGATCGCGATGCCGCTCTTGCTCGATCTCGCGCGCAAGCCGGTGTTCCTGCACGACAACAGCGTGATGAGCCTCGAACGCCTGCTCGACGGCAGCCGGGGCGCAAAGGCGCCGCATCCGTTCGCGATCCGCGACAGCGGACGCCGCGCAGCGGTGATCGCGTTCCTGCGCTCGCTCGACAGCACGTCGCGCTGAGGGTTAGTGCGCGAGCGCCTTGACGATGTCCTCGACCATCTTTTTGGCGTCGGCGAGCAGCATCATCGTCTGGTCCATGTAGAACACGTCGTTGTCGACCCCCGCGTAGCCGACCCCGCCCATGCTCCGCTTGATGAACATGATCGTCTTGGCTTTCTCGACGTCGAACACCGGCATGCCGTAAATCGGCGACGACTTGTCGGTCTTGGCCGCGGGATTGACCACGTCGTTGGCGCCGATGATGAACGCGACGTCGGTTTGCGCGAACTCGGCGTTGATATCCTCGAGTTCGAACACTTCGTCATACGGCACGTTGGCTTCGGCCAATAAGACGTTCATATGCCCGGGCATTCGCCCGGCGACCGGATGGATCGCGTATTTGACGCGCACGCCTTTGGCTTTGAGCTGGTCGCCCATCTCGCGCAGCACGTGCTGCGCTTGCGCCACCGCCATGCCGTAGCCGGGGATGATGATGACTTGCTCGGCCTCGCCCAAGAGGAACGCCGCGTCCTCGGCACTGCCGCGCTTCCACGGTCGGTCGGTCTTGGCCTCGTCACCGCTCGACGCGACCGCGCCGAACCCGCCCGCGATCACCGAGATGAAGCTGCGGTTCATCGCGCGGCACATGATGTAGCTGAGGATCGCGCCCGACGACCCGACCAACGCGCCGGTGATGATCATCGCGGTGTTGTGGAGCGTGAACCCCATCGCCGCCGCCGCCCAGCCCGAATACGAGTTGAGCATCGAGACGACCACCGGCATGTCCGCCCCGCCGATCGGAATGATCAGCAGGAAGCCGATCGCGAAGGCCAGCGCGGTGATGGTGGCGATCACCCACACGCCCTGGTCCTGCGTGAACCACCCGATCAGCGCGAGAATCGCGACCAGCGTGCCGAGGTTGATCACGTGGCGCAGGGGTAGCAGGATCGGCGCGCCACTCATTTTGCCCGCAAGCTTGAGGAAAGCGATCACCGAGCCCGAGAAAGTAATCGCGCCGATCGCGATACCGAGCCCCATTTCTACACGGCTTTGGGCCTCGATCAGCCCATCCGGGCCGGTGATCCCAAAGGCTTGCGGGTTAAGATAGGCCGCCCAGCCGACGAGCACCGCGGCCATGCCGACCAGACTGTGGAACGCCGCGACCAGCTGCGGCATGTCGGTCATCTTGATGCGGCGGGCGATGACAAGGCCGACAACGCCGCCGACCGCGATTGCCGCAAGAATCTGAAACAGTACCCGCAAATCATCCGGGCCGGGCCTTGGCAGCCATTCGCCCACCGGGATCGGCGCCTGCGTCGCTAGCGTAGTCGCGACGGCGATTGCCATCCCGATCATGCCGAAGCGGTTGCCGCGCTGCGAGGTCGCGGGCGAACTCAGTCCGCGCAGCGCGAGGATGAACAACACTCCCGATGCGAGATAGGCGAGCAAAACCCAGGCAGGGAGCGCGGCGTGCTCCATCACTTGGCCTTTGCCTTGGGAGCGGGCCGATCTTTCTTCTTGTACATCGCCAGCATCCGTGCGGTGACCGCGAAGCCGCCGAAGATGTTGACGCTCGCCAGCGCCACCGCGATCAGTCCGAGCCAAGTCGATCCCGCCGAGCCCGAAGCTGCCGCCGCGATTAGTGCGCCGACGATGATCACCGACGAGATTGCATTCGTCACCGCCATCAGCGGCGTGTGCAGCGCCGGCGTGACCGACCACACGACGTAATAGCCCACGAAACAGGCGAGCACGAAAATCGAAAGGATCGAGATGAAGTCCATGGATCAGGCCGTCCAGTGTTGCGTGAAATGGCAAAGCCCAACCAGTGACAGTGCAAACGCCCCCGCATCGGTGAGCGCCAACATCAGAAAACCAGCGCTGGCAGTTTCGTGAATGTCTTACTGTCAGTTGTAGCCAATATCTTGCGACCGTCATTGAAAGTCGCGACAAAAGTCACGTCTTTCCCCCGACCGCCCAACAACATTCCCGCGAGGAGGCCGACGGGTCCGAGCGCAAGGGCGCCCAGCGCACCCCAGCCGGCAGCGCCTGCGATCCGCTTAACGGATTCTTCGCTTGCGACTTCAACCGTCGACAATTGACTGGCCATGAC
>JBBRER010000084.1:0-10369 GCA_038202745.1 Sphingomonadales bacterium
CTGTGGCCGAGGCGCTCGGGGTCGGCGTGACGATTCACCCCGAAGCGCGGGCTATGCTCGAACGCTATTACGAAAGCCGCGGTGGACTGAACGATGCCCGGCTGCGGATGGCGCGGGTGCCCGAAGGTGCGGAGTTGATCCGCAACCGGATGTCGGGCGCGCCCGGCATCCGCATCGGCAACGTCTTTCTGATGGCCGGAGTCCCCGCGATAACCGCCGGGATGCTCGACGCGTTGACCGGCGAGCTCGAAGGCGGGTTGCCGTTGCTCTCGCTGACCGTCGGCAGCTGGGCGATGGAAAGCGAGGTTGCCGACCTGCTGCGCGAGACGGAACGCGCGCATGAGGGCGTCGTCATCGGGAGCTACCCGTTCTTCCGCGAGGGCCGGACGGGCGCGAATTTCGTGATCCGATCAACCGACGAAGCGGTGCTGAGCGTTTGCGCGGAGGTGCTGATCACCGGGCTGCGCGCGTTGGGACGAAAAGTTGTGGCCGGAGGAATATGATGAAACGCGCTCCCCTTATCCTCGTCGCAGCTGCGCTCGCCGGGGGCGCTGCCCCGCGCGGGCCGATCGACGCGGATTCGCGCGCGTGGTGGGCGTTCACCGGGGCGTTGTCGAACGACGCGATGGAAGGGCGCGACACCGGCTCGCCGGGCCACGAGCGCGCCGCAAGGCTGGTCGCGGCGCGGCTCGCCGCGGCGGGGGTCAAGCCGCTGGGCGACAACGGCACGTGGTTCCAGCGCCTGCCGTTGCGCGAGGTGGCGGTGCCGCACGCGAGCTGGAGCGTCGATGGCCGCGCGCTTGCCTTCCTCGACGAATTCACCGTGATTCCTGACACGGAGCTTCCGAAATCGCTGACCGCGTCGATCGCCTATCGCGGCTACTGCGCGAAGGCGGCCTTGGGCGACGTGCGCGGCAAGCTGGTGATCTGCCACGCCTCGCGCCGCACCGGGATGCCGACCGCCGCGCAGCGCGAAGCGGCCGCGCTGTCCGCGGGCGCGGTCGGCATCGCGGCAATCGCCGACCCGGGCTTCACGGTCGAGCCGCCGCGCTGGCCGTATGCTTATGCGCGCGCGGTCGAGATCGCGGGGAGCGAGACCGCGCCCGATCCTTTCGTGCGGTTGACGCTCAATGCAGCGGCGCTGGGCAAGCTACTTCCCGAGGGAGATGCCGCGGCGCTGACCGCGGCGGGCGCCGCCGGACGCCCGTTGCCGAGCCGCGACGGCGGCGTCGCGACGCTGCACTTCGGTGTCACCACCCGCGCGCTGTCCTCGCCCAACGTCATCGGGGTCCTACCCGGCACCGACCCGGCCAAGGCGAACGAAGCGATCGTGCTCGGCGCGCATCTCGACGGGTATGGTTATGGCCGCGCGGTCGGGGGCGACCGGCTTTACAACGGCACGCTCGACGACGCGGCTTACGTGGCGCTGCTCGTCCGCCTCGCCGAGCGCCGGAAGGGGCGCGGGTTTGCGCGACCGGTGATCTTCGCCGCGTGGACCGGCGAGGAGAAAGGCCTGCTCGGCTCGCGCTGGTTTGCCAGCCACCCGACGTTTCCGCTCGCGCGGATCGCGGGCAACGTGAACCTCGACCAGCTGCGCCCGATCTTCCTTTTGAAGCTGCTCACCGTCCACGCACGCGGCGACAGCACGCTTGGCGACGACGCCGCCGCAGTCGCGAACGCGCGCGGAATCGCGGTCCAGGACGATCCCGAGCCCGAACGCAACCTGCTGCGCCGCACCGATCACTGGAATTTCATCCAGGCCGGCGTCCCCGCGATCAACTTCGTGTTCGGCTACCAGCCGGGCAGCGCCAGCGAGCAGGTTTACCGCCACTGGTACAAGACCGGCTACCACAAGCCGCAGGACGATCTGAAGCAGCCGATCGACTGGCAAGCGGCGGCGGACTTCAACGCCTTTTTCTATGCGCTGGTCGAGCGCGTCGCCGACCAGAGCGCCGCGCCCGCGTGGAAGAAGGGCAGCAAGCTCAGGCCCGACCGCAAATGAGGGGCGGCGCGCCGCTGGGGATCGCCGCCGCACTCGCCGGCTGCGCGAGCCCGCAGGCCGATACCGCCGCGCTCGAGCGTACGCTCGGCGAGCATGCCAGCGCGACCGCCGCGCTCGAGCAGTGGTGCGCCGCGCGCGGGCTTGCGCCGATCCCGCGGATCACCGCCACGGTGCTTGCCGGAGAGCCGCCGCCGCTCCCGCCCGGGCTGCGCGCGCGGCTCGGCGTCGGCGCCGACGAACCGCTCGGCTATCGCCATGTACGCCTCGCCTGCGGAACGCGCGTGCTGTCGCTCGCGCAAAACTGGTTCGTGCGCGCGCGGCTGACGCGCGAAATGAACGCCGCGCTCGACACGACCGACACCCCGTTCGGCAAGATCGCCGCGCCGCTGGGCTTTTCGCGCGAAACGCTGGACAGCCGCCACGGCGGCGAGCCCGGTTGCCCGGCGGGCACCGTCCTGAGCCAGATCGCGCTGCTGCGGCTGCCCGGCGGCGCGCCGCTCGCGTTTCTTACCGAATGCTACACCGCCGCTGCGCTCGCTTCCCCCGCCGCTTAACTTAAGCACGTCCGTTCATCCCAAGTCGGCACGCCGCGGGCGCGCCGGTTGCTCGCCGCTGGGCGAACGGGCATCCGCTGGGGGTCCGTAAGTCGCACCGGATCCAACAACTGGCGGGATTTTACCGGATGACGATCGAATTCAAATGCACCACCGGACAAGTCGAACAGCGGCGCGCGCGGCGCAGCGCGGTGGCGCTTGATGGCGCGGTGCGCGAGCGCGGGCGCTCGGCGCAGAGCGCGCGGCTGACCGAGATCTCGCGCAGCGGTTGCCGTATCGCGGGGTACTGGCTCGTCGCCCCGGGCACGCCGGTGTGGGTGCGCATTCCAGGGCTGGAGAACCTCGCCGGTCACGTCGCCTGGTCGGACGAAGGCGGCGGCGGCGTCGCGTTCGAAACTCCGCTCCACCCCGCGGTCGCGGCGCGCTACGAAGCGCCCGGCGACGATGTGGTGATCCCCTTTCCCGAGACGTCGTTCCCGCATGCGCGCGCCACGCTGCTCTCGCGCCGCGAACAGATTGCGCAAGGCGTGGTCGAAACCGAGCGTTCGCCGCTGCAATCGCGCAAGCCGCCGCGCGGATCGGGCATCGCTGCGATGATCTCGCGTCAGGTGACGCGCTCGATCGACCAGCGCCACGAACGCCGCTTCACCGATGTGATCCCCGGCTCGGATGGCGCGGTGCGGTTGGCGGGAGCAGCGGCGTGCGTGCGCAACGTCTCGGCCAGCGGGCTCAAGCTCGAGGCCGCGACCGACGCCCGGATCGGCGCCCAGGTCGAAGTCGCGTTCGATGGCTTCGACGCCTACGACGGCCGCGTGGTGTGGCGCCGCGGCGACGAAACTGGGGTCAGCCTGCCGCCCAAATCGATCGACATCGTCGGCGACTGAGCTTCCGGGGGAAAGAGATCGGCCAGGATCGTTTGGCCATGGGGTGACCCGTTTGCCCCTATCACGTGAATGCGCGAAAACTGGCCATGCCGTGTCCCTCACGCGGCCCGCCGCGCTGCAACGGCTGGAGCATGCGAATCGAGGTGTTATGATGAGGGCATGTTTATGCCCTCCACAATTCGCTCGGCGGTTGAGCGGCTGTGCCGGGATTCGCATTTCGTCGGCAGGCTTCCCAAGGCCTACGGATCGCGGCCCATCCACCTTTCGGCGGCTAATCAGCTTGGCGTGCTCCGCCCTGGCGCGGCCAAATTCGAGTCTTATCTGTTCGGCTTCGTCGAGCGCTTCGTGCGCCCCGGCGATGTGGTGTGGGACATCGGTGCGAACATGGGGTTCTTTGCGATCCCCGCTGCTCACAAGGGAGCGAAGGTCATTGCGTTCGAGCCCGACCCGTTCAATCAGCGACTACTTGCCGCGACGTTGCGCGATAACCCCGATCTCGACATCGAGGTCGTTCCCGTCGCGCTGTCGGATCGGGTCGGCGTCGCCGGCCTTCGCATCCCCACGCGCGGTCGTTCGTGCAATTCGCTCGAAGGCGCAACGCCGAGTAGCGATACGGGCGGGGTTCGCGAGACTATTCCCGTGCAGACGTGGACCGCCGACCACGCGCTCGACCACTACCCCGCACCGTCGTTCGTCAAGTGCGACGCTGAAGGGGCCGAGGCCATGATCCTCTCGGGTGCGAAACGGCTGCTGGAAACCCGCCCGATCATCCAGATTGAGATGAACGCGGACAACGCGCCGCAATGCCGCGAAATGCTGAGAGACTACCGGCTTTGCGACGCTTTGACCGGCGAGGAGGGTGGGTGCCCGTGGGAAGTGCTGGCCGTTCCGACGCGCCCCGCAGCGATGTCGCCGTGACAGGCTCGAAAATCGCGTGGTAAAAAAGGCCGGCGGATCGCTCCGCCGGCCCCTTTTTATTGGCCACGATGCCCGGCGGCGTTACCCGCCCTGCACTTCCGCGACGTCGATCTTGAGCCCTGGGCCCATCGACGAGCTCAGCCCGATCTTGCGCAAGTACTTGCCCTTGGCGCCCGCCGGCTTGGCCTTGACGATCGCATCGACGAACGCGTCGAAGTTGGCGCGCAGCGCTTCGTTCGAGAAGCTCGACTTGCCGATCCCGCCGTGGATGATCCCGGCCTTTTCGACGCGGAACTCGATCTGCCCGCCTTTGGCCGCCTTGACCGCCTCGGCCACATTGGGGGTGACCGTGCCGAGCTTGGGGTTGGGCATCAGCCCTTTGGGCCCGAGCACTTTGCCCAGCCGCCCGACGACGCCCATCATGTCGGGGGTGGCGATCACCCGGCCATAATCGAGGTTGCCCGCCTGCATGTCCTCGAGCAAGTCCTCCGCCCCGACTTTGTCGGCGCCCGCGGCGAGCGCCTTTTCGGCGTTGTCGCCGCGCGCGAACACCGCGACTTTGACGTCCTTGCCCGTCCCCGAGGGCAGGCTGACCATCCCGCGAACCATCTGATCGGCATGGCGCGGATCGACGCCGAGGTTGAGCGCGATCTCGATCGTCTCGTCGAACTTGGTGGTCTTCAGATCCTTGAGCGTCTGGATCGCATCGTCGACGCCAAAGAACTTCTGGTTGTCGCCGAGCTTTTCGGCGAGCGACTTCTGCTTTTTGGTCTGTGCCATGTGCTTAGCCCTCCACCACGGTGAGACCCATCGAGCGGGCGCTGCCTTCGATGATCTTGGTCGCCTGCTCGATCGTGTTGGCGTTGAGATCGGCCATCTTGGTCTGCGCGATGTCCGCCAGCGCCGAGCGCTTGATCGACCCGGCCGAAATCTTGCCCGGCTCTTTCGAGCCCGCCTTAAGGTTCGCCGCCTTCTTGATGAGGAAGCTGGCCGGAGGGGTTTTGGTGACGAACGTGAAGCTGCGATCGGCGTAGACGGTGATGATCGTGGGGATCGGCATCGCCTTTTCGAGTTCTTGCGTGGCGGCGTTGAACGCCTTGCAGAACTCCATGATGTTGACCCCGCGCTGACCCAGCGCCGGCCCGATCGGGGGGGAAGGATTGGCGGCGCCCGCGGGCACCTGCAGCTTGATATAGCCTTCGATCTTCTTGGCCACGGATGGCCTCCTTTCTTCCTGTTGCCGCCGGGTGTTTCACCGGCAAGCGCAGAGTGAGCGGTCAAGCAGCCGTGCGAACACAGCCTCCCGCGCGGGATTCGCCTGCCGGAACAAACGAAGGCGCGCGCCTAGTCCAACGCCGAACGAATTGCAACGTTGGTCGAGCCGCGCTGGACGCAGGACGGGTGGAGGCATAGTCTCGCCGCCATGTCGAAGCTTCGATCCGGCATCGCTTGCGCCCTGGCGCTTACCCTGCTCGGCGCGGCCAAGCCGAGGCCGATCGACCCGGCCGCGCAAATGCCCCCGCTCAACCCCGCGGTGATCGACGACACGCTGGTCATCGGCGGCGAGGACATCGACGCGCGCAAGGTCCGCAGCCGCATGACCGTCGTGGTCCGGGTCAATGGCAACGGGCCTTACCGCTTCGTGGTCGACAGCGGCGCCGACAGTTCGGTGGTCGGCCAACGCATCGCCCGCGCGCTGCAATTGCCCGCGGGAACCCCGGTCATCCTCAACGGCATGACCGAAAGCACGCGGGTCGAACGGGTGCTCGTCGATGAACTGCAACTGGGGCCGAGCACGATCCGCGACCTCGAGTTGCCCGCGCTGCGGGACCGCGATCTCGGGGCCGAAGGGATGATCGGGCTCGACGCGCTGGTCGAACAGCGGCTGATGATGGACTTCGAAAAACGCCTGATCAGCGTCGACGACGCGCGCCGCCCGGCGCCACGGATGGACGGCGAGATCGTCGTCACCGCGCGATTGAAGCGCGGCCAGCTGATCCTCACCCAAGCCAAAGCCAACGGCCGCCCGATCGACGCGGTGATCGACACCGGTTCGGAAATCACGATCGGCAACCTCGCGTTGCGCGACCGGCTGATCCGCCACAACGCGGGCAAGTTCACGACGATCGCGGTCACCGGTGTCACCGGGGTGACGGTCAACCTGCAACTCGCCACGGTGGCCGAGATCAAGCTCGGCCCGGTCATCCTCCACGACGTGCCGATGGCGTTTGCCGAAGTGCCGCCGTTCGCGGTGTTCGGGCTGTCGGACCGCCCAGCGCTCCTGCTCGGCACCGACCTGATGGAGAATTTCCGCAAAGTCAGCCTGGACTTCCGCGCGCGAAAGGTGCGCTTCCAGCTGCGCCGGTGCGAATCGACCGGTATCGTGATCAGCACCTCGACCGAAGCCGCCTCGCGGCTCTCGGCGAGCAAGGACGGCGGCGCCGCCTGCCGCCGCTGAGCGGGCTTGCAATGCACGCCGACGGCCGCCGCAACGCACGACGGTGTGGCAATGCCAACTGCATCACCCTAGGTGGGCAGCGCAAGTCAGGCAGTTCAGACACAGGCGCATGGTCCGCAAACATTCGAAACGTGGTCCCTATGAGGACTTGAGGCGCAAGCTCGCGCACGCGGCGACGGCGCCGACTCCTTGCTGGCTCTGCGGCCGGCCCACCGGAAAGACCATTGTCTGGCATCATCCCGTCCCAAAGAGCCGGGGCGGACGCGATGTCGTGCCCATGCACCCGATTTGCCAGCAAACCCTGATCGCCAATTTCACCAATTCCGAACTGCAGCGCCGTGCGCTGGATGTGGACGCGCTTTTGGCCAACCCCAATGTGCGCAAATTTGTTGATTGGGTGGCGAAAAAGGACCCAGATTTTACCGCGGCCACGGCAAAAAAGCAGCGCTGATCAGCCTGCGCCTTGGTCCTGAACGATTTCGAAGCTCCCCGAACTTAGTTCCCGTAACGTCGATTCGGCTCGATCTGAGCGGTGATTGACCCTCCGCTCGGGACCCCTCAGGAACAGCACTCAATCAGACCGTTGCCGCCAAGACACGCAACGCCCAGTTAGATCATGTTGGGTTCGGCGGATTCGCGAGCGAAAAAGATCACGACGCGCACGCCTTGGTTCGGGGCCGAGTGCACCTCTAGTTTGGCTTTCGCGTTCTGTTTCAGCGATTGTACGATTACCGCCCCGAGCTTGCCCGAGTGGGGCCATATCGTGCCCTCGGGTAAACCAACCCCGTTATCTTCCACAATGATCCGACAGCCTCTGTCATCGACAAGGCTCGATATCGTTATCGTCCCGCCGTCGCGGCCGACGAACGCGTGCTTGAGGGCGTTCGTCATGAGCTCGTTGACCACGAGGCCAGTCGGCATCGCGACATCGATCGAGCAGGGCCAGGCATCGACCTTGAGTTCCAGCCGGACACCCTCCACTGCGTGGGCCTCCATGACCGACGAAGCGATTTTGCTCAAATAGACGCCAAGGTCGATGCCATCGTTCTGGTTGTCGCCCGACAGCAGATCATAGAGGAGAGCCAAGGAATTGATGCGACCGGCGAGGCGGTCGAACCGCTCTCCGATTTCTCCATCGGGAACGTTGCGAGCCTCCATCCGGATCAGCGCGGTGATCATCTGGAGATTGTTTTTCACGCGGTGCTGCAGTTCGCGAAGCAGCACATCCTTCTCGTGCAAAAACTGTTCGTGCTGTCCGCCATCACCGGGCATTCGTTTCCCGGTGGTCGCCAGCGCCACGAGCCGAAAGATCGGAGTTCCCTCGTCGGTCTCGATCGTGTTGGACCAGGCATCGACATCGCGTTGCTCGCTCTCGCTGTCGATGGTGAACGTGCCGATATACTCGTCGTCACGCAGAACGGCCTCGCCTAGCTCGGTGTCGTCCCCCTGGGCCACGGCCACGCCGGGAAGCACGGTCCAGTCATGCCCCTCGACATCGGCCGCCTTCTGGCCGGTCAGACGCTCGAATTCGAAGTTGCAATAAGTGATCTTTTCGGACGGTCGAAGCTCGGCGACAGCAATCGCCACAGGAACGTGATCAAGAAATTGTTTGAAGCGATCGCTCTCAAGGGCGTCCGCAAGGCCGGGCGTGGCAAGCAATTGCTCCACCTCCTTCGGACCATCCTCATTCGCCATGTCGCACTCCTCGCGCGCCAATACCATCTGCTTGGCCAGCGCGATCCGTAAAGCGCGTTTCTTTGCTCGTGTCACGCCGTGTCAATGGTGTACGCTCAGCGCCGCGACATGGACCGTCAGTGACGGTGTGGTTCGTAGCGGCAGAGACTGAAAACCAACGTCGGCTAGAGGCCTGAGCACCGATTCCTCAGCCGGCTAAGTTACCAACGCCAAGGGCGTTTTCCGGCCGATGCGTGCCCGGGGACTTCCGCCTCCCTACTTCGACAATTCCACTTGCTCGAAGTCCAGCTCGACCGGGGTCGCGCGGCCGAAGATCGAGACGCTGACTTTGACCCGGTTCTTGTCGAAATCGAGTTCCTCGACCAGTCCGTTGAAGCTGGCGAATGGGCCATCGAGCACTTTGACCGCATCGCCAATCTCGTAATCGACGCTGATGTGGCGCTTGGGCTCGGCGGCGGCTTGGTCGCGGGCGCCGAAGTAGCGCGCGGCCTCGCGGTCGGTGATCGGCTGCGGCTTGGCGTTGTTGCCAAGGAAGCCGGTGACTTTGGCGGTGTTCTTGACGAGGTGATAGACGTCGTCGCTGAGCACCAGCTTGGCGAGCACGTAGCCGGGCATGGTCTTGCGCTCGACCTGGACTTTCTTGCCGCGCTTGACCTCGTTGACGGTCTCGTGCGGGACTTCGACCGCCTCGACCAGTTGCGACAGGCCAAGGCGCTCAGCCTCGCTCAGGATCGAATCGCGAACCTTGTTCTCGAAGCCCGAATAAGCGTGGATGATGTACCAGCGAGCCATTGGTGTTCCGTTGTCAGAAATTGAAATCGCGCCGGATCAGGCGAGCGAGAGCAGCCATTTGACGATGACGCCGAAGATCGTGTCGATCCCGAGGAAGAACACCGCCAGCAGCACCATCATGATGAACACGAAGATCGCGGTCGTGGTGGTTTCCTGACGCGTCGGCCAGGCGACCTTGCGCGCTTCGGTCTGGACCTGGCGGACGAATTCGCCGGGGCTGGTTTTGGCCATCGTGTTCCTCGCGTCGCGTATCTAGCGCCCTTGCGCCTTTCACCATGGGCTCCGCGCCGCCCCGGCTGCTGCCGGGAGGGCGTTGGAGGTTCCCGATGGCGGAAAGCGAGGCGGACTTAGCTACGGCGCGGCGCTTTGGCAAGCCGCAGGAGCAGCGAGTGGCGGGTGCGGTAAACGACTTCGCTGCCCGGCGGGACCATCACCGGATTGCGCCCGACGTACCACAGCCAGTCCATGTCGCGCACCGGGCCGTAGTCGGACAGGTCGAGCACGTGGTCGCGCCACACGAACAGCCGCTGGCTGGGATCGTTCCAGTGCGGCGGCGGGCCTTTGAGCGAGATCATGTGAACGCGCCGAAGCGCGAAGTTGCAGTTGCTCAGCGCGTCGTTGCGGATCACCGCGTAGCCGCAGATGTGCTCGTAAGGGTTGAAGCCCCACTGCCCGCGCTCGATCGAGACGACGTTGGCGATCCGCGCGCCCTGCGGCACCAGCGCCAGCCCGGCGAGCTCGCTTTCGATCTCGCGCGATTGCTGCGCCCAGGTGGCGGTGGTCACCGCCAGCCGGCCGAGGAACAGCGCGGGGGCGAGGTAGAACGCCCAGCGCGGCAGCCGCCAGGTGATCGCCAGGCAGGCCGCCAGCAGTCCCGAGCCGATCAGCCGGTAATCGGCATAGTCGCCGCCGACGATATGCCGCGGCATCGCCAGGCTGCCGAGCATCATGATCACCGCGCCCCAGGCCAGCCGTCCGTCCATCCGCCGCCAGGCGACCGCCGCGACCAGCGCGGCGCCGATCAGCACCGCGCTGCCGATATCGAGCCACTGGACCGCGTCCTTCA
>JBBRER010000085.1:0-10058 GCA_038202745.1 Sphingomonadales bacterium
GCATCGACGCGGGATCGTCGGGGTCCATCGAGCCGAAGTTGCCCTGGCCATCGACCAGCGGCACGCGCATCGACCAGTCCTGAGCCATGCGGACCAGCGCGAAGTAGATCGCGCTGTCGCCGTGGGGGTGATAATTGCCCATCACGTCGCCGACGATCTTGGCACATTTGCGATAGGGCCGTCCCGCGACCATGCCGCCTTCCTGCGCGGCGAACAGAATCCGGCGGTGGACCGGCTTCAGGCCGTCGCGCACGTCGGGCAGGGCGCGACTGACGATCACGCTCATCGCGTAATCGAGATAGCTGGTCTTCATCTCGTCGACGATGTCGACGCGGGTGAAGTCGCCCAGCGGGGCGGTGGGCTCGATGATGTCGGTGTCGTCGCTCACGCGGGTTTTCGGTCTCTTGCTGGCGGGTAAGGGGGTGTGGTTTCGGCACTAGGCGATGGCGCGGGCCAAGGCCAGCACGGCAGCCCCTAGATGGGGACGAACCGGGCGGTTTTCCACACCTCGCGCGGCTTTGCTGAACCATGGGAGCGCCCGGCATTCAAACCGCGTTCACGGGCAAGGTCCCAGTGCCCGCGACCGGTTGCCAAAACGGCTCGACAG
This sequence comes from Sphingomonadales bacterium, assembly GCA_038202745.1. GTDB lineage: Bacteria > Pseudomonadota > Alphaproteobacteria > Sphingomonadales > Sphingomonadaceae > Novosphingobium. Next base: position 608 of record JBBRER010000085.1, read on the forward strand.
GGCCAGTAGCGGCAGAGGAAATCATCGCTCGCGGTGCTTCGTGGCGAAGCTTCGCGGACGCGTTTAGGAGAGCTTGAAGATGATCCGCAATTCGCTGTTGGCCCGCACCGCGTTGGGCTTGGCACTGACATTTGGCGCCGGCGCCATCGCCGCTCCGGCCGTCGCCGCGCCGAAGACGCCGGCCGCGCCGAAAGTGGCCCTATCCAAAGGCTTCGCCGCGGTCGCCGCTCCCGCGCAGAAAGCGATCGAGGCGGCGAAGACTCGGCCCGACGTGCTCGCCGCCCAAGCGCGGGTCGATGCGGCTCGCGGGGCGCTGAGCGCGGCGCAAGGCGCCCCCGCGAAGGCTGCCGCCAAGACCGCCAACGACAGCGCGGTTGCCGCGCTCGGGGCCACACTGAGCGCCGAACGCGCTCAGCTCGACGGCGTTTATGCTGCGGCTGTCTCGCCCGACGACAAATATGTCGCGGGGCAGTTCGGCGTGAGCCTCGGCGGGCTCGCGCGCGATCCGGCGATCCAGGTTCGCGGACTGCGCACGATGATCGACAGCGGCAAGACGCCCGCCGCCGATCTCGGCAAGTTCAATTACTATATCGGCTCGTTGGCTTACGACGCGCGTGACTTCGCAACCGCGCGCACCGCTCTCCAAGCCGCGGTGGCCGCCGGCTATCACGACAACGACACCGATGCGCTGCTGGCCGACGCCTACCTGATCGACAACCAGGTGCCGCAGGGCCTGACGCTGCTGCAAAAGGCGATCGACGACGCACGGGCGCGCGGTCAGGTCCCCGCGCAGAACTGGTACGCGCGCGGGCTGAGCGCCGCCTACAAGGCGAAGCTGCTCCCCCAGGCCGCCACGTTCAGTCAAGCGTTGGTCTCGTCCTATCCGACCAGTCAGAACTGGGCCGGGGCGATCGCCGTGGTTCGCGAAGTCGCCAACTTCCCGCCGCAGGAAACGCTCGATCTGATGCGGTTGATGCTCGCGACCAACAGCTTCACCGAAACCCGCGACTTTGTCGATTACATCCAGGCCTCCGACCCGCGCCGTTCGCCCGGCGAAGTGCTCAAGATCGTCAACCTCGGGATGGCGCAAGGCAAGCTCAAGGGCGTCGATGTCTTCGTCAACGAGGCGAAAACCACGGCACAAGCGCGGATCGCGGCAGACAGGGCTTCGCTCCCGGCGATGGAACGCGATGCTCGCGCCGGCGCCGCCGGCGCGGCCATCGTCACCGCGGCTGCCGATGCCTACTTGAGCTACGACGATTACGCCAAGGCCGCCGATCTGTTCAAGCTCGCGCTGACCAAGCCCGGCATCGACAGTGCCCGGACGCTCACCCGGCTGGGCATCGCGCAAACGATGCTCGGGCAATACGCCGATGCGCAGGCGTCGTTCGGCAAAGTCACCGGCGCGCGCCAGCCGATCGCCAGACTGTGGTCGATTTACGCCGCGCAGAAGGCCAATCCGGTCGGCGCCGCTCCGGTCTCGCCCGCGGCCACTCCGCGAAGCTGATTGTCAGACGGTAGAATTGCGGCGGAGCGGCGGAGCAACTGCCGCTCCATCTCGATTCAGGCGACCGGCATGAAGCGATCGGTGGCTTCGTCGAGGACGTGAAGTTCGCCGTCGGCGATCGCAAAGAACGTGCCGCGCAGCGTCAACCGACCGTCGCGCTCCTTGCGGCGGATGCACGGGAACGTACGCAAGTTGGCGAGGCTGACGCGGACCCCGGCTTCCTCCATCGCACGCTCGGCCTCGCGTCCCGTGGTGCCGAACTTTGCGGCAACCGTCGCGCGCGCTTCGTCGAGCAGCTTGATCCAGGCCGCGATGAAGCCGCCTTCGCCCGGCTCGGCGCCGTGCAACTCCTGGGTCAGCGCGACCTTGCACCCGCCACATTTGCCGTGACCCATGACCACGATCTCTTTGACCCCGAGGATCTGCACCGCGAATTCGAGCGCAGCGGACACGCCGTGATGGCCGGGGTTGGTCTCAAACGGCGGGACCATCGCGGCGACGTTGCGAACGACGAAGATTTCGCCCGGATCGACGTCGAAAATCTGCGATGGATCGACCCGGCTGTCCGAACAGGCGATCACCATCACTTCGGGCTGCTGGCCTTCGCGCAGCGCGCTCCAGCGCTCGCGATCGGCGCGCCAGCGCTCGTCGCGAAAGCGGTGATAGCCTTCGAGGAGATGGTCGAACGGGGCGCTCGGTTGGGGGTTCATGGCGAGCGCTCATGGCGCGGGCGATAGCCTCTGGCAAGGCGCAGCCCTTATGCTTATGTGCTGCTCCATGAACGACATGGCCACCGCAGCTTCGGTTATCCCTGCCCGGGAGGCGCGCGCAGAGCGTCAGCGCAAGCCCGAGTGGATTCGCGTCAAGGCGCCGACCAGCAAGGGCTACGGCGAGACGCGCCAGCTGATGCGCGACCTCGGGCTCAATACCGTGTGCGAGGAAGCCGCCTGTCCCAACATCGGCGAGTGCTGGACCAAGAAGCACGCGACGGTGATGATCCTGGGCGACGTCTGCACCCGCGCCTGCGCGTTCTGCAACGTCAAGACCGGGATGCCTCGCGCGATCGATCCGCTCGAACCCGAGCACGTCGCGATCGCCGCGGCCAAACTCGGGCTCGAGCACATCGTGATCACATCGGTCGATCGCGACGATTTGCCCGACGGCGGGGCGGGGCAGTTCGTCAAGGTGATCGAGGCGTTGCGGCGCAACACGCCCGCCACGACGATCGAAATTCTTACGCCCGACTTTCGCGGCAAGATGCGCGCCGCGGTCGAGGCGATCGTCGCCGCGGGCCCGGACGTCTACAACCATAATCTCGAGACCGTGCCGCGGCTTTACCCGACGATCCGCCCGGGCGCGCGCTACTACGCCTCGCTGCGGCTGCTCGAGGAGGTCAAGGCGCACGACCCGCTCGTTTTCACCAAGTCGGGGATCATGCTCGGGCTGGGCGAGGAGCGGCTCGAGGTCCACCAGGTGATGGACGACATGCGCGTTGCCGGCGTCGATTTCCTGACGATGGGGCAGTACCTCCAGCCGACCCAGAAGCACACCAAAGTGATCGACTTCGTCACCCCGCAGGCGTTCTCCGCGTTCGGCGCGATCGCACGCGCCAAAGGTTTCTTGCAGGTCGCATCGAGCCCGCTGACCCGGTCAAGCTATCACGCGGGCGACGACTTTCGTGAAATGCGCGCGTCGCGTCAGGCGCAGGTCGCGAAGGCGGCGGCGCGCGGCTGATCATGCCCGGCATCCACGAAGTCCATCACCTGCCTTACAGCGCCGAGCAGATGTTCGATCTCGTCGCCGATGTCGCGCGTTACGGGGAATTTCTGCCGTGGGTCGTGGCGACGCGGGTGAAGTCGGACAGCGAAACCGGGATGATCGCCGACATGCTCATCGGGTTCGGCGCGCTACGCGAGAAATTCACCTCGCGGGTCGAGAAGCACCGGCCCGACCGCATCACGGTCCACTACCTCGACGGCCCGCTCAAGGATCTCGACAACCGCTGGCTGTTCCGGCCCGCCGAGGGTGGCGGCTGCGAGATCGACTTCTGCGTCGATTTCAGCTTCCGCAACGCAGTGTTCGAAGCGCTCGCGGGGAGCTATTTCGACCGCGCGTTCCGCAAGATGGTCGCGGCCTTCGAAACGCGTGCCAACGAGCTTTACGGCAGCAGCAGTTCTAGCGCGACCAGCGTCGCTTGAGCGCGGATCGCGGCACGGTTGGTGCCGTCGAAGTGGCGGGTTTCGGTGTGAATCTCATCAACGCCTTTTCGCGCCCGGGCGAAGACCACGGTCCCCACCGGCTTCTCCGCGCTCCCGCCATTAGGGCCGGCGATCCCGGTGATCGAGACCGCGACATCGGCGCGGCTGTGCGCCAACGCGCCGCGCGCCATTGCCTCGGCGGACGCGACCGAGACCGCGCCGAACGCGTCCAGAACGTCGCCAGGCACCCCGAGCATTTCCTGCTTCGCCTCGTTCGAATACGTCACGAAACCACGATCGAGGACGGTGGACGATCCGGGCACCTCGGTCAGCGCCGCGCAAACGAGGCCGCCGGTACAGCTTTCGGCGAGCGCCAGCAAGCGCCCGGCGGCACGGTTCTCGGCGACTACTCGCGCTGCCAAGGGAGCGACCTCGTCACGAAGGCCGGTTACGTTCACGCCTTGCAGACGCTGAATTGGCCCAGCTTGGCGCGGCCGTCCTGCGCATAAAGCCCGGCGGCGAGGCCGAACAACTCGCCCACGTTTTCGGCCGGGAGCGGCGACAGGAGCATCACCAGCCGGTCGAGCGAGGCGCAGCGCTCGAGCGGGAGCTTCTGACCGACAAGGCCGGTCATCATGCTGTCGACGATCGGCTGCACCGCTTCGTCGGGCATGCTCTTGAACAGCGCGCCGGCCTCGGGGTTGAGCACCGCGCCTACGCGCAGGAATGCAACCTTGGCGGCGGGCCAGTTCCTCGCTTTGCCCGCGTCATACTTGCGCGCGAGGGCCTCGCCGTTGGTTCGCAAGTACGCATGGGCGGGCAGGGTTGCGGTGCAGCGGGCCATAGCCCCGCGGATTGCGCTGGGCATCGCATAATTGGTGAGCGCGGTGAATTCCGTCGGGGTCAAGCATGGCGGCACGGCGGCCTGCGCGGTGGTGGCGCCGCACAGGGAGAACGCGGCGGCGAGGGGAAGGAACTGCTTCATCGGTTTGCGACCTTTCATTGCAGTATCAGGGTGGCGACAGCCTGTGCGGCGATGCCTTCGGCGCGTCCGGTGAATCCGAGCCGCTCGGTGGTGGTAGCTTTGACGCTGACCGCATCCTCGGCCGCGCCGAGCAGCGCGGCGAGACGCGTGCGCATCGCCGCGCGGTGCGGACCGATCTTCGGGGCTTCGCAGACGATCGTCACATCGACGTTGCCGATCCGATAGCCGCGCGTCGCAGCAAGGGCTACAGCGTGGGTAAGGAAGCGGTCGGACGACGCGCCGCGCCACTGCGGATCGCTGGGCGGGAAATGCGTCCCGATATCGCCTTCGCCCAGCGCGCCGAGGATCGCATCGACGAGCGCATGAACCGCGACATCGGCGTCGCTGTGCCCGGCCAGCCCGTGGGTATGGTCGATCTTCACGCCTGCCAACCACAGCTCCTCGCCTTCGGCCAGCCGGTGGACGTCGTAACCCGTGCCCACGCGGATTTCCGGTGCGGCCTGCTCGAAATCCGCGGCGAAGGTCAGCTTGTGCAACGCCTCGTCTCCCGCGACCATCGCCACCGTCAGCCCGGCCGCGCGCGCGACCTGCGCATCGTCCCCGGCGTTCGGCTCGCCGACCCAAGCCCGGTGCGCGGCGAGGATTTCGGCGAAACGGAACGCCTGCGGGGTCTGGACCCGCCGCAGCGTTTCGCGCGATACCGATGCGCCCATTGCGGCTCCGTCCACCTCGACCAAGCTATCGACGATTGGCAGGACGGGAATGGCTCCGGGCTGAACGGCGAGCGCCGAGAGAAGGCGGCCTATGATCGTCGCGTTTAGCCCCGGACGCGCCGCGTCGTGGATCAGCACGGCCGCGGGCGTATCGGCCGTCAGGCATTCGAGAGCGCGGCGCACGGAGGCTTGGCGCGTGGCCCCGCCGTGGACGCATCGAACGCCCGGGATGCCCTGGAGCGCCGCTGCGGCGATGTCGTCCGCGCCTTCGGAGATCGCCACCACGATCGGCGCGATCCCGGCAGCGGCGAAGGCTTCGGCGGAGTGACGCACCAGCGGTTTCCCGCGCCACGGCGCAAACTGCTTGGGCAGCGACTGACCCGCGCGCGCGCCGGCGCCGGCGGCGACGATCACCGCGGCGGCGGGCGGGGCAGGGGGGGCAGCCATCGATCTCGCGCCTAACCGCTTGCCGTGCCACCGGCAATTCCCTATGCGCTGCCTGTTTTTTAGGCATCGATCGATGAGCGCGTTTCCTCTTCCGCCCCAGCTGGCTCCGATTTCAATCGGTCCGGTCAAGATCGCCAGCCCGGTGATCCTGGCGCCGATGACCGGCGTCACCGACATGCCGTTCCGCAAGCTGGTGCGGCGCTACGGCTCAGGGCTCAACGTCACCGAGATGATCGCCAGCCCGGCGATGATCCGCGAAACCCGCCAGTCGCTACAGAAAGCCGCGTGGGATCCGGTCGAGGAACCGGTATCGCTTCAGCTGGCCGGGTGCGAGCCGCGAGAGATGGCCGAGGCGGCCAAGCTCAACGAAGGGCGCGGGGCGGCGATCATCGACATCAACATGGGCTGCCCGGTCAAGAAGGTCGTCAACGGCGACGCCGGTTCCGCGCTGATGCGCGATTTGCCGCTCGCCGCCCGGCTGATCGAGGCCACCGTCAAAGCGGTGGCGGTGCCGGTCACGGTCAAAATGCGGATGGGCTGGGACCACCACAGCCTCAACGCGCCCGAGCTTGCGCGGATCGCGCAAGACCTCGGCGCGCATATGATCACTGTCCACGGCCGCACCCGCTGTCAGATGTACAAGGGCGAGGCCGACTGGAGCTTCATCCGCCGGGTCAAGGATGCGGTGTCGGTGCCGGTTATCGTCAACGGCGATATCTGCGGGATCGCCGACGCCGCGCTGGCGCTTGAGCAGTCGGGCGCGGACGGGGTGATGATCGGCCGCGGCGCTTACGGCAAGCCGTGGCTGCTCGGTCAGGTGATCGACTGGCTGGCGACGGGCCGAGCGCGGTCCGATCCTTCGCTGGATGAGCAATTCGCCGTGATTATCCAGCATTACGAGGCAATGCTCTCGCATTACGGGAGCGACGTCGGGGTCAAGATGGCGCGCAAGCATCTCGGTTGGTACACCAAAGAGCTGCCCGGCTCGGCCTAATTCCGCAACCGGGTCAACTTCATCGACGACCCGCGCGAGGTCGTGCGGATGCTTGGCGATTTCTACGCGCCATTCCTCCAGCGTGAGGCCGCCTGAGGTGATCCCCGACGCGCAGCGGCAGCTTGTCAGCCTGCCGTTCGCGCTCGTTGTGCTCGCGCCCGGCGGGCAAATATCCACGCTCAATCCTGCGGCCGAACAACTGATCGGCCGCAGCGCTTCGCGTTTGGTCGGCGCGAATATTGCCGATGTCTTCGAGTTCGCGGAGGACGCGCTCGCCGAGCGGATGAGCGCAGCGGACGTTCAGATAACCGCTCACGCGGTGCCCGTTTCCTTGCTTGGTCAGCCGCCGCGGCGGCTCGACGTGACGGTCGCGCCGATTGGCGATGCGCCGGGCTGGCGAGTGGTAACGCTCCATGAATTCGGCGGGGCGGGAACGCTGGGGGGCCAGGACGCGCTGCTGCGTGGGCCGGAGGTGCTCGCGCACGAAATCAAGAACCCGCTTGCGGGCATTCGCGGCGCGGCGCAGCTTTTGGCGCGCAAGGTCGATGAAGATGGCCGGCCGCTGACCACGCTGATCGTTGACGAGGTCGACCGCATCGTCAAGCTGATCGACCAGATGCAGATGCTAAGCCGCCGCTCGGCCGAGCCCGTGGCGGCGTGCAACCTGCACGAAGCGATCCGCCGTGGACTGGCGGTGCTCGGGGCGGGCCGCGACCTGCCCGTCGTTGTCGAGAAATTCGATCCGTCGTTGCCGCCCGTCCTCGCGAATGCGGACGCGCTAGTTCAGGTCGTGCTCAACCTGCTGGGCAATGCTGCCGATGCCTGCGCGCACTTGGACCGTCCACAGCTGGTTGTCCGCACCCGGTTCGCCAGCGGCCTGCAACTGCACGGCGAGCGGGGAAGCGAGCCCGTGCGATTGCCGATCGAACTGAGAATCAGCGACAATGGCTCGGGTATCGCGCCAACGTTGTCTGAGCATGTTTTCGAACCCTTCGTATCGGGCAAGCGCGCCGGTCAGGGCCTCGGCCTCGCGCTCGTCCAGCGACTGGTCAGCGACATGAACGGCAGGGTCGGACACGATCGCGACGAAGCGCGGGGCTGGACGCATTTCCACGTGCATTTACCGGTGGCGGTCGAGGATCGCGCCCAGATATGCGAGCAAGCCGCATGAGCGTCCTGCTGATCGAAGACGATGCTTCGATCGCGCTGGTGATCACCGCCGCGCTCGAGGCCGAGGGCTTTGCCGTCACGCGCTGCGACAGCATTGCCGAGCGCGACCGGTTGCTGGGAGAGCGGCGTTTTTCCGCATTGGTCACCGACGTCGTGCTGAGCGACGGCGACGGGATCGAGACGTTGGACCGCGTGCGCGCGCTGGCCCCGACCTTGCCCGTAGTCATCCTTTCCGCCCAAAACACGCTCGATACCGCGGTTCGCGCGAGCGACACCGGGGCGTTCGAATATTTCCCCAAACCGTTCGACATCGACGAACTCGCGCGAACGGTGCGCCAAGCGGCGGGGAGCGGCCAGACAGCAGACGGTGAGCTTAGCGAGCCCCTCCCGGCCGGGCTCCCGCTGGTCGGGCGCAGCGCGCCGATGCAGGCGGTTTACCGGATGATTACGCGCGTCTTGCGTAACGATCTGACCGTGCTGATCCTCGGAGAAAGCGGGACGGGAAAGGAACTTGTGGCCGAGGCGATCCATCAGCTCGGCAGCCGCCGCGAGGGCCCGTTCGTCGCGGTCAACGCCGCCGCGATCCCGTCCGAGCTGATCGAAAGCGAGCTGTTCGGGCACGAGAAGGGCGCGTTTACCGGCGCGGTCGCGCGTCACGCCGGAAAGTTCGAGCAGGCGAATGGCGGCACGCTGTTCCTCGACGAGATCGGCGACATGCCGATGCAGGCGCAAACTCGCCTGCTCCGGGCGCTCCAGTCGGGGACGATCAGGCGAGTGGGCGGGCGCCAAGAGGTTGCGGTCGATGTCCGCATCGTCGCCGCGACCAACCGCGATCTCGCGCCGATGATCGCGGGAGGCCTGTTCCGCGAGGACTTGTACTACCGGCTCAACGTGGTCCCGATCGTGCTGCCGCCGCTGCGCGAGCGCGCCGACGACGTTCCGGCGCTCGCACAGCATTTCCTCGCGCTGGCCGCAGCGGAAGGCCTGCCGCGACGGCGGCTGAGTGAAAACGGGGCGGCGCTGCTTGCGCGCCAGCCTTGGCGCGGCAACGTGCGCGAGCTGCGAAACGTCGTCTTTCGGTTGGCGCTGCTGGCGCGCGAGGATGTGATCGACGCGGAAACGATCACGCAACTGATCGCGCAAGCTGCGCCTCGCGGTGAAGGCCGGACGCCCGATCACTCGTTGGAAACCGCGGTGCCGGCCTGGCTTGCCGAACACCGACCCGCCACCGGTGCGGTCTATGATGCCGCGCTCGCGGCGTTCGAGCGGCCATTGTTTGCCGCAATCCTGCGCGAGACCGGGGGCAACCAGCTTCGCGCGGCGCAGCGGCTCGGGATAAATCGCAACACCTTGCGCAAGCGCCTGCAGCAACTCGCGCTCGATCCCGAGGCGTGCGCGCGGGGAAGCTAATCCGCCTAGTTCGGCGAATTTCCTTGC
>JBBRER010000086.1:0-10056 GCA_038202745.1 Sphingomonadales bacterium
GGGCCTCGTCCCGTCAGGGACGAGGCCCGCTCGTTTGCGGCAATGCGCTGCGGGTCAGAAGTGAATTTTGACCGACGCGCGATAGGCCTGGTTCTCGACGTCGTAGCGCCCGACGGTGGTGTCCGCGCCGACCGAGATGTCCGCCCGCCCGGTGCTGAACGTCAGCCCCGCGCTCAGTTCGCCCCAGTCGTGATCCTGCGAAGTGAGCGCGAACGGCGCCAGCAACCCGGTGCTCGCGCCATTGAACGTCGCCCCGAACACCGCCGGATGGTCCTTGAAGTCGTGGACGAACGTCGCCGAAGCGGTCGGGCGGATGCGCCCCCGGCCTTCGAGCTCGACCCCCGCCCGGCCTTCGATGCTGGTGAACTTGTCGCGGTCGATCACGAGCGCGGTCGGTCCCCCGGTTTCGAGCGAACGATCGTAGCCGACCTGGTTCCACCGCACCCCGACCTTGGGGCCGAAGCGCAACATTTCGCCGAACATCGCCCCGACGTTCGCCTCGGCGCTGAGCGCCAGCGAGTCGGTGTTTCCGCGCAGTGTGTATGGCGCCCCTGGCAGGTTACCCGGCCGGGTGCTGTCGGCGCTATAGAGCCCGGCGGTGAACTGGCCGTCGGCGACGAACGCACCATTGACGTGCTTGGCGTAGATCGTCCCCGCGGCAAGTTTGCCCTTGACCGAACCCAGCGCGGCGTCGCCATTTATGTCGGTATAAGACAGCGCGAGGCCTGCCACCGTCTTGTCGCCGACCTCGCTTTCCAGACCGCCGGCGACGTACCAGCCGTCGAACTTGTCCTTGCCCGAGGCGGGCAGCGCTGTTGTCATCGGGCGGCTCTTGCCGTCGAGGTAGCCGCCCGCGATGAACGCGCTCATGTGATCGGGGAGCCGCCCGGTGCGGGTTTCGACAGAGTCGCCGCCCGCCCCGCCGAAACCGCCCATGCCGTTGGCCACGCCGGATTGCCCGGCATTGTTCTGCAGCCCCGCGACGAGCGCCGCGGTCTGCGCCGGACGGCCGATGTAGGCGATCGTTCCGCCCAGATCGCCCGGAACCAGGCTTTGCATGTGCTGGCGGATGAGCCGCGAGTTGTTGTCGGTGACCACCGTCCCGATCGCCGAACGCAGCGTTTCGGTGCGCGGCGCAAGCGCGTCGAGTGTTGCCTGGATCGTCGTCTGGTTTTGCACGTCGAGGACGTCGTAGAGCCCCGACTGCGACCCGACGAGCCGGTTGGCGTCGAGCAGCGCGGCATAGGACACCTGCACCGCCGAGCTCGTGTTGACGACGCCGGCATACGGCACCGCGGTCACCCGCAATTGCACGTCGTTGGCGTTGTAGGTCAGTTGCGAACGCAGGATCGCGCTGATGTTCGACGGGGTGGCGAAGGTGCCGGTTACCCCGCCCTGCGCGGTCAGGATCGTGTACAGATCGTTGAAGCGGAAGATGCTTCCCGCAACCGTGCTCAGATTGAGCGTGCCGCCGACATTGGCCGCGCCGGTGCTGGTCCCGTTGGCGACCACAGCCAGCCGGTCCGAAAACCCGTTCGACCCCAGGTTGACGAAGTAGCCCGTGCCCGACGACATCACCAGATTGCCGCCGATCGTCAGCGTGCTGATCGTGGTTGCGGTACCCGGCGCGAACTGGCCGAGTATGCTGGTCAGGAACGGCGCGTTGATCCGCCCGCTGCCGAGCAGCGCCCCGCCAAGCAGGCTGTAGTCGCCGACCGAAGTAAGCGTCCCATTGACGGTGACCGTGCCCGCGAACTGGGTGGTGTTGATCAGCGTGGTCAGCGATCCGTCGCTGGCGATCGTCAGCCCGGCGCCGGCGGTGCCGATGGTCAGGCGGTCGATCGTGATGTTCGCGCCCGACAGCGTGGTCGTCCCGGTCGAGGCGAGCGTCACGTCGAAGTATTTCGCAAGCACGCCGGTTGTGCGCACCGGATTGGCGTTGTTGGGCACGAAGCTCGTCGCACCGGGCAAGCCGTTGGCGAGCGTCGAGACCGGCAGCGCCAGCGCGCTGGCTTGCGATTCAAGCACCACGTTGTCGAACTTGCCGTCCGAGAAGCGCTGCGTTCCGCCGGCTAGGTCGGTCACTGAAGCCGAACCCGCATCGTTCGCCGCCGTTCCGATCGGATGGCCGGCGGGATCGTAGGTTTCGACGCCGCTCGATGTGTCGAGGCAGTCGCTCGAGCCGCCGCTCTGGAAGCAGATCTGGCCGAAGTCGCCGCTGGTGCCGAACTTCTGTTCGCCCGCGACGGTCGGTATGCCGTTGATCAGAGAGCCGCCCGATAGGATCGTGTAGGACGGGTCGAGCGTGGTGACCCAGCGGCTGGCGTCGGTCCACTGGCCGTCGCCCGCGACTGCGGTGACGTAGTGGTAGGGGTTGTTGGCCGCGATCCAGTCCCAATAGAGATAGAGCGGCTGGTAGAAGCTGACCGTGCCGTAACCGTTGGCCGGCTGCCCGTTGAAGAAGCGGGTATAGCCGCCCGAGAGCGTGCCGACGACAACCTGCTTGGCGAAGTTCTGCAAGATCAGCGGACCGCCCGAATCGCCCGACGCGGTGATGCCTTCGGTGTTGACGCCGCCCGTCACGCGGGCATTGTCGCGAAAGGCGTTGAAGTCGAACGGACTCGCTCCGCTGAGGCCGCGCTTCGGATCGTCGAAGTCGATGAAATAGAGGTTCTGCGTCAAGGTGGCCGAGTTGCCCGGCCCGAACAGGAAGCCCTCAAAGGTTTTGAGATCGGTCAGCGCGCCGATCATGTTTTCCGCGGCGCGACGGCGGAAATCGATCCCACCGGTCGACCCTGTCGAGGCGCTGCCATTATTGCCGTAGCCGACGAGCTGAACGTTGTAGCCGGTGCCTGAGGCTCCGACCGAGGCGGGCGCGGTCAGCGGCGAGAACAGCAGCGCCCAAGTCGGGATGTTCGCCGCCGGGGTATCGAGCGTCGCCAGCGCGACATCGCCGTAGAGGAAGCTGCGCGCCGCGGGCTCGAGCGAATAGGGATTATAGACGACCTGATTGACGTTGTAGAGCGCCCGCGCAACCGATGTCGTGTATTTGCCAGTGCCGTTGAGCCAGTTGCCGAACGCGTTGTTGCCGGCCTGGTTGTTGTTGTCGGAGAACCCGAAAGCGATCGGCTGGCCTCCGCTGTTCGCGCCATACGCTGTCGCCGCGCGCGAGTTGACGCAGTGCGCCGCAAAGATGACCGTGCGCGGGTTGATCAACGTTCCCGTGCACAGGCCGATGAAGCCGTTTTGCTGGTCGACGACCATCTGGCCGATGCCGGTCAGCCCGGTGACGTCGCGCGCGGTGGTCGGGGTCCCGGGATTGGAGATAACGATCTGCGGTTCGGGCGCGGGCGCAGTTCCGACGTTGGTAAGGAGGCTCAGCTGCGGATCGGGCAGAACCGCGGTGACGGTGACCGTGCTGGCCTGAGCTTCAGGAGAGATCGCGCCGATCAGGCCCGCGTTCGCTTGCGCTTCGGGGGCTCCCAATGGCTTGCCGATATCTTCGGCGTGGAGCGGCTGAAAGCCGGCGGCGAAGAAAGCGGTGGTGGCCAGAAGACCGGCACGGCGCAGCGACTTGGAAATTGTGAACTTTGACATCTAATCCCCCTCCAGGTGCGGAGAGCAATGGCAAATCCTCACGTGAATTCCAAACGTTAACCGGCCGTCGGTCGGTTAATGCCGCGAATGTGGCGCGCTGTTGCGCCAGGGCAACATTATTGCTCGCGGGTGGGCTTAAGTTGCCGGCTTGATCGTGCCCGGTTCGTTGGCGACAATCGCCAAAACCGTCGCCCACGCCGTCACGTTTTGATCGAGTTGCGCCGGATCGATCTTGTCGAGCGTATCGTCGGGAGTGTGGTGGAGATCGAAGTAGCGCGTGCCATCCTGGTTGAGATCGATCACCGGCAGCTTCTGCGCGGCGATGATCGGCTCGACGTCGGTCCCGCCGCCCGCCTTGTCGTCGCCGCGCACGATCCCCATCGGATTCAACGCGGCGGCGATGCGCTCGGCCAGCGCCTTGTCGGCCAGATTGAGGCGGACGCGCCACACCCGGTCGGCGCCGAAGTCGCTTTCCATCGCCAGCGCGTGCGGTTCGCCGCCGTGCACCTTGGCGTAAGCCGTGCCGCCGTAGCCACCGAGCTCCTCGCTCCCCGCCCACAGCACGCGGATCGTTCGCTGCGTTCCAGCGGCGTGCGCCTTCAATGCCGCGGCGGTGACGATCCCGCAGCCCGCGGCGTTGTCGATCGCCCCGGTGCCGAGGTCCCACGAATCGAGATGGCAAGCGACAATGATCGGCGGCAACGCGGGGTTGGTCCCGACCAGATCGCCGATCACGTTGCCCGACGGCATGCCGTCTTGCGAATGGCTGGTCAGCGTCAGCGCGATCCGCATCGGCTTGCCGCTCGCCGCGGTGCGCGCGATCAGATCGGCGTCGGGGTTCGAAACCGCGCCCGCGGGGATCGGCGTCGTCCCCGCGGGGAAGTTGGTTTGCCCGGTGTGCGGATTGCGGTGGTTGTCGGTACCCGCCGAACGGATGACCGTCGCGATCGCGCCCTTGCTGGACGCGATCGCCGGACCTTGCCGTCGGACGTTGCCGTAAGGGCCGTAGCCCGAGCCGTCCTGGTTGGCGCGCATCGCGTGATCGATGAACGCGATCCTGCCCTTGAGCGAGCCCGCCGGCGCGGCTTTGAGCGCGTCGAGCGTGGCGAAATAGACGACCTCGCCCTCGATGCCCTTCGCCGGGGTCGGCGCGCTGTAGCCGAGCGCGGTGATCGCCAGCGGCTGCAGCGCTGGCGCGGTCAGTCGGGCGCGGTCGTCGCCACGCACGAAGCCGCGAATGACGAACGGTTCGGCGTGGACGTTCGCGAAACCCAGCGCTTTCAATCGCGCCACTGCCCATTCGCGCGCCGCTGCCTCGCGCGGCGAGCCGTCGAGCCTGGGGCCGATCTCGGTGGTGAGATCAGCGACGATGTCCCATGCTGTGCCCGACGCTTGAGTGGGCGTGGCGGCGGCGGGACTGGCGAGAAGCGCGATAAGCGCGAGCGATGGTGCGACCCTGTTCATGGTGCGCGGCCTAGCTGCGCCTTGCCCGCTTGCCAAGCGGGCACCTTGCCGCGCGCGGCGTGCGTCGCTAGACGGCGCGCAACTTCCGCCAACACCCAGATTTTCCGGAGCACTCCAGTGGCCGCGCAATACGCCTATGTCATGAAAGCCATGACCAAGACTTTCCCCGGCGCTCCCAAGCCGGTGTTGAGCAACATCAGCCTGCAGTTCTACCACGGCGCCAAGATCGGCATCGTCGGCCCCAACGGCGCGGGGAAATCGACGCTGGTCAAGATCATGGCCGGGATCGACACCGATTACACCGGCGAAGCGTGGCCGGGCGAGAACATCACCATCGGCTACCTCGAGCAGGAGCCGCAGCTCGATACCACCAAGACCGTGCTCGAGAACGTCAAGCAAGGCGCGCGCGAGACCGCCGACCTGGTCGACCGCTTCAACGAGATTTCGGTGCTGATGGCCGATCCCGACGCCGACTTCGACGCGCTCGGAACCGAGATGGGCGAACTCCAGGAAAAGATCGACGCGGTCGACGGGTGGACGCTCGACAACCAGCTCGAGATCGCGATGGAAGCGCTGCGCTGCCCGCCCGGCGACTGGCCGGTCGAAAGCCTTTCGGGGGGCGAGAAACGCCGCGTCGCGCTGACCCGTCTGCTGATCCAGAAGCCGTCGATCCTGCTGCTCGACGAGCCGACCAACCACCTCGATGCCGAGAGCGTCGACTGGCTCGAAAACCACCTCAAGGAATACGCCGGCGCGGTGCTGATGATCACCCACGACCGCTATTTCCTCGACAACGTCGTCGGCTGGATCCTCGAGCTCGATCGCGGCAAGTACTTCCCTTACGAGGGCAACTATTCGACCTCCCTTGAGAAAAAGGCCAAGCGGCTCGAGCAGGAGGACCGCGAGGAAAGCGGCCGCCAGACCGCGATCCGCAACGAACTCGAATGGATCAGGCAAGGGCCAAAAGCGCGCCAGACCAAGAGCAAGGCGCGCATCGCCAAGTTCGACCAGCTGGTCGAGGCGCAGAACAACCGCGTTCCCGGCAAGGCGCAGATCGTCATCCAGGTCCCCGAGCGGCTCGGCAGCAAGGTCATCGAGGTCGACAATCTGTCCAAAGCCTATGGGGACAAGCTGCTGTTCGAGGATTTGAGCTTCACCCTGCCGCCGGGCGGAATCGTCGGCGTGATCGGCCCCAACGGTGCGGGCAAATCGACGCTGTTCCGGATTCTCACGGGCAAGGAGCAACCCGAAGCGGGCACGGTCGAGATCGGCTCGACCGTCCATTTGGGTTTCGTCGATCAGAGCCGCGACGATCTGAACCCCAAGCACAACGTCTGGGAGGAAATCTCCGGCGGGCACGATTACATGACCGTCAACAAGCACGAGATGAGCACGCGCGCTTATGTCGGCGCATTCAACTTCAAGGGCCAGGACCAGCAGAAAAACGTCGGCAAGCTCTCGGGCGGCGAACGCAACCGCGTCCACATGGCCAAGATGCTCAAGGCGGGGGGCAACGTCCTGCTATTGGACGAGCCGACCAACGATCTCGACGTCGAAACGCTGGGCGCGCTCGAGGAAGCCATCGAAAACTTCGCCGGCTGCGCGGTGGTCATCAGCCACGACCGCTTTTTTTTGGACCGGCTGGCGACGCACATCCTGGCGTTCGAAGGCGACAGCCACGTCGAGTGGTTCGAAGGCAACTTCGAGGCTTACGAAGAGGACAAGCGGCGCAGGTTGGGCGATGCGGCGGATCGGCCTACAAGGTTGGCTTACAAGAAGTTGACGCGTTAAGGTTAAAGCGGACAAACCTGAACAAGAAGCAACTGCCCGGTTCACTCTTCCGACAGCGCGGCTCACATAATCCATGCCTCATGTCGCCGCGAAGGGTCTGCGGCGCGGGGTGATGGAGAGCGGCATGGCTGGGATGAACACGAAGAACTGGCGCCGCAGCGCGATGCTCGGCGTGGCGCTGGCGGCAATTGCGCTGCCCGTTGCGGCTATGGCGCAGGATGCCGAAGGCGATCACGGCCGGCACGGCGGACGCGGCGACGGCGGCGAGGCGCCCGGGCAGATCGGCGAGCAGCATAGCTGGCGTCAGCAGGCGCCTGCGCAAACCCCGTCGGACGACGACCAGCGCCAGCGCGGCTCGGCCCGGCGCGCGGCGCCCGAAGCCCAGGCCCAGACGCAAGTCCAGACGCAGGCAGATGTCCGCGGCGGCTGGCGGGGTCGCGGCGACGGCGGCGGCGCGCAAGTCGATGTCCAGACTCAAGCTCAGGCGGGCGGCTGGCGTGGCCGCGGCGGCGACGCGAGCGACGGCGGTCGCCACGCCGATCGCGGCGCGTCGGGTCGTGATCGCAATGACGGCGGCGCGACGGCTGGCCCGTCTCCGCAACCCAATCCCCAGACGCGTTCCGGCAGCTGGGGACAGCGCAACGGCACTTACACCGATCCGCAGCGCGGCGGATCGTATCGCGATCGCGACGATCATCGCGACGGACGCACGGCGGACAACTGGCGCGACCGGCGCGACAATCGCGACGGCAATCGCAGCGGCTCGGGCGATCAATGGCGCCGCGACGGCTATCGCAGCGGCTCGGGCGACCAATGGGGCCGCGACGGCTATGGCTACGGCGGCGGCCAGCAGACGTGGAACCGCGGCTGGCGGCGCGACAACCGTTACGACTGGAACTCGTATCGCAGCCGCAACCGCTCGATCTTCAACATCGGCGTCTATTATTCGCCGTACCGGAACTACTCGTACCGGCGCTTGAGCATCGGGTTCACCCTCGGCAGCCTGTTCTATAGCGATCGTTACTGGATCAACGATCCGTGGCAGTACCGCCTGCCCGAGGTTTATGGGCCGTACCGGTGGGTGCGCTACTACGACGACGCGCTACTGGTCGACATTTACAGCGGCGAAGTGGTCGATACGATCTACGACTTCTTCTATTGACGTTGCGCCGGTGAGTGGACCGGTCGGGGCCTCCGCAGCGATGCGGGGGCCTTTTCTTTGCTTTATGACAGTTCGGCCGGGCCTCCGCCCGACCGGTGTTGCTTCCGCCGTGAGGCGGGAAAAAAGACTCAGGCGGACAAATCGGATTCTCCACGCGGGATCATTCGCCACAGCTCGCCGTCGCGATCGAACCAGTGGTGCTTGAGCGCGCCCGCGACGTGCACCACCAGCAGACCGACCGCCGTCCACGCAACCGTGCCGTGGAGTTCACCCCAAAACTCGCCGTTGTCGCGGTTCGCCGCCATCGGGAACGCGGGAATCTTGAACAGCCCGAAATAAGACACCGGTTTGCCGCCGGAGAAAGCCGAATGCGCCGCAAGCCCGAGCAGCGGCAACCCGATGATGATCGCATAAAACGACCAGTGGACGAAGTGCGCGAGCGCCCGTTCCCACGGTTTGACCGTCGGCGCGAACGGCGGCGGGCGGTGTGTCAGCCGCCAGGCCAGCCGCACGACCGACAGCGCCAGCACGGTCAGCCCGATCGCCAGGTGCTTGGTCATGATCGCGGTCGCGGTGGCGTCGTCCTCGCTGTTCGCGACCAGCGCCGCGGCGATGTTGAGCACGATCAGCGCAGCAATGATCCAGTGGAGCGTTTGGGCGACGCGGGTGTAGCGCGTCACCGAGCGGCGAGCGGGGTCGATGCTGTCCATGGACGAGAGAGTGCCGCGCCGGTCGGCGGCTGACAAGCGTTGATCGGACGCACGCTTGCGCCGGGCGGGGCTGCCGGGCAAAGCGCGCGGCGATGGCTCAGGACGCGATCAACGCCTATCCCAACCCCGATCGCGCCGCGCTCGTCCGCGCGGGGCAAGCGGTGCGGCGACGGCTCGCATCGCAAAGCGTCGTCTACAAGATTCCCACCGACAAGCTCGAAGTGTTCGGCGTCCAGAACTTCGTTAGCGCGCCGGAATGCGGGGCGCTGTGCCGGATGATCGACCGCACCGCGGAGCCCTCGATCGTTTACGATCACGGCTATGGCGAGGGTTACCGCACGAGCTGGTCGGGCAATCTCGATTTCGCCGATGCGGTGGTGCAGGCGATCGAGCAACGGATCGACCGCTTGCTCGGCATTCCGCATACCTACGGCGAGGCGCTCCAAGGCCAGCGTTACCTTCCCGGCCAGCAGTTCAAGCAGCACAACGACTGGTTCTACACCCTCGCGCCCTACTGGAAGACCGAAGCCAGGCGCGGCGGCCAGCGCTGCTTTACCGCGATGGCCTACCTCAACGAGGTCGAAGCCGGGGGCAGCACCGACTTCATCCACCTGGGGCTGTCGGTGCCTCCGCAAAAAGGTGCGCTGCTGATCTGGAACAACGCGACCCCGACCGGGTTTCCGAACGAGGACGCCATGCACGCCGGAACTCCGGTGGTTGCAGGGCAGAAATACGTCGTCACCAAGTGGTATCGCACGCGCAAATGGGGCTGAAGACATGAGGGGGGCATTCGGGCCATTGGCTTTGGCGGCGTTGTTCGCGGCTTCGGCAGCTTATGCCGACGACGCCGGCGAGGACGCCTCGCCACCGCTCGGGATTCTCGCGGAAGTGACGGCGAACAGCGCCGACAACCGCTTGATGGCGCTGTTCCGCGACGACGCGCAGCGCGAGGATGCGATCCGCCCGCTGGGTGTGCTCTACCGCGGCGGCGATGCCGATCCCGCCGCGTTTGCGCGCACGTTTAGCGAAGCGCAGTCCGCGGCGGCGCGGCAGTCGGTGGCGCGCAGTCTGGCCTTGCTCAAGCGCATCGACCGCGCGGCGCTGACCCCCGAACGGCAGATTTCCTACGACGTCTTCCTCCACAGCAAGCAGGAGGAACGCACGTTCGTCTCACCGCAAGTCGAGGCGCTGACCGCGGTGCGTCCGCTCAATCATTTCAGCGGGCTGCATATCGAATTTCCAACGATCATGGCCAAAGGCGGCGCCGCGAGTTACGACGACATCGACGACTACCGCCGCAATCTGGCCTTGCTCCAAGCGTTCCCGACGCTG
>JBBRER010000087.1:0-10005 GCA_038202745.1 Sphingomonadales bacterium
GATCAGTGCCACCGCTTCCTCCGCGCCCAGACCCCGTTGCATGGCGTAAAACAGCTGATCGTCCGAAATCTTGCTGGTGGTCGCCTCGTGTTCGATCTGCGCGCTTGGGTTCTTCACCTCGATGTAAGGCACGGTATGCGCGCCGCTGAGGCTGCCCAGAAGCAGGCTGTCACACTGCGTAAAATTGCGGACGTTGTCGGCATTGGCCGCGACGCGAACCAGCCCGCGATAGGTGTTGTTGGAATGGCCCGCGCTGATCCCCTTGGAGATGATCGTGCTGCGCGATCCCTTGCCATTGTGGATCATCTTGGTGCCGGTATCGGCCTGCTGGTAATTGTTGGTCACCGCGACCGAGTAGAACTCGCCCACGCTGCCTTCGCCGTTGAGCACGCAGCTCGGGTACTTCCAGGTGATCGCGCTGCCGGTCTCGACCTGGGTCCAGCTGACCTTGCTGCGTTTGCCCTGGCACAGCGCGCGCTTGGTGACGAAATTGTAGATCCCGCCTTTGCCGTTCGCATCGCCGGGGTACCAGTTCTGCACGGTCGAATACTTGATCTCGGCATCGTCGAGCGCGACGAGTTCGACCACCGCGGCGTGGAGCTGGTTCTCGTCGCGCATTGGCGCGGTGCAGCCTTCAAGGTAGCTGACGTAGCTGCCCTTGTCGGCGACGATCAGCGTGCGTTCGAACTGGCCGGTGTTCTCGGCATTGATGCGGAAATAGGTGCTCAGCTCCATCGGGCAGCGCACCCCTTCGGGGACGTAAACGAACGTCCCGTCGGAGAAGACCGCGCAGTTCAATGCGGCGAAGAAGTTGTCGCGCTGCGGCACGACTTTGCCGAGCCACTTGCGGACCAGATCGGGGTATTCGCGGATCGCCTCGCTGATCGAGCGGAAGATCACCCCGGCGGCCTCGAGCTCCTTGCGGAACGTGGTGGCGACGCTGACGCTGTCGAACACCGCGTCGACCGCGACTTTGCGCGCGCCTTCGACTCCCGCGAGCACTTTCTGCTCCTCCAACGGAATGCCGAGCTTTTCGTAAACGCGCAGGATCTCGGGATCGACTTCGTCGAGGCTGCCGAGCCTGGGCTTGAGGGTGGGCTCGGCGTAATAGAACGCGTTCTGGTAGTCGATCGGCGGAACGTTGAGCTTGGCCCAGTCGGGCGCGGTCATCGTCAGCCAGTGACGGAACGCCTTGAGCCGCCATTCGAGCATCCATTCGGGCTCGTTCTTCTTGGCCGAGATGAAGCGGACGGTGTCCTCGTTCAGCCCCTTGGGCGCGAACGTCTGCTCGATGTCCGCGGACCAGCCGTGCTCGTAGTCCGCGACCCGATCCGCCGCATCGCGCGCGGCCTGGTCCTTGAGGGCGACTTGCTCGTTCATGCCGCCACCTCGGCGAGCCGGGTCAAAGGCACGCCCGCGAGCGCGCCGCGCATCGCGGCGTTGACCACGCCCCAGTGCGGACGGACCGCGCAGGCGCCTTCCATCCCGCAGTCGTGCTTGCCCGCCTCGACGCAGGCGACGAGCGCGATCGGGCCTTCGACCGCCTCGACGATGTCGGCGAGCGTGATCGCCGCGGCGGGGCGGGCGAGCTTGAGCCCTCCGCCCGCGCCGCGCGCCGAGCGCAGCAGGCCCGCGGCGGTGAGGCGGCTGACGAGCTTCTGCACGGTCGGCGCGGGGAGCCCGGTCTCCTCCGCCAGCTGTGCCGCCGAGACGCGCAAGCCGCCGCAATGCCGCGCGGCGGCGGACATCGTGACGACGGCGTAATCGGCCATGCTCGAGAGGCGCATTGCGCGGGTGACCTTAAATCGGAACGAATCGCTCCGATTATCTAGTCGTCCGAAGCCGAAACCGCAACCGCTCGGCGTTTTTACGAAAAAAAAGGCAGCCTCGCACGAGGCGAAAGCTGCCTTTTGTCAGTTGAGAACCCGGCACATCGCTGCACCAGGCCCTTCGGGTCGCATTCCCGCCCTAACCGCACGAAAAGCGATTCGATTGTATGGAATCGACAAAAGGGGATCGCGCTCGACAGGCGCGCCCGCGCTGCGATAGGCCGCGCGGGCGATGCTCTACCCGCTGCTCCGCCCGCTGCTGTTCGCGCTCGACGCCGAGCGCGCGCACCGGCTGTCGCTCGCCGCGCTCAAGGCGCTTCCGCTCCGCGGACCGGCGGCGGCGGGGCCGCTGGCGATCGAAGTCGCGGGAATCGCCTTCCCCAACCCGCTCGGGCTCGCGGCGGGCTACGACAAGGACGGCGAGGCGCCCGACACGCTGCTTGCCCTTGGCTTCGGGTTCGTCGAAGTCGGTTCGATCACGCCATTGCCGCAAGCCGGCAACGCGCGGCCACGGCTGTTTCGGCTGGCGCAGGACCGCGCGGTGATCAACCGGATGGGGTTCAACAACGCCGGGGCGGCAGCGGCGGTGCGGTGGTTGGCCGCGCGCGCCGGACGCCCCGGGGTTGTCGGAATCAACCTCGGCGCCAACAAGGATTCGCCCGACCGCATCGCCGATTATGCGACGATGGCGCGAATCATGGCACCGCTGGCAAGTTATCTCGCGGTCAACGTCAGCAGTCCGAACACGCCCGGCTTGCGCGCGCTGCAGGATCAGGCCGCGCTCGCCGCGTTGCTCGACGCGGTTCTCGCAGCGCGCGGAAGCCATCCGGTTCCAGTGTTTCTCAAAGTCGCCCCCGACCTGACTCCCGCCGAGATCGACCGGATCGCGCGCGTCGCGATCGAGCGGAGGCTTGGCGCGCTGATCGTCGCCAACACCACGATTTCGCGCCCGCCGCTGCGCTCGGCGCATGCGGCCGAGAGCGGCGGGCTGTCGGGCGCACCGCTGCGCGATCTGGCGCTCGCCCGGCTGCGCGATTTCCGCACCGCGACCGGCGGCGCAATCCCGCTCGTCGGGGTAGGCGGGATCGCCAGCGCCGAGGATGCCTGGGCGCGGATTCGCTCGGGGGCGAGCCTGGTTCAGCTTTATTCGGCGCTGGTATACGAAGGGCCGGGCCTGCCGCGGCTGATCGTGCGCGGGCTCGACGCGCTGATGCGTCGCGATGGCTTTGCGACCATTGCCGAGGCGGTGGGAAGCGAATAGCGTTGCAGGCATGACTTCACGCCTGATCGCGGTTTTCGCCGCGCCGTTGCTGCTCGGCGCCTGCGCCACCGTCCCGGCAACCGCGCCCCGTACGTCGCTTTACCCCGCCGGAATGGTCAGCGCCGCCGATCCGCGCGCCGCCGAAGCTGGCGCGGCGATGCTCCGCCAGGGCGGCAGCGCGACCGACGCGGCGATCGCGACGATGCTCGCGCTGACCGTGGTCGAGCCGCAAAGCTCGGGCGTGGGCGGGGGCGGGTTCTACATCCAAAGCGACGCGGTCGGCCACGTCGAGACGATCGACGGGCGCGAGACCGCGCCGCGCGCGGCGGGCGGCAACTGGTTTCTCAAGGACGGCAAGCCGATCGCGTTTGCCGATGCGGTTCCCGGCGGGACCAGCGTGGGCGTTCCCGGCAACTTCGCGCTCGCCGTCAAAGCCCATGCCGCGCACGGCAAGCTCGCCTGGGCGGCGCTGTTCGCCCCCGCGATCGCGCTCGCTCGCGACGGCTTCGAGGTCACCCCGCGGCTTTACGCGATGCTCAAAGCCAGCGCGAACACCGCCGCGTTCACGCCCGCGGGCCGGGCGCTGTTCTACGGCGCGGACGGCCAGCCGCTGCCGGTGGGCACGCGCATCCGCAACCCCGCGCTTGCCGCCTCGCTCGAGAAGTTCGCGCGCGACGGCCGTGCGGCGTTCTATGCGGGCGACAACGCCGCCGCGATCGTGAGCGCGGTACGCAGCGCGCCGCACAATCCCGCGCCGATGACCCAGGCCGACATCGCCGCTTACGCCGCCAAGGCGCGCGCGCCCGTCTGCGCGACGTACCGCGCCTACCGCGTGTGCGGAATGGGCCCGCCGTCGTCGGGCGCGACCACGGTGATCGCGACATTGAAGCAACTCGAACGCTTCGATCTGGGCAAACTCGGCCCCGATTCGCCGACCGCGTGGCATCTCATCGCCGAATCGATGCGGCTCGCTTACGCCGACCGCGCGCGCTATCTCGCTGACGCGGACTTCGTGCAGGTGCCCGTCGCCGGGCTGATCGACGCCTCATACCTCAAGCAGCGCGCCGAGCTGATTTCGCCGGACAAGACGATGCAAAGCGTTGCAGCGGGGACACCGCCCGGCGCGGCGCTGATCATGGAGGCCGACAGTCCCGCCGCAGTGGAGAACGGCACTTCGCACTTCGTCGCGATCGACCGCAGCGGTAATTCGGTGACCTACACCTCGACGATCGAGAGCCCGTTCGGCTCGGGGTTGATGGCGGGAGGCTATTTCCTCAACAACGAGCTGACCGATTTCGATTTCGCGCCGGTGGTCGATGGGCGCAGCGTCGCCAACAGGGTAGAGGGCGGCAAGCGTCCGCGCAGCTCGATGAGCCCGACGCTAGTGTTCGGGCCCGATGGGCGCTTGCGGCTCGCGGTCGGCGCGGCGGGCGGGGCGACCATTCCCGCGCAAGTGATCCGGGTGATTATCGGCGTACTCGACTGGCACTTGTCCGCGCAGGCCGCGGTCGCGCTGCCGGTGCTGTTCGCACCGGGAACCGACACGGTCTATATCGAGCAAGGCAGCCGGCTCGAAGCGCTTATTCCCGCGCTGCGCGCGCTCGGCCATTCTGTCGAGTCGCGCGGGCTGCCATTGAAAGCCAACGCGATCGAGGCCGTCGGCGGGCGCTTGCGCGGCGCGGCGGACCCGCGCAGCGAAGGGCGCGCGGTCGGCGAATAGAGGGGCGTTACGTGCAGATTTCCGACTTCCGCAACGCTAAGAACCTCATCGAGCTGTTCCTCCAGCGCACCGAGGAACTGGGTGACAAGCCGTTCCTCTCGGCCAAGCACGAGGGCGTCTGGCTGCCGCTAAGCTGGAATGAGACCGCGCGGCAGGTCTGCGTGCTTGCCGAAGCGCTGCGGGGGATCGGGCTGGAACGCGGCGACCGCGTGCTGGTGGTCAGCGAAAACCGCCCCGAATGGTGCATCGCCGATCTCGCGATCATGGCCGCGGGCTGCGTGACCGTCCCGGCCTATGTGACCAACACCGAGCGCGACCATCTCCACGTGCTCGAAAATTCAGGCGCGCGCGCGGTGATCGTCGCCGACGCCAAGCTTGCCAAGACGCTGCTCCCCGCGGTGTTGCGCGCCGATGGGGTCGATCACCTGATCGCGATCGAACCGTTCAAGACCCCGCAGATGGGCGGCACACAGTGCCACTTGTGGAGCGATCTGCTCACCGGCGACGCCGCGGCGGCGCGCGCTGCGGTCGAAGCGCGCGCAAGCAAAATCGCGCGCACCGACACCGCCTGCATCATCTACACCAGCGGCACCGGCGGGAGCCCGCGCGGGGTGATCCAGCACCACGGCGCGATCCTGATGAATGTCGACGGCGCCGCGCGGGTGCTCGCCGAGGACTTCGGATGGGGGGATGAGGTCTTCCTCAGCTTCTTGCCCCTGAGCCACGCTTACGAGCACACCGGCGGGCAGTTCCTGCCGATCGGGATGGGCGGGCAGATTTTTTATTCCGAAGGGCTCGAGAAGCTCGCCAGCAACATCGAGGAAGTGCGCCCGACGATCATGGTCGTCGTCCCGCGGCTGTTCGAAGTGCTGCGCGCGCGGATCATGAAGCAGATCGAAAAGCAGGGCAAAGTCGCCAATTTCATGATGGACCGGGCGCTCGGCATCGCGGCGCAGCCGCGCAAACGTCTGCGCGACCGGCCCGCCGACTTCGTCATCGAAAAGCTGCTCCGGCCGAAGATTCGCGCGCGCTTCGGCGGGCGGATGAAGGCGATGGTTTCAGGCGGGGCGCCGCTCAACCCCGAGGTCGGCAATTTCTTCGAGGCGATGGGTCTGACGATGCTCCAGGGCTACGGCCAGACCGAAGCCGGCCCGGTGATCAGCTGCAACCGCCCCAAGGCCGGACTCAAGATGGACACCGTCGGCCCGCCACTCGAAGGCGTCGAAATCCGCATCGCCGTGGACGGCGAAATCCTCGTGCGCGGCGAGCTGGTGATGCAGGGGTACTGGCGCAACGACGCGGAAACTGCGCGCGTGCTGCAAGGTGGCTGGCTGCACACCGGCGATGTCGGCCATGTCGACAGCCAGGGCCGGATCGTCATCACCGACCGCAAGAAGGACATGATCGTCAACGACAAGGGCGACAACGTCAGCCCCCAGAAAGTCGAAGGGATGCTCACCCTCCAGTCCGAAATCGCGCAGGCGATGGTCACCGGCGACCGCCGGCCGTATCTGGTCGGGCTGATCGTCCCCGACGCCGAGTGGGCATTGGAATGGGCGCGCGCGGAGGGCGAGAAGTTCGACCTCCCCGCGCTCCAGGACTTGCCCGCATTCAAGGCCGCGATCCGCACCGCACTCGACCGCGTCAACGCCGAGCTGTCGGTGGTGGAGAGAGTCCGCCGCTTCGCCTTCGCCGACGAGCCGTTCGCAATCGACAACGAGGAAATGACCCCGAGCCTGAAGATCCGCCGCCACAAGCTCAAGGAGCGTTACGGGGCGCGGCTGGATGGGCTTTACAAAGGGTGAGGCGAACGGGGGCATTGATCTCGTGCCTGGGGATGCTCGCATGCTCCCCGAGCAGCGATGCTTCGCCCCGCGCTGACAAGGCGTCCCGGAATGAGTGTCCTGCGTCTCAGCTTTCCTGCGGTAAACAGACCGGTAAGATCTCTGACGGGCGTACCCGTTTCGTGAATGAAGAAATGGGAATAAGTGCGATATTCCCTGCCGGCAGTCGCATATGCCTGGCTCGCTCGGGGGATGCGGCGCGAGGATTCTACGCGAACTTAGGAATGGGCGGTGATACCTGTAGTGAACATGCCCGCGCCGAGGCGTTCATTGGCATAAATTCTAGTTGGAATGTTTCATCGCATCGGACTTTGGCTGCGGCGCCGCCGGATTGCCGACCAATCTCGAGTCGCATCGCGCGCGCGATCAAACAATCCAAGCTTCGGTTTCCAGCTCACCGCGCGATGTTTTGCCGTAGCGACGATTCCCAATCTGAACTGTCGATCACCATATATGCTCTAGAAGGCAAGGATGCCGTTGGGCCGGAAATACCGAAGGTTGAATACTGGGCCAATTTCAAGACGTCGGAACTGCGATTGCACTCCGATCTTGAAAACTTCGCGACTTTCTTGGGCGATCTCCGGGTTGGAAATCCGAGCTAGGCCGCTTCCTTCTCCACCCACTCCGGATAGAAGCTCGGCTCGCGCTCGGACCAGCCCGGCGCGGTAGCGGCGGCTTCGCTGATCGACTGGAGCAGCCCGCGGCGGCGGTCGGGGCGGATTTGGGGCAGCGCCGCGGCGGCGCAAAACGCGCTCGGCAGCAGCGGGCGCACTTCGGCGCCGAGCAGACGTTCGTAAAGGAAGCGGTACGACGAGAAGCTCGTCAGCCGATCTTGCGCCAGATCGAATGCGGTCACGCGGATGAGCTTGCCGAGGAACACTTCGAGCGCATCGAACGAAGTGTCCTCGGGGACATTGCCGCGCAGCGTCCTCAGCTCCTGATAGACGACGTACTGGCTGCGGATCCCGGCGGTTTCGGTGGCATCGCGCGCCCACAGCTTGAACGCATCCTGCCGTCCGAGCCCGATATCGAGGCTGCGCTTGATATAGCGCTGCTCGCTGCCCGAAAATTCGGCGAACTCGCGCAGCTCGGCGATGGTCAGCGATGCGGTCCCGGTCTGGGCCATGACGATTATTCCCCCTCTTACGAAGGGGACATTCGCTGGAGATGGTTAATTTCGCGTTAGCTGGGTCGTTGTCAGTGCGGCCGGGCCATCCGGCCCAACCTTGCAACCTGGCGTGAGCCAGAAAGAAATATCAAATCAATCCCGCCAGCGGACTGCTCGGATCGGCGTATTTACGCGTTGCCATGCGCCCCGCGAGATAAGCATCGCGGCCGGCTTCGACCGCGAGCTTCATCGCGCGGGCCATCCGCAGCGGGTCTTTGGCTTCGGCGATCGCGGTGTTCATCAGCACCCCGTCGCAGCCCAGCTCCATCGCCACCGCGGCGTCGCTGGCGGTGCCGACCCCGGCATCGACCAGCACCGGTACCGATGCGCCTTCGACGATCAGGCGGATGGTGACCCGGTTCTGGATGCCGAGCCCCGATCCGATCGGCGCGCCGAGCGGCATCACCGCGACCGCGCCGGCCTCTTCGAGTTGCTTGGTCGCGATCGGATCGTCGACGCAGTAAACCATCGGCAGGAAGCCTTCGCGCGCGAGCACTTCGGTCGCCTTGAGCGTCTCGCGCATATCGGGATACAGCGTCCGCGCTTCGCCCAGGACCTCGAGCTTGACCAGGTCCCAGCCCCCCGCCTCGCGCGCCAAGCGGAGCGTGCGGATTGCCTCGTCGGCGGTGAAGCAGCCCGCGGTGTTGGGCAGGTAAGTGACCTTTTTGGGGTCGATGAAGTCGGTCAGCATCGGCGCCTTGGGATCCGACACGTTGACGCGGCGCACCGCGACGGTGACGATCTCCGCGCCCGATGCGGCCAGCGCGGCGGCGTTCTGCGCGAAGTCCTTGTACTTGCCGGTGCCGACGATCAGCCGCGAGGTGAACGTCCGCCCGGCGACGCTCCACGTATCCGCATCGGTGTTGGCTTCGCTTGCCGCGACCGCATCGTCGCCGCCGCCGACGAAATGCACGATCTCGAGCACGTCGCCATCGGCCACCGCGATATCGCCGAGCGTCGAGCGCGCGACGATCTCGCCGTTGCGCTCGACCGCGACTCTGGCAGGATCGAGCTCGAGGCTGCGCACGAGATCGGCGAGCGAGCCAGGCGTAGCGCTACGGGCTTCGCCGTTGACGGTGAGCGAGAGCAAAGGAGCGGTCATCGCCCCGGCATGTAGCGTTCAGGCGGTAAGGCGCAAGTTGCGCAAGTGCGCGGTTGCAAGCAGCGCGACCCCGGCGATCGTCAGCAGCGCTTCGGGCAAGCCGTGATCGACCGTCAGCGCGCCCGCCATCAGCCCCAGCCCGATCGCGCCGAGCCGCACGTTGTCGAGCCGGCCGTGGCGCACCGCGGCGGAGACGAGCGAGATCAGCCCGACGCCGATCGCCAGCATCAGCCCGAACCGGTGAATCCACGGATTGAGCAGCGCCTCGCCGCCGAGCCCGAGCGCGCTGACGAGGACCACGCTCGCCAGGCAATGGACCGCGCACAACCCCGAAAGGGCGATGCCGGCCCGGTCGAGCCGGGGGCGAATCGGAAACGCTGCGTAATTCATCGCGCACCCCATCTATGTGACGTTGTAACATGTTGCAACCCCTCGGCGGAGGTCCGCGCGGCACAACGCGCTTGCGCTTCGCCGCGCCGCGCCGCAGGAAACGCGCCGATGGGGGGCGCATTTCCAATCGCCGACGAGGCTTCGCGCGCGCGTCCGCTGGCGTTGGCGTGGTGGCTCCTCGTGGTCGCCGCGCTGATCGTCGCCGTCGTCGCGGTCGGTGGGATTACGCGGCTGACCGAATCGGGCGTGTCGATCACCGAATGGAAGCCGGTGAGCGGCGCGCTGCCCCCGCTGAGCGCGGCGCAGTGGCAGGCCGAGTTCGACGCCTACCGCCAGACCCCGCAATTCGTCGAGGTCAACGGCCCCGCGGGGATGACGCTGGCGACGTATAAGACGATCTTTTTCTGGGAGTGGGTCCACCGCCTGCTCGCGCGCGCGATCGGGCTTGTCCTGATCGCGGTGACCGCTGTGTTCTGGGTGCGCCGCGCGATTCCCGCGGGCTACAAGCCGCGGCTGATCGCGCTCACCGCGCTCGTCGGACTGCAAGGCGCGATCGGCTGGTGGATGGTCGAATCGGGGATCGCGGGCGACACCCGCGTCAGTCACGTCCGCCTCGCCGCGCACTTGCTCACCGCGCTCATCACGCTCGGCGGGGTGGTGTGGACCGCGCTCGATCTGCGCGCGCTAGGCG
>JBBRER010000088.1:0-9849 GCA_038202745.1 Sphingomonadales bacterium
GCGACCGCGCTATTCGGCGGTCCAGCCGCCGTCCATGCTCAGGTTCGCCCCGGTCATATTACCCGCTTCCTCGCGGCACAGGAATACCGCCAGCGCGGCCACTTCGGCGGGCTGGACGAAGCGTTTGGTCGGCTGCTTGGCGAGCAGCACGTCGTCGATCACCTGATCGCGGGTGAGGCCGCGCGCGGTCATCGTGTCGGGGATCTGGTTCTCGACCAGAGAGGTCCACACGTAACCCGGGCTGATGCAGTTGGCGGTGACCCCGCTTTGCGCAAGCTCGAGCGCGATCGATTTGGTGAAGCCGGCCAGCCCGTGCTTGGCCGCGACATAGGCGCTCTTGAACGGCGAGGCGACGAGCGAGTGCGCGCTCGCGGTGTTGATTATCCGCCCCCACCCACGCGCTTTCATGTGCGGGATCGCCAGCCGGCAGGCATCGAATGCCGCGGTCAGATTGAGCGCGATGATCTTGTCCCATTGCCCGACCGGAAAGTCCTCGACCGGGGCGACGTGTTGCATCCCGGCGTTGTTGATCAGGATATCGACCGGCCCCGCGCCCGCCATCAGCGCTTCGACCCCGGCGCGGCTCGCCAGATCGGCATCGACATGGCTCGCGCCGAGTTCGTCCTGGAGCGCGGTCAACGCGTCGGCGTCGCCGAAGCCCGAGAGCACCAGCTCGGCGCCTTCGGCCGCCAGCGCGCGCGCCATGGCGAGGCCAATGCCCGAGGTCGATCCAGTGACCAGCGCCCGCTTTCCGCTCAGAAACATTATCGACTCCGCGTGGTTGATGCCGCAAGCATCGCCATCGCGGCGCGAGCCGCGTCTGTCCAGAGCGGAGAAACGGCCCATGCGGCTCGACGATTTCGATCCCAACGCCATTAGCGTCGGTGATCAGCGCGGCAGCGCATTTTCGATCGGCGGCGCGGGCGGCAAGCTCGGCTGCGGCAGCATCGTCATCGCGCTGATCGCCTACTTCGTGTTTGGGGTCGATCCGAGCCAGATGCTCGGCGGAACTCAGCAGGATCAGACCAGCGGCCCGGTTGCCTCGCGCGGCGGAACCGATGTCACGAGCAGCTGCACGCTCGACCAGTTCAGCAAGGAAAGCTGCGATGCGCTTTCCTCGCTCAACAAGACTTGGGGGCCGCTGTTCAAGCAGGCCAACGTCCCGTTTCAAGGCCCCAAGTTGTGGTTCTATTCGCAAATGGGCCGATCGGGCTGCGGCGCCGCGCAAAGCGCGATGGGGCCGTTCTATTGTCCCGACGATCAAGGCATCTACCTCGACACCGATTTCTACACCCAGCTCGACAAGGAGCTTGGCGCGCAAGGCCAATTCGCGCGCGATTATGTGATCGCGCACGAATACGGCCATCATATCCAGAAGCTGCTCGGGCGGTCGGATCAGGTGCGCAGTGCGCAAGGCCAGGACCCCTCGCAGGCCAACCAGCTTTCGGTCCGGCTCGAACTCCAGGCCGATTGCTATGCCGGGGTATGGGCGGCGAAGAACAAGGACCGGCTCGACCCCGGCGACATGGAAAGCGGGCTCAACGCCGCGCACCAGATCGGCGACGACGTGCTGATGCGCCAGGCCGGGCGCAGCCCCAACGAGGCCGGGTTCACGCACGGGAGTGCCGAGCAGCGGATGACCTGGCTGCGCAAGGGGCTCGAAACGGGCAACGAGGACGCCTGCGACACTTTTGCCGATATGCACCAGTGAGCGGGTACCGCGCGCTGCTGGCGGCAGCGCTGGCGCTGGGCGTCGCGCCGCTGTCGGCCCAACCCGCAGCTGCCCCTGCGGCGGCAACCGCCGCCGAGCCGGGTCCGTTCGTCGCCGAGAAGGCCTCGATCCGCGTTCGCGACGGGGCCAGGCTCGAAACCGCGATCTGGTATCCGGTTGGACGGCATGGCCCGCTGCCGATCCTGTTCCTGCGCACGCCCTACGGGATTCCGAAAGACGCGCCCAAGACAATGCCGAGCCAGCTCGCCGCGCTGGCTAAGGACGGCTACATCTTCGTGTGGCAATCGATGCGCGGGCGGTTCGGCTCTACGGGCCGGTTCACGATGTCTACCGCGCTTGCGGGTCGCCGCGGCACGGACGAAGCAACCGATGCCTACGACAGCATCGCCTGGCTGGTGAGGCACGTCCGCGGCAACAGCGGCAAAGTCGGGATGTGGGGAGTGTCCTATCCGGGTCTCGCCGCGGCGATCGCGCTGGCCAAGCCGCATCCGGCGCTGAAAGCGGTAAGCCCGCAAGCCGCGTGGACCGATTACTGGTCGGGCGACGACCTCCACCGCAACGGCGCGCTCAGGCTGAGCTACGCGACCGACTGGGTCTACAGCCTTCAGATCGACGACAAGTCGCTGCCCGATTTTCCTTACGCCAACGCCGACACTTACGACTGGTTCTTGCACGCCGGATCGCCCGACCGGATCGAGCGCGCGTACATGAAGGGCAAAGTTCCGCTCTATCGCGCGCTGATCGAGCATCCGCAGCATGACGCGTTCTACACCGCGCAGAACTGGCACAAGGCGCTGGGGCGGACACGCGTGCCGACGCTGAACGTCGCGGGCTACTGGGATCAGGAAGACCCCTCGGGATCGTGGCAAATCTACTTCCAGCAGCAGCGCGACGATCCCGACAACCTCGCGCAGATGGTCGCGGGTCCGTGGAACCACGGCGGCTGGCGCACCCCCGCGGACAAGCTCGGCGCGATCCCGATCGGCAGCGAAGCCGGGACCAGCTTCCTCAGCGAAGTCGAAGCGCCGTTCTTCCGCCACTGGCTCCACGGCGAAGGCGCGAAGCCCGATTTCGAGGTCAAGAGCTTCCAGTCGGGCAGCTGGAAATGGCGCAGCTACGCGCAGTGGCCGCCCCGAACCGCGGCCAAAACCGCACTATACCTGCACGATAACGGCACGCTGTCGTTCACCGCGCCCGCAGCCGGCGAAGTGTGCTCAAGCTACGTCGCCGACCCCGCGCACCCGGTCCCGTTCCGCGCGCGTCCGATCTCACCGACGTATCCCGCGCCCGAGTGGCGCTGGTGGGAAACAGCCGACCAGCGCTTCGTCGACGGCCGCCCCGATGTCCTGACTTGGCAAAGCGAAGCGCTCGATGCCGACCTGACCGTCACCGGGACTTGGGCCGCGGCGCTTCAGGCCTCGACCAGCGGGACCGACGGCGATTTCATCGTCAAGGTGATCGACGTCCTCCCGCAGGACAGCGACACGCCCAAAGTCGACGGCAAGCTCGGCGACTACGGCAAGACGCTCGACGGCTACCAGTGGCCGATCGCGATGGAAGTGCGTCGCGGACGGTTTCTCGACAGCGAGACGACGCCCAAGCCGCTGGTCCCCGATCAGGTTCGCGGTTGGGACGTCCCTCTACGCGAGCACGATCACGTGTTCTTGAAGGGCCACCGGATCATGGTCCAGATCCAGTCGAGCTGGTTTCCGGTGATCGACCGCAATCCGCAAACCTTCGTCCCCAACATCGCCAAGGCCGAGCCCGGCGACTACCGCGCGGCGACGCAGCGAATTTGCCCAGGCTCGAAAATCGTCCTTCCCGTGATGCCGTGAAGCTCGACGACTGCCACAACGTCGAAGATTTCCGGCGGCTCGCCAAAGCGCGCCTTCCGTGGCCGGTGTTCGACTACATCGACGGCGCAGCCGACGACGAGATTACCAAAGCACGCAACACCGCTGCGTTCGCCGATGCCGATCTCGTCCCCGACGTGCTCGCCGGGGTCGCCGAGATCGATCCCTCATGCACCATCATGGGCAAGCGCAGCGCGCTGCCGCTGATGCTGAGCCCGACCGCCTTGCAGCGCGTGTTCCACTGGCAGGGCGAACGCGCGGTGGCGCGCGCGGCGGACAAGTTCGGGCTGTGGTCGGGCATCTCGAGCCTCGCGACGATCTCGATCGAGGAGTTCGCGACGCTGACCCGCGCGCCCAAGCTGTTCCAACTTTACGTCCACAAGGACGCCGGGCTCAACGCCAGCATGATCGCGCGCTGCCAAGCGGCGAAGATCGACGGACTCGCGCTGACCGTCGATACGATCGTTTCGGGCAAGCGCGAGCGATGCGCGCGCAGCGGGTTCACCTCGCCGCCGCGTTTCACCGCCGCTTCCGCGCTGTCCTACGCCGCCAAGCCGCGCTGGGCGCTCGACTATCTGCTGCGCGAAAAGTTCAGCCTGCCCAATCTCGACACGCACATCGGCGAAGGCAGTTCGAAGGCGGTGTCGATCGCCGACTATTTCAACACGATGCTCGATCAATCGATGGACTGGAGCACCGCCGCCAAGCTGCGCGAGCAATGGGGCGGCACGTTCTGCCTCAAAGGCGTGATGAGCGCCGCCGACGCACGCCGCGCGGTCGAGATCGGGGCGGATGCGATCATGATCTCGAACCACGGCGGGCGGCAACTCGACGGCAGCCGGGCGCCGTTCGACCAGTTGCGCGAGATCGCCGATGCGGTCGGCGGAGAGATCGAGATCATCTGCGACGGCGGAGTGCGCCGGGGAACGCACGTGCTCAAGGCGCTGTGCGCAGGCGCGACCGCCGCATCGGGCGGGCGGCTGTACCTTTACGCGCTCGCCGCCGCGGGGCAGCCGGGGGTCGAGCGCGCGATCGGCTTGCTCAAGGACGAAATCGAGCGCGGGATGAAGCTGATGGGTGTAACGCGCGCCAGCCAACTGACCTCCGAGCGCCTGCGCTGGCGCTGAAAGGACCTTCGATGCCCGACAGCGATCCGATCCCCCACGGCAACATCGCGCTGCTGATCGACGCCGACAACGCCCAGGCCGCCGCGCTCGACGATGTCCTGACGATCCTTGCCGAATTGGGCTCGGTCAACATCCGCCGCGCTTATGGCAACTGGACCAAGCCGGGGCTCAAGAGCTGGGCCAGCATCATTCAAGTCCACGCGATCGAGCCGCAGCAGCAGTTCGACATCACCAAGGGCAAGAACGCGACCGACATGAAGATGACCATCGACGCGATGGACCTGCTTCACTCGGCCCGCATCGACGGCTTCGGGATCATGTCGAGCGACAGCGATTTCATGCCGGTGGCGATGCGCATCCGCCAGAACGGCATTCCGGTTTACGGCTTCGGCACCTCGCGCACGCCCGAAGGGTTCCGCCAGGCCTGCACGCGGTTCATCGACTTGCAGACGCTCAAGGAAAGCCAGCCGAGCGCGGCAGTGCCCGCGAGCACCGGCCGCGCCGCGCAACCCGCAAAGCCCACCGCCAAGCAGGAAGTGGATTCGGAACTCGTCCGTCAGCTCGGCGAAGCGTGGAAAGCTTCCAAGCGCGACCAGGACAACTACGCCGCGCTGGGCGAGCTCGGCCAGCGCTTCAATGCGCGCTCCTCGTTCGACGCGCGCAGTTACGGCTACTCCCGGCTGTCCGAACTGATCGAGTCGCTGCCCGAATTCGATATCGTGACACGCGACGACAACCGCCAATACGTTCGCCGCAAACGCTAACGTTCAGCCCGGGGTCGCCACCTCGCGCCGTCCCACCGCGGTCCAATCGACCTTGCGGGTGGCGTACATCACCCCCGCGAGCGCAACGAACAGCAGCACCGCGCCGATCAGCAACGACCACGCCTCGAGATTGAGCAGCACGAACAGTAGCGCGTAGAGCCCAACCAGCAGCGCGGCCATGAACCGGGCGCGCTTCCAGCTGCCGAGCACCGCCGCGCTGTAGGCGCTGAGCAGCCCGATGATCGCCGCGCTCGCCAGCAGGTACGCGGCCGTGAAGCCGACGACTTCGGCGAACGCCAGCAGCAGCACGAAGAACAGCACCAGCCCCGCGCCCGTCAGCAGATATTCCGCCGCCGCCACGCGGGCGCCGCCGACGACGTCGAACAGGAAGAACGCCAGGAACGTGAACCCGATGAACAGGAACCCGTACTTAACCGAGCGGTTGACCTTGGAATAGAGGTTAACCGGCTCGATCAGCCCAACCGTCAGCGCCTTGGCCGAGGCGCCGATCACTTCCTGGGCGCCGCCTGCGGCGACGTTACCGGCCGAGCCGGTGTCCGCCGCAGTCATCGCCGCATCACGCGAAACCATATTTCGCTCACCTTCGCCCGAACCCACGTCGATCGACGGCGGCCCCGGGTCCTCCATCGCCACCGGTGGCAAGCCAAGCGCCAGTTTGTCGACGGTGTATCTCGCCTTGAACCCGCCATCGCCGACGCTGGGCTTGTCGGGCAGGAACGCGCCGCCAAAGCTCGGGCTCGCCCATTTCGATTGCACCGTCCATTCGGTCCGCCCGCCGCGCGGGACCAGGCTGAGCGAGCGGCTGCCGCGCAGCCCAAACGCGTACTCGACGCTCAGCGTGCCCTCGCCGTTCCACGGCAGGAACGCGAAGAAGCCCTCTCCGCCGGTCGCGCCCGGGCCTTTGCCCGGCTCGATCGCGAGGTTCTTGCCATCGGCCTTGAGCACCGCCCCGGCGGTCAGCCCGCGCGCGTCGGAAGCGCCCATCCGAAGCTCGGCGCGGTCCCACATCAGTCGCTCGCGCGTCACCCCGAAGCGCGGCAAGTCGGCGGGCAGCGCGAAGGTGGCGACGCCCGCCACTTTGGCTTCGTAGAGCACGCTGCGATAGATCGATTTGTGCCGCTCCTGCGGATCGATCACGGTCGTCGCCTTGTTGGCGACCGGGGAGATGTAGAGCAGCTTCTCGACCTCGACCGCGCGGCTCACTTTGTTGCCGTCGATTTCCTGGGTCTGCGTCTGGATCGTGCGGAAGGGCACCACGATAACCGGCCCGGCGACGACTTGCGGCCCGCCCCAGCCGGCGTTGATCGCGCCTTGCGCGGTCGCCGCCTGGTCCTGCCGGTCGTAGACCAGCGCATAGACGAGCATCAGCGGAATCGTCAGCACCGCCGCGATCAGCGCGACGAACAGCAGGCGAATGCCCGGCGCGAACGCGCGGCGCGTGGTCTCTTCCATTCGAACTCCCCCCGAATCGTCGGCGCGGCGAGCCTACCGCGCAAACGCGGCAACGGCGAGGACGGATCGCTCCGCCCCCGCCGCGGCGCTATCCGGGGCGTGCCAAGGGGCGGTGTTACCCCGTTTTGGAAAGCTTCGCGATTTCGGCGTCGAGCCGGCTCAGCACTTTGGCGCGAATTTCGGGCGACATCGAAGTGTCGCTGGCGATGCCTTGGCGCGCATGGCGGATCGCTTCCAGCGCCTCGGCGCGGTGCGCTCCGGCGTCGCCGCAAATTCGCATCCGCACGACCTGGTGCTGGCCCTTGGCGTCGGTCGATTCGTCCACATTGGCGACATCGCCCGCGCAATGCATTGCGAAGGCGCGGGCTTCCCCGTCGCCACCCTCGCGCCGGATCATTACGACCCGTGGCGGCATCGGCGCGGTCGGCGCAACACCAGGCATCGGCGGCATCGGCGGCATCGGCATATGCGCGTCGATCTCGGCAAGCTTGGCGTCGAGTTCGGCATCGCTGATCGGCTTGTCAGTCTTGAGCACGATGGTCCTGCCGTCGCGGGTAATCGTGCGGGTGAAGCCCGGGCCGCGGTCGTGCTTGCCGTCTTTGCCGTGGCGCTCGATAATCATCACGCGCGTTTCCGCGTGGGGCGCGGCGGCGGGCGTTGGCGCGGTAACCGCGACCGGAGGCGCGGGCGGCGCATCCTGCGCGGCGTAAACGATCGAGGCCGTGGCAGGCAGCGCCAGCGCGGCGGCGGCGATCAGTGCGGTGCCGGTCAGCCGGCGGCGAGTAGATGGCTCAGTCATAGTCAGGCTCCTCAAACGGTGGACGATGGATTTGTCGCCGAGGACTGGGCAGGCCATCGGCGCGGCGAGTGCGAGGCGGGGACTGCGCGCATAGTCGCTGATCAGACGGGCGTAGCGGGCGCGGGTTTCGGCATCGCGCCCGGCGAGCACGCGCGCATCGCACGCCGCTTCCTGATCGCGGCGCAGCGCGCGCCAGCCGGCCCACGCCAGCGGATTGAACCAGTGCAGCGCGAGCAATGGCTGGACCGCCAGATTGACCGCCAGATCGCGGCCCGCGTGGTGCTCGAGTTCGTGCGCGATGGCGAGATCGCGCGCGGCGCGGTCCTCGCCCGCCATGAACCCCAGCGGCAGCGCAACGACTTTGTCGCGCACCCCGAACGCGACCGGCGCGGCGGTGGCGGCGGTCTCGACCAGCCGTACCGCGCCCGCTTCGCCCACGGGCCGCGCGCCGGTGAGCAGCTGACGGCGCATGTCGATATAGCCCGCGACGCGCCAGGCGAGGTAGAACAGCGCGCCGACCAGCCAGATCGCGGCGAGAACGGTCAGCGGGGAAATACCGGCGGCAGGCAGCGCGGCGGTCGCCGTTTCGACGGCGCCGCTGGAAACGACCACCGTGACCGGCTCCGCCTCTCGCGCGGCGGGAAGCAGCAACGGGGGCAGCGCCAGCCGCAGCAGCGGCAGCGCCCACAGCGCGTAAGCCATGCCGGGGCCGAAGGCGCGGGCTACCGGCCGGCGCAGGACCAGCACCAGCGCGATCAGCGCCCCGGTAACGAGAAACGTGTCGATCAGCCAGGTCATCGCCCGCCCTCCGCCATCAGCGCTTTAAGCAGCGCTTCGATCTCGGTGAGATCGGTCGCGGTCAGCGCCTCGGCCTCGGCCAAGTGCGCGAACAGCGGCGCGGCGCGCCCGCCGAACAATCGGTCGACCAGACGCTTCGATTCGCCGCCGAGATAATCGGCGCGCGCAATCGCGGGTGAATAGAGAAAACGCTTGCCGTCGGGCTGCGAGGCAACCGCGTCTTTGGCGACGAGGCGCGAGAGCAGCGTCTTGACCGTCGCCAGCCCCCAACCGCGCGGCTCGCACACCGCATCGCAGACTTCGGCCGCGGTCAGCGGAGCACGCGTCCACAGCGCCTCCATGACCGCATGCTCGGCCTCGGTGATCCGTTCGCCGATTAGCGACTCGTCCGCCAT
The DNA here is from genome assembly GCA_038202745.1 of Sphingomonadales bacterium. Classification (GTDB taxonomy): domain Bacteria; phylum Pseudomonadota; class Alphaproteobacteria; order Sphingomonadales; family Sphingomonadaceae; genus Novosphingobium. The sequence continues at coordinate 8,942 of JBBRER010000088.1, forward strand.
TCGCTCCCTCCCAGAAAGCGTTTACATATGTAATCGACTACGGGCGTAAATGTGAAGCGCGGATGAACGAGATGGCCTTGCAGGCGTTACCAATATTTGGTATTCAGCGTTCATGGCAGCCAAAAACACCTCGATCGCGCTTGGCGCTCCGTTCGTAGAATTCGCCCGTCGTAAGGTCGAAAGCGGCGAGTTCGGCTCGACCAGCGAAGTCGTGCGCGAAGCGATGCGGCAATATGTGGCCGAGGACTACCGGGTCGAGGCGTTGCGCCGCGAAATCCAGAAAGGCCTCGATAGCGGTCCGGCGAGGCCGTTCGATATCGACGCGTGGTTCGAGGAAAAGTTCGGCGAGGAATGAAGCGCCGCCTGAATTATCGTCCCGAAGCGCTGACCGAACTGAACGAGATCGATGCTTACACCCGCGACGAATGGGGGACGGCGCAAGCGAAACGGTACGTCGCGGCGCTGGTGGGGGACATCAAGGCGCTGCGCAGCTCGTGCCTTCGCTATCCGCTTTATGATCAAGTCTATCCCGGCCTGCGGCGAAAACGCAGCGCGATGCACCACATCTATTACGTCGTAACCGATGATGGTGTGGACATTTTGCGGATCATGCACGTCCAGCGCGATCCGGGGCGGCATTTGAAGCTGGACTCTTGGTCGGAGGAGTGAAGTTTGGCTGCTGTGTTCCCAATTTTGTTGGATCAAGTTTAGTGCACTGTCACCGGTATGTGGTCCGCGTGATGCACGAGCAGCGCGACATGCGGCGGCATTTGCGCGTGTAGCGACGGGGTGCACGATTAATTTCGACGCCGGTGTATGCTTGGCCTGATCCTCGAACGATTGCGCTGGTAACCGAACCCGCTTGCGTTACGAATAATCGACATGCGGCTGCTGCGCATCCTGCTGAT
>JBBRER010000089.1:0-9693 GCA_038202745.1 Sphingomonadales bacterium
AGCCCCGCCCATCTGAGCGCGTAGCGCGAGGAAGGGGAGGGGCGGCCGGCAGGCGGGGAGAGGTCCGCATGTCCCGCCCGCTCGCCCCCCACGAACGCCTGTGCGCCGCGATCGACGTCGCCACGCTTTCCGACGCCCGCGCGCTCGCCTCTGCCCTCCGCGGCCACGTCGGCATCGGCAAGGTCGGCTTGGAGCTCTTCATCTCGCAGGGCCACGCCGCCGTCCGCGCGGTGCAGGACGCGGGGCTGCCGGTCTTCCTCGACCTCAAGCTCCACGACATCCCGAACACCGTCGCCGCGGCGATGCAGGCGGTCCACGTGCTCGAGCCCGCGATCGTCACCGTCCACGCCTCGGGCGGGCGCGCGATGATGGAGGACGCCAAGGCCGCGGCGGGCGAGCACTGCAAGGTGGTCGGGGTGACCGTGCTGACCAGCCTCGACGCGCGCGATCTGGCCCGCATCGGCATCGCGGGCGCGGCGAGCGATCAGGTGCTGCGGCTGGCCGAGCTGGCGCAAGCCGCGGGACTCGACGGGATCGTCTGCTCGGGCCACGAAGTCGCCGCGGTGCACGAGGCGTGGAAAGACGGGTTTTTCGTCGTCCCCGGGCTGCGCCCAGATAACGGCGATGCGGGCGACCAGAAACGCACCGTCACCCCGCGCGAGGCGCGCGAGGCGGGGGCGAGCGTGCTGGTGGTCGGGCGTCCGATCACCCGCGCCGGCGACCCGCTCGCCGCCGCGCGCGCGATCGAGGAAACGCTGTAGCGCGTTCATCGCCGCGACACCGGCGGCTTGCGACAGCCGCGGCAACCAACCGAAGGAGTTACCCGATGAAACGCTTTGCCCTGCCGATCGCCGCCGCGCTGCTCGCCTGCACCGCTGCGCCCGCCTCAGCCCAGGCACAGGGCATCGTCCCGACGATCGCGCCGACGAGCACACTGCTTTCGGTCAGCGCGCAAGGGCGCAGCAACCGCCAACCCGATCTCGCGGTGTTCAGCGCCGGAGTGACCACCCAGGGCAAGACCGCTGGCGAGGCACTGGGCTCGAATTCGACCGCGATGAGCGGGGTGATCGCCGCATTGAAGCGCGCCGGGATCGCCGAGCGCGACATCCAGACCAGCAACCTCTCGCTTAACCCGATTTACGCCCCGCCCGTGCGCCAGCCCGACGGCAGCTATCAGCAGAACGAGCAGCGGATCGTCGGCTATTCGGTGAACAATCAGGTTTCGGTGAAGCAGCGCAAACTGGGCGATTACGGCAAAGTGATCGACACGCTGGTGGGCGCGGGCGCGAACCAGGTGAACGGACCAAGCTTCGCGCTCGACGACAACGAAAGCGCGCTCGATGAGGCGCGGCTCGATGCGATGAAACGCGCCCGCGCCCGCGCCGAGCTTTACGCACGCGCTGCGGGATTGCGCGTCGCACGGATCGTCTCGATCAGCGAGGGCGGCGGCTATTCCCAGCCGAGCCCGGTGATGTACCGAATGGCCGTCGCCGAAGCGCCTCCCGCGCCGCCTCCGCCGGTCCAGGCTGGCGAGCTCGAACTCAGCGCCAGCCTGCAAGTGCTGTTCGAGTTGGCGCCCTGAGCCAGTGCCCGCCCCCGCGATCAAGATTTGCGGCGTTACGTCGCCCGAGGCGCTCGATGCGGCGATCGCGGCAAGGGCGGAGTATGTCGGGTTCAATTTCTGCCCGGGCTCGCCGCGCTATCTGACCGGACGCGACGCGGCGGACTTGGCGGTGCGAGCGGCGGGACGGATCGGGCGCGTCGGGTTGTTCGTCGGTGTCGCAGACCAAGCAATCAGTGAAGCCGTCGCGGCGGCGGGCCTGACCGCGCTGCAGCTCCACGGCGGGGAAACCCCGCAGCGCTGCGCCGAGACTCGCGCGCGGTTTGGGCTGCCCGTGTGGAAGGTCATTTCGGTCGCCAGCGCCGCCGATGTCGCCCGCGCCGATTCTTATGCGCATGCCGCCGACCTGATCCTGTTCGATGCGCGTACGCCCAAAGGCGCGTTGCCGGGCGGAATGGGGCTGGCGTTCGACTGGAGCCTGGTCGCGCACTGGAAAGGCGCGCTGCCCTGGGGCCTTGCGGGCGGGCTCACCCCCGCCAACGTCGCCCAAGCGGCGCTGCTTACCGGCGCGCCGCTGGTCGACACCTCATCGGGTGTCGAGAGTGCGCCCGGGGTCAAGGACGTGGACAAGATCGCGGCCTTCTGCAAAGCGGCGCGCGCAGTATGAGCGCCCCCAATTCCTTCCGCAACCAGCCTGACGAGCGCGGCCATTTCGGCCGGTTCGGAGGGCGGTTCGTGGCCGAGACGCTGATGCCGCTGGTGCTCGATCTCGAACGCGAATACCGCGCGGCGAAAGTCGATCCCGCGTTCCAGGCTGAGTTCGACGATCTGCTCGAACACTATGTCGGGCGCCCCAGCCCGCTCTATTTCGCGCCGCGACTGACCGAAGAACTCGGGGGGGCGCAAGTGTGGTTCAAGCGCGATGAACTGAACCACACCGGCGCGCACAAGATCAACAACTGCATCGGGCAGATCCTGCTCGCGATCCGGATGGGCAAGACGCGGATCATCGCCGAGACCGGCGCGGGCCAGCACGGCGTCGCCACCGCCACGGTCTGCGCACGGTTCGGGCTGCCGTGCGTGGTTTATATGGGCGCGACCGACGTCGCGCGGCAGGCGCCCAACGTGTTCCGGATGAAGCTGCTCGGGGCCGAGGTGATCCCGGTCACCGCTGGCGCGGCGACGCTCAAGGACGCGATGAACGAGGCGCTGCGCGACTGGGTCGCGAACGTCCACGACACTTTCTACATCATCGGCACCGCCGCCGGCCCGCATCCCTACCCCGAGCTCGTCCGCGACTTCCAGAGCGTGATCGGGCGCGAGGCGCGCGCGCAGATGCTCAGCCGAACCGGCCGCCTGCCCGACCTGCTCGTGGCGTGCATCGGCGGCGGCTCGAACGCGATCGGGCTGTTCCATCCGTTCCTTGACGACGCCGAGGTCAGGATGCTGGGCGTCGAGGCGGCGGGGCTGGGGCTGGACGGCGAGAAGCACGCCGCGAGCCTCGCGGGCGGGCGCCCGGGCATCCTCCACGGCAACCGGACTTACTTGCTTCAGGACGAGGACGGTCAGATCGTCGAAGGCCACTCGATCAGCGCCGGGCTCGACTACCCCGGGATCGGGCCCGAGTACGCCTGGCTCAAGGAAGTCGGGCGGGTCGAGTACACGTCGGCCACCGACGACGAGGCGCTCGACGCATTCCAGTTGTTGTGCCGCACCGAAGGCATCATCCCCGCGCTCGAACCGAGCCACGCGATTGCCGCCGTGGCGAAGGTTGCGCCGACGATGCCCAAGGACAGCATCATCCTCGCCAACTTGTGCGGGCGGGGGGACAAGGACATCTTCTCGGTGGCCGAGCACTTGGGCGTAAAGCTTTGAGCCGATTTGCCACGGCATTTTCACGAGGCCCCGCCTTCGTCGCCTTCCTCACCGCGGGCGATGGCGACACCGCGGCCAACCTCGACGCGCTCGTCGCCGGCGGCGCGGATGTGATCGAACTGGGGATGCCGTTCACCGATCCGATGGCCGACGGTCCGGCGATCCAGGCGGCGAACTTGCGCAGCCTCGGCGCGGGGACGACGACCGCCGACATCTTCGCCATTGCCGCCGCGTTTCGCGCGCGCCACGGGCACGTGCCGCTGGTGTTGATGGGCTACGCCAACCCGATGACGGTGCGCGGGCCGGAGTGGTTTGCCGACCAGTGCGCGCGAGCGGGCGTCGATGGGGTGATCTGCGTCGATATTCCGCCCGAGGAGGACGACGCGCTCGGCCCGGCGCTGCGCGCGAATGGCATCGCGCTGATCCGCCTCGCCACTCCGACCAGCGATTCCGCGCGGCTACCGACGATCCTCGATGGCTCGTCGGGCTTCCTCTACTATGTCGCGGTCGCGGGGATCACCGGCAAGCAGCAGGCCGCGCAAGACAGCATCGTGAACGCTGTCGCCCGGCTCAAGGCCGCGACCGACGTGCCAATCGTGGTTGGCTTCGGGGTCCGCACACCCGAGCAGGCCGGCGCGATCGCCCTTGTCGCCGATGGTGTGGCCGTAGGTACGGCGCTGGTCGAGCTGGTCGGGAAGCACGGCGCAAACGCACCCGCCGCACTCCGCGAGCTGACCCGCGCGCTTGCCAACGCAGTCCATTCGGCGCGATAGGAAGACGATGTCCTGGCTCGACCGCGTCCGCAATGCGCTTCCCTTCACCGAGAAGCGCGATTCACCCGACAACCTGTGGATCAAGTGCCCGTCGTGCGCTGAGATGCTGTTCGTCAAGGAATACGAGGAGAACCTGTCGGTCTGCCCGCGCTGCGAACATCACGGGCGGATCGGCGCTGACGCGCGCTTTGCGCAGTTGCTCGACCCGGGCTTCGAAGTGCTCGCCGAGCCCAAAGTGCGCGACGATCCGCTCAAGTTCCGCGACAGCAAGAAGTATCCCGACCGGATCAAGGCGGCGCGCGCGAAAAGCGAATATTGCGACGCGTTGATCAATGCCGCGGGGGCGATCGAGGGCAAGCGCGTGGTGCTCGGCGTCCAGGACTTCGCCTTCATGGGCGGGTCGATGGGGCTGGCGGTGGGTGCGGCGTTTATTGCCGGGGCCGATCGCGCGCTCAAGGACAAGTGCGCGTACGTGATCTGCACCGCCGCGGGCGGCGCGCGGATGCAGGAAGGCATCCTAAGCCTGATGCAGATGCCCAAGGCGACGATCGCGATCCGGCGGCTCAACGAGGCCGGGCTGCCTTACATTGTCGTGCTGACCGATCCCACGACAGGCGGGGTGACCGCGAGCTACGCGATGCTCGGCGATATCCATATCGCCGAGCCGGGCGCGCTGATCGGGTTTGCCGGGCAGCGGGTGATCCAGGACACGATCCGCGAAAAGCTCCCCGATGGCTTCCAGCGCGCCGAGTATCTGCACGAGCACGGAATGGTCGATATGGTAGTCCCGCGGGCGGAATTGCGTGCGACTTTGGCGACGCTGCTCGGGTATCTCGAACCGAAGGCGAAAGCCGCGTGAAAGCCCCCCTCCCCTTCAGGGGAGGGGCCGGGGGTGGGGCTTGTCCCCATGCGCGACGACACCCGAGCGCGACTGCCCCCACCCCAACCCCTCCCCTGAAGGGGAGGGGTTTTTAGGTGAGAGACTTCGCGATCTCCGACGATGCGCGCGTCCAGGCGCAGCTCGACCGATTGGGCGCGCTGTCGCTGCCGCAAGGACGTTTCGCGCTCGACACGATCACCGCCTTGCTCGCCCGGCTCGGCGATCCGCAGCGCCGCCTGCCGCCGGTGTTCCACGTCGCGGGGACCAACGGCAAAGGCTCGACTTGCGCGTTCCTCGTCGCGATGCTCGAAGCCCAGGGGCTGTCGGTCCACGCCGCGACCAAGCCGCATCTGGTGCGCTACAACGAGCGCATCCGCATCGCCGGAACGCTGGTCAGCGACGATGCGCTGGCCGTGCTGCTCGCGCGCGTACTCGATGCAGCGGACGGACTCGACCCGAGCTTTTTCGAAGTCACCGCCGCCGCCGCATTCCTCGCCTTTGCCGAGACGCCGGCGGACGCTTGCGTGATCGAAGTCGGGCTCGGCGGGCGGCTCGACGCGACCAACGTCATCGAGCACCCGGCTGTGTGCGGCATCGCCGCGCTGGGGATCGACCACGAGGCGTTTCTGCTTCGCCCGGAGGTTGGGACGCCCGATGACCCAGCGGAGCGCATCGCGTTCGAAAAGGCGAGCATCGCCAAGCCCGGCGCGCCGCTGGTTACGCAGGCGTATTCACACGGCGTGGCCGGGCAGGTCGCATCGACGGCCGCGCGGCGCGGGGCGCGGCTGGTCATGCGCGGACGCGAGTGGTTCGCGGACATCGGCGACGGCATCGCTTATCGCGACGCGGCGGGCGTACTCAATTTGCCGCTTCCGGAGATGGTCGGCGCCCATCAGGCCGACAACGCCGCGCTGGCGGTGGCGATGCTGCGCCACCAGCGGCAGATTACCGTCTCGCCCGAAGCGATGGCCGAAGGCATCCGCCGTGCGCGTTGGCCGGGACGCTTGCACGAGCTCGGCCCTGGTCCGCTGACCGCGCGGTTACCCGGACGCACGGTGTGGGTCGATGGCGCGCACAACGCCGCCGCCGCACAGGCGCTCGCCGCTGCGATGGCGCCCCACGCGCCGTTCGATCTGATTTTCGGGCTGACCCGGGCGCGCAAGGTCTCCGAGGTGCTGTTCCCGCTCGCGCCCTTGATCCGCAAGGCGCGCGTCGTCCCGCTGCCCGGCCATGACCATCACGACCCGCGCGATATCGCGATGTTCGCGCAGGCCAAGGCGAGCCCGCGCGAATGCTATCCCGATTTCACGCTCGATCAGGCGATCGAACGCCTCGCCGCCGATGAAAATGCCGCGCCGAACTTGCTGATCGCGGGGTCGCTTTACCTGGTCGGCGCCGCACTCGCGCTCAACGATGAAGTCCCCGACTGAGTTTCGCTTGAGCCCGGCTGACGCGCAGCCACTCCATCGCCACGAACAGGATCGCAAACGCGCCTGCTGCGGCAGTCCAGCGGAAGACGTAGGCATAGCCGTGGAGATCGATCGTCTCGCCCGCGATCCCGCGGCCGAGGCCGCCGATCAGGAACGTCAGCGAGGACAACAGCGCGTACTGAACCGCGGTGTAGTTCTTGCTGACGATGCCCGACAGGTAAGCGACGAACGCCGCGCCCGCGATCCCGGTCGAGATGTTCTCGTAGCTGATCGCGAGCAGAAGCCGCAGCATCCGCGGCTCGACCCCGGTCCAACCGAACAGCGGTCCGGCAAGCGCGTCGATATGCGCGCCCCCTTCGGCCAAGTCGGCATAGACGAAGTTGCCCAGCACCGGCAGCACCGCGCCGATCAGGATCGTCGGCATGCGCCCGATCCGCGCGAACAAATATCCGCCCAGTCCGATCCCGACCATCGTCATGACGATCCCGAACAGCTTGCTCGCAAATGCGACCTCATCCTTCGTGTAATGGAGGAATTCGAGGTAGAACGGGAAGGCGAAGCTCGACCAGATATTGTAGCACAACGTGTAAGTCAGGATCATCCCGATCACGATCAGCACGCCCCAGCCTAGCCGCGCGGAAAGCTCCGCCAGCGGCGCGACCAACGCGACGTAAAGGTGGTTGCCCGCGGTGCGCAACGCCGAATGGTGGGTGTCCTCGGCGATCAGCACCGCCTGCTTCCGCGCTTTCAACGCGTTGGTCGCGGCCGCGACGATCAGCGGCACGACCACGGTCGCAATCACGATCCACGGCGCATAGAACTTGGTGAAATCGCCGACCGAGGGCGGTGTTGCGCCAGGAGCCACGACCAGCACCGAGCGCATGAACGCGAGGATCGTCCAGATCGCCCACGTCCAACTTGCCCCAACGATCGCCAGCGCCAGCGCCCGGGCGGCGGGGGTCAGCTCGCCCGGCCGCGCGAGCGCGGCATGCATCGCGGCCTTTTCGGGGCGCGGAGTATCGGGTGCGCGCAGCGTGACCAGCGCCATCAACGCGGCGACGCCCGCCATCAGCGCGTAGACCCCGCCCCAGCTCATCCGCGCGGCCAGCACCAGCGCGAGCGCCCCGCCGACGATCGACGCAATCCGGTAGCCGAACTGGTAGATCGGGCTGAGCAGCTCGACCGGCGTCACTTCATCCGCGACATCGATCCGCCAGGCGTCAATCGCCACGTCTTGCGTCGCCGAGGCGAGCGCGGCGATGAACGCGAACCCGGCGAAACGCCCGATCGAAACCGCGGGATCGGTCGATGCCAGCCCGAGGAACGCCAGCACGAGCACCGCCTGACACAGCGCGATCCAGCTCCTTCGCCGGCCCAGCGCCTCGAGCAGCGGGAGCGGCAAACGGTCGACCAATGGCGACCACAGAAACTTGAACGAATAGCTGAGCCCGATCCACGACAAGACGCCGATCGTCGCCATCTTGATGCCGACTTCGCCGAGCCAGGCGTTGAGCGTCCCGATCAGCAGCGCGAACGGCAGCCCCGAGGAAAACCCGAACCCGAGCATGCACGCCGATTTGCGGTTCTGGAGCGCGATGCGCAGCAGCTTGAGGCCTTTGGGCCGTCCGGCCGGCACCGTGCTTGTGGCCATGCGATCCTCCTGCGCTACATCCGAGAGAAGACTAGCCAACAACCCGCACCTTGGCAAAGCCGGGCCGACAGGCGTATCGTCGCGCGATGGACAAGCCGTTGATCGTCGAGGGTCCGAGCCCCACCGCAGCGCAGCGTGCGCTCGCGCAGGCGCTGTGCGCGGGCGAAGCGCGCCCCAATCGCGGCGCCACCACGGTCCCCGCATCGGTTTACACCGATCCGGAGTGGTGGCAGCGCGAACGTACGCTGCTGTTCGATCGCCTGCCGCAAGTGCTCGCGCCGTCGGCGCTCCTGCCCGAGCCCAATATGGCGGTGCCGCACGACGCCACCGGTCACCGGCTGCTGATCGCGCGCGACGGCGAGGGCACGGCGCGGGTGTTCCTCAATGTCTGCCGTCATCGGGGAACAAGGCTGGTCGAAGGCGGCGAAGTCCACTGCGGCAAGCGGCTGACCTGCCCCTACCACGCCTGGACTTACGCGCTCGACGGGCGGCTGCTCGCGCTGCCCCGCCCGGATACGTTTCCCGGGCTCGACAAAGCGTCGCACGGGCTGATCGAGGTGCCGAGCTGCGAAGCCGGCGGACTGATCTGGTTCGCGCCCCGCGCGGGGGCGGACTTTTCCGATGCACGCACGCTCGGCGAGGATTTCGACCGGTTCGCGATGGCCGATCTGCACTTGTTCGCGCGCCGAACGCACGAGGTCGCTTCCAATTGGAAGCTGATCATGGACGCTTTCCTCGAAAGCTATCACGTCGTCCGGCTTCATGCCGCGACGATCGGTCCGTTCTTCAAGGACGGGGTTTCGGTCGGCGATCTGATCGGGCCGCACCAGCGCAGTCTTGTCGGCCGCGCCGCCGAAATGGAAGGCATCGACATCGCCGACATGGCCGCGCTGCGCCGTGTCGCGACTTTTGCCTACCAGCTGTTCCCCGGCACGGTCATCGTTGTCAGCCCGGACTACATCAACGTCATGACGCTGATGCCGCAGGCCCACGACCGAACGCTGGTCGAGGATTTCATGCTGATCCCCGAAGCGCCCGCGACCGACAAGGCGCGCGACCACTGGCAGCGCAGCTGGGACTTGCTCGACGGCGGTGTGTTCGCGGGCGAGGATTTCCGCGCCGCCGCGCTCGGTCAGGAAGGGCTGACGACAGGAGCGATCCCGGAGCTCACGCTGGGCACACTAGAGAGCGGGATTCGTCGCTTCCACGAAATCCTCGAAGAGCAGATGGCGCTGGCCGAAGCGTAGCGGTAGGGGCGGGTTATGCCCGACCCGGAACCCAAAGGCGAACGCATCGCCAAGCTGCTCGCGCGCGCAGGCGTCGCCAGCCGCCGCGAAGCCGAGCGGATGATCGCCGATGGGCGCGTCAAGCGCGGCGCCGAAACGATCACGACCCCTGCGACGATCCTGCCCGACCTTGCCGGTGTGACTGTAGACGGCGAGCCGGTGCGCGCGCCCGAAGCCGCACGGCTGTTCGCGTTCCACAAACCGCCCGGGCTGCTCACCGCCGAGCGCGACTTTACC
>JBBRER010000090.1:0-9370 GCA_038202745.1 Sphingomonadales bacterium
GTCAGGAAGATCGCACATCTGTAATTCGCCGGCAATGCCCCCGCGAATCCGCAAATATTGCTACACAGCTTCTACACAGGTCAAAAAGGATCAATTAAACCGTTATTATTCAAGAGCTTGTAAGGCTCTTGAATAATGGTCGGGGAGACAGGATTCGAACCTGCGACCCTCTGCTCCCAAAGCAGATGCGCTACCAGGCTGCGCCACTCCCCGACGCGGCTCCCCTAAGTTCGCGGGGCGCGGGGAGCAAGCTAAACTAGGTCTTGCCGCCGAACCCGCGGCGGATCGAGATCGTGAACGCGACGTGCTGGTTGCGCTCGCGGATTTCGTCGGCGAAGGGCAGCGGCGCGCTGCGATTAGGCGCATAAAACACGCGGTGACGGTTTCCACTGCTGTCTGTCACGTTCTGCACATCGAGCCGCAGCGTGGTGCGCTTGTCGGGCCGGTATTCGGCAAAAGCCGTTACAAACGGGCCGCCGCCGCTGAAGTTCGAATCGATCTCGTCGGTGCGGAAGAACGTGATTTTCGCATTCTGGCCCGCGGTGACGCCGAGCGACGTCTTGCCGGCATCGCGGCGCAGATCGACATTCCAGGTCCAGTCCGGCCAGAACCCGCTCCAGTTGCGCGGTCGGCCGGTCAGCGGATCGATCACCCTGGTGCGCTGCAGCGTGCCGTCGGCGCGGAGCCGCAGCCCCTTGAGCCCGAGCTTGTCGAGCGGCGCGTCGAGCGTGGCCTGGACGAACGTTCGCGTGCCCGTGCCGATGTTGCCCGGCGCGTCGAACCCGTCGGCGGTGAGTACGCGGTCCTGCAGCAAAGCGATCCGGTCGCGGCCGACGTCGAACTTGGCGAGCCCGCTGCCCAGGATCGGGTGCTCGATCGTCCCGCGATACTCCCAGCTTCTCTGCGGCAGCAGATCGGCGTTGCCGCCGTTGACTCGGCTGACGGTAAGTTCCGCGTTCGAAAGGAAATCGAAGAAATCGAGCTGAGCGACGGTGCGTCGGGCGATAAGCTGGCCATGCCAGCCGCCGCCGGGCTTGATGTCGAGTGTCATGCTGGGCTTGAGGAAATTGAGCGAGCGATCGGCGATGGCGTCGCCGCGAACGGTCAGGTGCGACGTCTCGTAGGCCAGCCCGGCATCGATGCGCAGACCTTTGGCTAGCTGGCGGCCCAAATCGACGTGGCTGTCGGTGCGCCATTCGCGCACGGTGGCGTTGTCGATCGGCAGATCGATCCGGGTCCTGGCGCCGCCGGCGGCGAGGGCGAACAGATCGGTGGCGTTGGTCAGCTGATTAAGCGCGACCTCGCTGCCCACTTCGACTGTCATCCCGAGCAGCTTCGGCTTCGACCAGGTCAAGCGTCCCAGCGTCTCCTGATAGCGCGAGTCCGAAAGCTGCTCAAACCCGCCGATGACCACCGAAGAGACGCGATTGAAGCTGGCGTCGTAGGTTTCGCGATGACGCCGGTTGGCGAGCGCTACGAATTTGAGCGCGCCGCCCGCCAGCGACCGGGTCGCATCGCCGCCAAGTTCGTACTTGTTGTCGTCGTAGTCCTGCTTCAGCCGGTCGTCGCGGATCGGGCCCGCGCGAGGCGTGACGAGGTTAGTCTGATTGAGCACGAAGCGTTCGGGCGCGAACCGGCCGTTGAGATGGAACGCCCGATCGGAGCCATGCTCGATCCCGACGCTTGCCGAGACGAACGGGAAGTGTGGATGGATTTCGTTGACCTTGCGCCGGAACTCGCGCTGCGCGCCGCCCGGCACATCGACGGTTCGGTCGAACCCTTCTTCGGTGGAGTCGAAACGCCCCGTTCGCGCCGCCAGGTTGGCGCTGAAATCGCCGCGTTTGTATAGCGCCGATCCTTCGAAGTTGGGCACGATGCGGCCGTTGTAATTGCGGCGGAGCGATGCGGTGACGTTGCCGTCAAGTCCGCCGGCCGAGGTCATTACGACGTTGAGCACCTGGCTCTTGCCCGCGTAATCCGCGCCGTAGCGATCGCCCGGGCCAAGTTCGACGCGCAGCACCCGCGCGGCAGGAATCCGCGCCAGCAGCGTTTCGAGCGAATCCGATTTCGACGACGGGCGAGCGCCGTTGAACACCACATTGCCCGCCGCGCCCGAAAAGCCACGGACGTCGCCGTTGCCCGACTCGAGATTGAACCCAGGCACACGCCGCGCGATATCGAGCGCGGTGGCAGGCGCATACTGCGCGAAGAAGGCGGCGTCGTAGATCGTGGCGCGCGCGCCCGGCTGCGCCGCGGCGGGCGCCTCGCCCACGGTCTGTGCGGCAGCCGGAGCGGCGGCTAGCAGGGTGGCGATGAGCAGGGGCGTTTTCATGCCGCAGGGATGCGCTGGCGCCCGTCCGCCTGGCAAAGCCGAATCGGCGAACCGTCGATGCGGACCCCACCGACGACATTTGTAGTCAGGGGGTGGTGGGCCCGGCAGGATTCGAACCTGCGACCTAGCCGTTATGAGCGGCCAGCTCTGACCGCTGAGCTACAGGCCCGGTCCCCGCGCAGCCGGCGCTAGCTTGCCGCGGGCCCGCGCGCAAGATCGACCGCAGTCATCAGCTCGGCGATCGAAGTCGGCCGTACGTCGAGCGACGCGCAATACGCGATGATCTCGCGCCACCAGTCGTAAAGCGCGTCGAGATCGGCCTCGTCGCGGACGTACGGGGTGTAGCCCGGCGCCAGCGAAGGGCTGTGGAACGAGAACACCAGCAGCGGCAGATCCTCGGCGACCGCGGTGCGCACACCGCGTTTGGCTTCGGCAACCGTCACCCCTTCGGGGGTCAGCGGGATCCGCTCGAGCAGGCGCGCGCGGGAGAGCGCGCCGCGCAGCCGGGGCAGCCGCCACAGCAGTGGATAAAGCCGCGGGCCCAATCGGCGCAGCGGCCCCCAGAAGACCGTGGTCAGCGGCAGCTCGATCAGCCCGCCCGTGCGGTCGAGCCACCACGGGCGCAGCGGGTGTGCTCTGAAGTTCGGCCCGCCTTCGCTGCTGTAGTCGAACCGGGCGCGGACCGAGGTGTCGAAGGCGATCGCGTGGTCGGACAGAATCGCTGCGCTGTTGGGACCGACGCCGTAACGCCCGGCGCGGTAGCTGAGGGGCACCGCGCCGAAGTTTTCGGTAATCGCGGCGCGCAGCCGGCGGAATTTTTCGCGTTCGAGTTCTTCGGGAAGATTGCCCGCGAAGCTGTTGTGCGGAGTGACTTCTTCGTGGAACGGTGGGCTGACCCAAGGGTGGAGCTGGATGCCGACCTCCGCGCGCCCGGCGGCGACCGGACCGCGCAGGATGTCGGCGGCTGCGGGCGATGTCGCCACCGGGTAGTCGATCAGATAGAGCGGGACCACGCCCAGCCCCTCGCAAAACTCCTGGAACCGGGCGAGCCGCGCCACGGTGTGGACGGTGTGGCCCTCGCGGCGCAGCGGCCGTCCCCAGTCGAACTCCTCCTCGGTGTCGACCGTGAGCAGAAAACGGCGACCGAAATCGGGCCGAAATTCGACGAAATCGCGCGCCTCGGGCAAGTCGGTGATGCGCTTGGCGCTCAAACCTGGCGATTTCCTGTTGCGTGCCGCGAACGCTTCCGCGGGCTTACCCCGCCTGACGTGCGGCCTGTGGGCTATGGTCCGGAACCGGCGCGGTCAACCCCGGCAACGTCAGCTCTAAACGATTGTCGCGGCGCTCCAATTTCCCGCCCGCGGCGCGCGCTTCGGCGGCGAGCAGGCGCAGCGCGAAACCGACTCCGAACACCCCCGCGGCGATCACTTGCGGCACACTGCCCGGCCCGGCGTGGAACAGCTCCTCATCGCTGCGCGCGGATAGCGTTGCTGGCAACTCGGCGACCAGGAGCACGCCGCGGTCCCCGGCTTCGATGGCGAGCGGCAGGACTTCGCCCGGGGCCGACGTCCCGGCGAGCGTGGCGAGCAGCCGCCAGGCGATCCGCTCGCCCTCGGCCGGAGCGAGCGCGGCGAGCGGCGCGTCCGCATCGCGGCGCAGCGCGAACCCGCTGCTGCGCGCCGCGGTATGCGCCGCCAGTTGCCCGGCGGTGGCTTCGACAATCGCCGCGAAGTCGCAGGCGCCGCCCTCGATCTCGATCGCGCCGCCGTCGAGCCGCGCGAGTCGCTCGAGTTCCTCGAACGCGGCGAGCATCCGCGCGGCATCGCCCACGATCGTCGCGGCCAGCGCGCGGTATTCGTGCGGGGTCGGGCCGAACAGTTGCTGCTGGATGACCTCGGCGAACCCCTGGATGGCGTTGACCGGGGTGCGCAGCTCGTGGAGCAACTGGCGGATACGGTCGGCTTCGCTGTCGGCGCGCGGCAAAGCCGGCAAGGCCCCCGCATCGACCGCGAACCGGCGCATCCGCCCGCGATAGCCGGTGAAGCGCCCGCCGAACGGATCGAACCGCGGCACTGCATCGACTTGCCAATCGCCGGCAATCGCCGGGGCGCCCGCCAGCTCGATGCGCAGCGCGCGCAGCGGTTGCCGACGGCGCAGCGCGATGGCGAGCGCGGGATCGTCGAGCGTGAGTCCCAGAGTCATCGCCGCGACCCCCGGATCGGCCCAGACGATGCGCCCCGCCGCGTCGGTCGCGAAATCGAACGCCTGGACGCGCCGTGTCGCCGGGCGATCTTCTCCCAAGGGCAGGCGGGGATCGTCGCTGTTGGCGGGGATCGGAAGTTCCTGGCGGGCGCGGCGGTAGGCCTCGATCCGGCGGACGATCGCCCCAATCCCTTCGGGGGCGGGCATGGCGACGACATCGGCGGGCGGCAGCCCGCGGTCGTACGCACCGAGCCGCGTCAGCAGCGCGGCCACCGGGGGTGACAGCGCGCGGCGTTCGCGCAGCAGTGCGCGTGAAGCGGGCTGGAGCGCGGGGATCAGGTCACGCCATTCGTCCTCGTCGAGTTCGGCGCGCGCCAATGCCGCCCGCGCCGGGCCGGGCTCGGCTTGGGCCAGGACCGCGACCAGCCGCGGCGAGCGCAGCCGCAGCCCGGGCTCGCCGAGCAGCGCCGCGCGCTCGCTCGCCGCAAGCACGCCGCCAAGCTCCGCCAGCCGGTCGAACGCGGCGTCGATCTGCGCTCCCGCGACTTCGGCGGGGAGCATCCCGAGAAGGTCGAGCAGCTGGCGGTATTGAACGCGCGCGCCGGCCTCGCCCGACGGGCGAAAGCGCAGGACCGTGCCGAGACGGTCGTCGAAGTGAAGGGCGGTTTGGGTCATCGCAAGCGCCTGTCGGCTCATGCGCCATAGCAGGCGCGCGGCGCAATGGAGGCCGCGCATCTGGTGCGTTGCAAAGCGGGACAATTGCGATATGAAACAATAAAGTTATCGCTCTGCGCACGGATTTGCTGTGATTATTGCGGACGCGGTAGCAACGAGGGCGGAAGGGCAGGGGAGCGAATGGCGAATCTCGACCAGATCGACCGGCGCTTGCTCGCCGAACTCCAGGACGAAGGCCGCGTCACCAACGTCGAGCTGGCGAGCCGCGTCGGACTGACCGCGCCGCCGTGCCTGCGCCGCGTCCGCGCGCTCGAGGAATTGGGGGTAATCCGCGGCTATCACGCCGATCTCGACGCCTCGAAGCTCGGGTTCGCGATCACCGTGTTCGCGATGGTCAGCCTCAAAAGCCAGGCCGAAGACGCGCTCCGCCAGTTCGAGGACCACATCAAGCGCCTCCCCGAAGTCCGCGAATGCCACATGCTCAACGGCGAGATCGACTTCATCCTGAAGATAGTGAGCAAGGATTTGCAGAGCTTCCAAGAATTCCTGACGAGCAAGCTCACCCCGGCGCCGAATGTCGCGAGCGTGAAGACGTCGCTGACGATTAGGACCGCGAAGCAGATGCCTGGGGTGCCGTTGGAGTAGGGTGATAATCGTTGGAAAGCGGGCATTGAGAAACGCAGACTGCTTCAGACGGCGTTGCGCGTGATCACTTCTCGCAACCGCTGGACGGTGAGAAACAGACCTAGAGCGAGTAATGTGAGCGTCTGAGGTTGGATCAGGACGTCTGGATCGGCAAAAGCGATCAAGGCGCCGATAATCAGAATCGACAAGCCACCTGCCGCTCCTGCAACGGATTGCATTCGCGTTCCCCCGCCTTGCGCGCCCAAGTTGGCCAAGCCCGTGACGATGAGGAGGAACCCGGCTGACGCGAACCATATCCGTCTTTCGTTCGGCTCGATGAAGACGGCACGCCCCACAGCAAGGTGGGCGACGCCAAGAATGCAGACCAGCCAAGCGGCTGCTTTGTCCGCAAAGCGCATGAGGTTTCTCCTTCGGCGTTGGTATCGCACAAGGGTGGAACGGCCGCTGTCGGGTCGAGAGCCGCGGGCTAAACCTGACGCCTCGCCAACCACTCCTCCAACCACTTGATCGTGTAATTCCCGTCGATGAAGTCAGGCTCGTTCATCAATGCCCGGTGGAGGGGGATCGAGGTGTTGACCCCGCCGATCACCATTTCCTCCAGCGCGCGCTTGAGCCGCATGATGCAGCCCTCGCGGGTGCGGCCCCAGACGATCAGCTTGGCGATCATCGAATCGTAGTACGGCGGGATGCGGTAGCCCGCGTAAAGTCCGGAATCGACGCGGACGTGCATTCCCCCGGCGGCGTGGTAGTTGGTCACGAGCCCGGGCGAGGGCGCGAAGGTCCACGGGTCTTCGGCGTTGATCCGGCATTCGATCGCGTGGCCGCGAAACTCGATTTCGTCCTGCGTCACTGACAGCGGCTTGCCCTCGGCGATGCGGATCTGCTCGCGCACGAGGTCGACCCCGGTGATCGCCTCGGTAACCGGGTGCTCGACCTGCAAACGCGTGTTCATTTCGATGAAGTAGAACTTGCCGTCTTCCCACAGGAACTCGATCGTCCCCGCGCCGCGGTAGCCCATGCCGGCCATCGCGTGTGCGACGATCCCGCCCATCCGCGCGCGCTCTTCGGGCGTGATCACGGGGGAGGGCGCTTCTTCGAGCACTTTCTGGTGCCGGCGCTGGAGCGAACAGTCGCGCTCGCCGAGATGGATCGCGTTGCCGTTGCCGTCGCCGAACACCTGAAACTCGATGTGACGCGGGTTGCCAAGGTACTTCTCGAGATAGACGGTGTCGTCGCCGAACGCGGCCTTGGCTTCCGCTCCCGCCTGCTGGATCAGCGTCGCGAGTTGGTCAGCGCCGGTGCAGACTTTCATCCCCCGCCCGCCGCCGCCCGACGCGGCCTTGATGATCACCGGATAGCCGATCGCCTTGGCGATCCTGGCGGCTTCCTTGGGGTCGGACACCGCGCCGTCGGAGCCGGGGACGAGCGGCAGCCCGAGCTTGCCCGCGGTGCGCTTTGCCTCGACTTTGTCGCCCATCGTGCGGATGTGCTCGGGCTTCGGCCCGATCCAGACGATGTCGTGCGCTTCGACGATCTCGGCGAACTGGGCGTTTTCGGACAGGAATCCATAGCCGGGGTGGATTGCGTCGGCGTGCGCGATTTCAGCCGCCGAAATGATCGCCGCGACGTTGAGGTAGCTGTCGCGCGCGGGCGGGGGGCCGATGCAGACCGCGTGATCGGCGAGGCGGACGTGCATTGCGTCGGCGTCGGCGGTCGAATGGACCGCGACCGTCTCGATCCCCATCTCGTGCGCCGCGCGGTGGATGCGCAGCGCGATTTCGCCGCGGTTGGCGATGAGCAGCCGGGATATTCCCATTGCGGGCCTGCTCAGGAAACGACGACCAGCGGCTGGTCGAATTCGACCGGCTGCGCATTGTCGACGAGCACCGCGGTCACCGTCCCCGCGCGCGGGGAGGTGATCGGGTTCATCACCTTCATCGCCTCGATGATCACCAGCGTGTCGCCCGC
The DNA here is from genome assembly GCA_038202745.1 of Sphingomonadales bacterium. Lineage (GTDB taxonomy): Bacteria > Pseudomonadota > Alphaproteobacteria > Sphingomonadales > Sphingomonadaceae > Novosphingobium. The sequence goes on from JBBRER010000090.1 coordinate 7,823, forward strand.
CTTCACGCTCGATCCGACCGCGGCGTAAGCCGGCGCGCCGGGCTCGGCCGAGAGATAAACCGTGCCGACCATTGGCGACTTGATCGCGCCGGGATCGACGGCGGGTGGGGCAGGAGCGGGCGCGGCTGCGGGAGTCGACGGCGCCCCGGCAGGTCCTTCCAAGGCCGCCGGGAAACGGCCGGTGAGGGTCGTGATTTGCGCGGGTGTTAGACCGACGCCGCCTCCGCCTTCGCTGAGACGTCGCGCCACTCTGATCTTGCGATTGCCGTCCTCGATCTCGATCTCGCTGAGTCCGGTTTCGGTCAGCAATTCGGCCAGCTCGCGGACCAGCTTGCTCTCGATGTTCATGCCGCCGCTACGGCCAGCGCCCTTGTCGTCGCCCATGCAAACCTCTTGCAACACTGCTCGCCCGCCTATGCGCGGGGGTCGCAGGCGAGGCAAGCGTCGATGTCGCGCGTCTTACTTGTCGGTTCCCGCGATCTTGCCCCACTGGCGCGCGACCGTGTAGCCGAGGTAGCCGGTGCCGAAGAGCGCGTAGAGCGGCTCGGGCAGGCCGTTGAGGCATGCGGTCATTCCGCCGGCGATCGCGGCGGCGGCGGACGGGCGGACCGCGGCGATCAGCCCCATCGGCAACGCCCACAGGATCATCACGTACATCACGTAAAGAAAGCTCGGGCGGGCGCGACTGGTCCACGGGTCCGCCGCGTTGGCTTCGGCGACGATCGCCGAGAGCTGGACGCGGATCGTCTCGAGTTCCTGTGAGCCCTGGAGCTGGAGCAGCTCGAGCTTGGCTTTGTCGCGCTCGGCCTTGTCGGGGATGACTCTGTCGATGATCGCGGTCAAAGGGCCGATGATGGCGTCGAAAATGGGCATTGCGAAGGCGCTCCTGCAAATGAGAAGCGAGCCATATAACCAAATCGGTTCATGTAGGAAAATGGAAAAATGGTCGGGACGAGAGGATTCGAACCTCCGACCCCCACACCCCCAGTGTGATGCGCTACCAGGCTGCGCTACGTCCCGACCGCCACGGCCCCGCGCTAGCGGCACCAAGGAAGGGCGGCCTATAGGCAGGGCTCCCGGCGTTGGCAAGGCAACCAGGTGGGGCAAGGCGGCCGCTCGGGTGAAGCGGGCAGGGCGCGTTGCCAACCTTCGCGCCCGGTGCTAGGCGCGCGCCGATGCTGAATTCCCTTCAAATCCTGAGTGCAGCCGCTGCGCCGGCGCAGCCCGCCGAGCCACCGCTGTGGATCACTTTCGTGCCCTGGGTCGCGCTGTTCGGGGTGTTCTGGTTCCTCGTCCTGCGCCCGCAAATGCGCCGTCAGAAGGCGCAAGTTACGAAGATTTCGGCGATCAAGAAGGGCGACCAGGTGCTCACCGCGGGCGGGTTGGTCGGTAAAGTGATCAAGATCGACGATCACTATGCCGAGCTCGAACTGGCGCCCAACGTGCGCGTAAAGGCGGTCAAATCGACGCTCGCCGACGTGATCTCGCCCCCCGGCTCGACCGCCGCGAACGACTGAGCCGCGGCCGTCATGCTCGACTTTCCCCGCT